>NZ_RZRT01000040.1:0-57689 GCF_003998295.1 Mesorhizobium sp. M7A.F.Ca.US.011.01.1.1
TTCAGGTTGATGGTTCACCGGTGGGAAGGGACCGAGCCATGCCACGGCCTGTCCTCGAAAGGACGACCAGGATCCCCTCGGTCTCCTTCCCACTTCAGACATAGCATGGGAACAACACACAGGATCCTCGGGTCTGCGCTGCGTCGCTCCGCTCCTTGCTCCACCCGTGGATGACGAAGGGGAAGGCCTCGGTCAATCCCGAATGTTATGCTGATCAATCCAAACGAACGACGAAATCCGGGCCGCCAATAGGCTGTCCAACCCATCAACCCCGTGTGCCCCTGGTCAGGCCTCGTTCTGGCTGCCGCCCCACATGTCGTCGATCTCGTTCTTGCTCACGACGCGACCGCCCTCGCCCGCCTTGGTCCTCAAATCGACGGCAATGTCGGCCAACCGCTCCGCCAGAGGCGCGCGGCCTTCTGCCCCGTACAGCATCTCGTCCTGCAGCCGACGCAAGGCGAACAGCCTCGTTGTCGGGTCGGGTGCGGCGTTATCCGCGGTCAGCAACTCACCTTTCCTGACCGGTTTCAGCACCTTGCCGCCCTCGAGCAGGCCGACCGGCACAGCGCGCCGGGCGCGGGCTTCGCCGACGGTCATGGTCCAGGAGCGGTAGCAGGTCTCGCCGATCGCATCGAAGGTCTCGCCGGCGGCAAGGTCGCGCTTGGCGACGGCGCAGACTTCGGCGACCGGCCGCGGCAGCGGCACCATGTCGGGCTTGCCGAAAAGCACGATGCGGGCGGCGGTCAGCGGCACCTCCAGCGACGTCAGATGATAGGGCCGGAACAGGCTGTAATAGGGGCCGTGGCCGATATGCAGATCGTCCATGCGCTCGATGATGCGCGGATGCGTCGCCTCGACGATGACGAAGACGCCGGGCGCGACGCCCTTGCCGACCGTGTAGTCGACGACGCCTTTCTTCGTGAGCAGCCCGCCATCCTCGCGCGGAATGAGCACCTTGGCGAGGTCGTCGCGATCGGCCTTCGGGCCGTGCATGCCGGGCACGTC
This sequence comes from Mesorhizobium sp. M7A.F.Ca.US.011.01.1.1, assembly GCF_003998295.1. NCBI lineage: Bacteria > Pseudomonadati > Pseudomonadota > Alphaproteobacteria > Hyphomicrobiales > Phyllobacteriaceae > Mesorhizobium > Mesorhizobium sp. M7A.F.Ca.US.011.01.1.1. The sequence goes on from NZ_RZRT01000040.1 coordinate 1,006, forward strand.
GGGCACCAGCCCGGTGGCGTTGGCGATGGCGCACATCTCGACCATGGTCTTGGAACCGTCGACGAACTCGACCAGCATGCGAGGGTTCATGTTGCGGCGGATCGCTTCGGCGCGATAGTCGTCCGGCACGGCATCGTGGTTGAGCGGGTTGTTCTTGCCCTTGCCTGCCGAGACGATGGTCAGCCCGAGCGCCGACGCGAATTCGATCAGTTCCATGCAACTCGACGGCTCGTCGCCCGCACCCACCGAATAGACGACGCCAAGCCGGTCGGCCTGCTGCTTCAGATAGCAGCCGATGGTGACGTCGGCCTCGACGTTCATCATCACCAGATGCTTGCCGTGCTCCATCGCCATGACGTCGAAGTCGGCGGCGACACCCGGCTTGCCGGTGGCGTCGATGACGACGTCGATCAGCGGATTGGTGACCAGCATCTCGTTCGAGGTGATGGCGATCTTGCCGCTCTCGATGGCGCCGGTGACTTTCGACGCGGTGTCGGCTTCGACCGCCATGGCTTCATCGCCATAGGCGATGCGGATGGCATCGCGCGCGGTGTGCGGGCGGCGCGTCGAGACGGCGCAGATCGAAATGCCTGGCATCAGCATGCCTTGGGTGACCAGATCGGTGCCCATTTCGCCCGAGCCGATGACACCAATGCGCACCGGGCGGCCTTCGGCGGCACGCCTGGCGAGATCACGGGCAAGGCCGGTCAGGGCGACGTTGGTCATGCAGGAATGTCCACAGCTTCGTGATTTGGGATCGGATAGCAGGGAACGGGTTCTATTTGCCAACGAAACCCGGTCGCGACCGGCAGTTTCCACGAAATCGTCTCGGAAGGGACGTCCTTCGGGGCTCGATTGGCCGAAGCGCAACCAATTGACATCGCAGCGAACAACCCCAATAAAACATTCGTTTGTCAACAAAGGCAAATGTTCACCGACGCGACAGTCGGGAAGCATTCGCCTCTGGCGCAAATTGGGGAGTGTCTTTGCGCCACGGCGTCAAAGGCTGGATGGAGCATCATTGCGAGGCGTCGAGCGAAGGCTCGCGGCTCCAGGGGAGGAAAAATGGATACTGTTCTCGCGGGCCTCAAAGGGGCCATCGATACGCTTGGCCCGACGATCCTGCTGCCGATCGTCATTTTCATCATCGCCGTGGCTCTGGGCGCCAAGGTCAGCAAGGCTTTTCGCGCCGCCGTCACCATCGGCGTCGCCTTCATCGGCATCAATCTGGTGCTTGGCCTGATGTTCACGTCGATTGGCGACGTCGCCAAGGCCATCGTCACCAACACCGGCATTCATCGCGACATCATCGATGTCGGCTGGCCCTCCGCGGCCGCGATCGCCTTCGGCTCATCGGTCGGCCTTTGGGTCATTCCGGTCGGCATCCTGGTCAATATCGTGCTGCTGCTGACACGCATGACGCGCACGCTCAATGTCGACGTCTGGAATTTCTGGCACTTTGCCTTTGTCGGCTCGCTGGTGGTCGCCGCAACCGACAATCTGGCCTATGGCATCGCGGTCGCAGCACTTGTCGCAGCACTCTCGCTGCTGTTCGCCGACTGGTCCGCGCGCGCGGTGCAGCAGTTCTACGGCGTGCCCGGCATTTCGGTGCCGCATCTCGCCTCGGCACAGATCCTGCCGATCGCCATTGTGCTCAACTGGATCATGGACCGCATTCCCGGGATCAACCGCATCAACATCAACACGGACACCATCGAGCGCAGGTTCGGCGTGTTCGGCGAACCTGTCGTGATGGGCCTCATCATCGGCCTCGTGCTTGGTGCGATCGCCTTCTACAATGCGGGTGATCTCAGCGTGGTGCTGGCAAAGGTTCTGGGCACCGGCATGACGCTGGCCGCGGTGATGCTGCTGCTGCCGCGCATGGTCAAGATCCTGATGGAGGGGCTGATCCCCGTCTCCGACGCCGCACAGGCGTTCGTGCGCAAGCGCACCGGTGACCGAGAGCTTCTCGTTGGTCTCGATTCGGCGATCCTGATCGGCCATCCGGCCGCGATCTCGTCGTCGCTGATCCTGGTGCCGATCGCGATCATCCTGTCGGTGATCCTGCCGGGCAACCGAGTCATCCTGTTCGCCGATCTTGCGGTCATCCCCTTCATCGTCGCCATGACAGCGCCGCTGGTCAAAGGCAACGTGTTCCGCATGGTGGTGATCGGCACGGTGACGCTGGCCATCGGCTTCTACGTCGCCAACGCGCTGGCGCCGCTGTTCACCAGCGCAGCAGTCTCGTCGGGCTTCAAGTTGCCGGCGGACGCGCTGCAGATCACCTCGGTGGTCGACGGCTTCCTGTGGGTGCCTTACGTGGTCATTGAGGCGATCCAGGGGATGGGGCTTGTCGGCATCATCGTGATCGCGGTGGTCATCGCGGCATTGTTTGTCCTCTATCGCCGCAATCCGCTCGGCTGGGAGCGGGCCGCGGGCGCCGAGGACGAGCCGGCCGAAGAGACGGCCTGAACCTGATAGCGTCCACCCTTTAAACCGATCGTGCGCCCTACCTCGGGGCGCACGATTTCATCGACGGAGCAAAGAATGTCCGACGGCCTCATGCAGCTTCTGGACCCCGACGCGATCGTGCTCGGATCCGATGCCTCGACCAATGAGGAGATCATCCGCATCCTGGCGGGCCGGCTGGAGAGACTTGGCTATGTCAAAAGCTCCTATGCCGACGCGGTCGTGCGCCGCGAATTGACCATCCCGACGGGACTGCCGCTGGAACGCTCCGACAATGTCGCGGTGCCGCACACCGATCCGGAGCATGTGCTGAAGCCTGGCATCGCGATGGGCACATTGAAGCAACCAGTGACCTTCGCCAACATGGAGGATCCCGACGAGATGCTGCCGGTCGGCTTCGTCTTCCTGCTTGCCATCAACGACAAGGACAAGCAGATTGAGGCGCTGCAGGCCGTCATGGCCACCATCCAGAACCCGCAAGCCTTGGATGATTTGAGGTCGGCCAGAACCCTCGAAGACGTGCGAGCCGTACTCGGCTGAAACAAGGAGAAGCAGAGATGTCGAGACAGAAAACCATTCTCTTTGCCTGCGGCACGGGCATCGCCACCTCGACCGCGGTCAATGTCGCCGTCACCGAGGAAATGAAGAAACGCGGGCTCACCTTCAATGCCCAGCAGGCGAAGGCCACCGAAGTGCCCGGACTGGCCGACAATGTCGACTTCATCGTCGCAACCACCCCGATCTCCGCTTCGGTGACCAAGCCGGTGATCAAGGGCCTCGCCTTCCTCACCGGCATCGGCAAGGACAAGGTGCTGGACGAGATCGAGGCGCAATTGCGCAAATGACGGCACCGATGCTACGCGCAGGCTGACGCGGCTTCACACCACCCTGACATAGCTCGTCATTCCCGATTTCTGGTGCTCGATGATATGGCAGTGCAGCAGCCAATCGCCGGGATTGTCGGCGACGAAGCCGAGCTGAACCTTCTCGTTGGGCTGGATGAGATAGGTGTCGGAAATCACGGGCTGAACCTGGCGCGTCGAGGATGACAGCACCTTGAAGCTCATGCCGTGCAGATGCATCGGATGGGATTGCGGCGTCAGGTTCTCCATGTCGATGACGTAGCTTCGGCCAAGCTTCAGTTCGGCCAGAGGCGCGGTCGGATCCTTGGTGTCGCCGGGCCACGGCACTTTGTTGATGGCCCAGAAACTGTAGCCAAGCGAACCGCAGATGCCATCGCTCGGGACGTTTTCCGCCGTGGCGCTCAGTGCCAGGGAAATATGCCTGGCGCTGGCGAGATCCACTTCCGCCACCGGATTGAGCTCCAGCGGCGCGAGATCGCGAATGTCCCGTTTGAGCGACTTTCCAGTCGCACGCAGGGTCGCCAGGATTTTCGGCTTGGTGCCCCTGACGTCCCTCAGACTGACGATCGCGCCTTCCTCGTCGGGCATGCGTATGGCCAGTTCCATGCGCTGGCCGGGTCCAAGCAGCAAGGCATCGGGCGAAAAACGTTCAGGCACCGGATTGCCGTCGAGCGCCATGACACTCGCCTCCGCACCGTCGATGCGAAAAGCGTAGATACGCGTCACGTCGGTGATGGCGACCCTGAGCCGCACCAGCCCTCCCGCCGGCGCGTCATATTGCGGCTGATCCAGCCAATTGGCGGTGCGCACCGTGCCGTAAGTGCCGGTTCTCGCGGCATCGCGCGGCCGGAACTGGTCGATGAACTGACCGTCGTCGCCGAGGCGCCAGTCGCGCAAATTGAGGACGATTTCGGCATCGAATTTCGGATCGTTGGGATTCTCGACCACGATCACGCCGGTCAGGCCATGGCCCATCTGCTCCAGTGTGTTGCAATGCGGGTGATACCAGAAGGTGCCGGCGTCGGGCGGCGTGAAGGCGTAGTCGAAATGATCGCCGGTATAGACGTAGGGCTGGACCAGGAACGGCACGCCGTCCATCTTGTTTGGAACGCGAATGCCGTGCCAGTGGATCGTCGTCGGATCGTCGATCGCGTTGACAAGGCGTGCAGCGAAGGGCTCGCCCTTTTTCATTCTGAGCACGGGCGGCATTCCGACGTTGCCATAAGTCAGCACATCCCTGGTCTGGCCGACATCCATCAGCTTCGCCTGGATCTTTGCCGTCTGCAAAACCACCGGCTCAGGCGTGGCAGCGGCCCAGCCGCCAAGCCGGCCCATGGCTGAGAGCCCGATCCCGCCCGCGCCGGCAATTGCAGCCGTTTTCAAAAACCCGCGGCGTGTGAGTAAGGTCATTCGGCGCTCCAACTGCAAAGGCGACTGCCCGCGAAGGTGTAACCGCCACGCCATGGATCACAAGCCGGCAACCAGCGCAAATTCTGTTGAGGGCATGCCGTCGCTATTCAGCCGCCTCGGCGTAGTGTGCCGGCACGTAGTTGAGGATGGGGCCAAGCCAGCGCTCGACCTCGGCCAATGGCATCGCCTTGCGGCGTGCATAATCTTCGACCTGGTCGCGTTCGACCTTGGCGACGCCGAAATAATAGCTTTCGGGATGCGCCAGATAGATCCCCGAGACGGATGAACCCGGCCACATCGCATAGCTTTCGGTCAGGCTCACGCCGGCATTGCCTTCGCCGTCGAGCAGCCGGAACAAAGTCGCCTTCTCCGTATGGTCGGGCTGAGCCGGATAGCCGGGCGCCGGGCGGATGCCGCGATAAGGTTCGCCGATCAGCTCGTCCGGCGCCAGCGCTTCATCTAACGCATAGCCCCAGAATTCCTTGCGCACCTTCTCATGCATGCGCTCGGCAAAGGCCTCGGCGAAGCGGTCGGCCAGCGCCTTGACCATGATCGACGAATAATCGTCGTTCGCCCGCTCGAACCGCTCGGCGATCGCCACCTCCTCGATGCCGGCGGTGACGATGAAGCCGCCGATGTAATCGGGCTTGCCGCACTCCGCTGGCGCGACGAAGTCCGCCAGTGCGACATTGGCCTTGCCATCGCGCTTGGTCAGCTGCTGGCGCAAGGTAAAGAAGGTCGCCAGTTCCTGCGACCGCTTTTCGTCCGTGAACAGCCTGATGTCGTCGCCGACGGCATTGGCCTGCCAGAAGCCGATGACGCCGCGCGGGGCGAACCATTTTTCGGCGATGATCTTTTTCAGCATCGCCTGCGCATCCTCGAACAGCTGGCGCGCGGCGGCGCCTTGCGCCTCGTCTTCGAGAATTTTGGGATAACGGCCCTTCAGCTCCCAGGTCTGGAAGAACGGCGTCCAATCGATGTAGCGCGCGAGTTCGGTGAGATCCCAGTTCTCGAAGATTTTCACGCCGGTAAAGGACGGCTTCGGTGGTTGATAGGCGGACCAGTCGATCCGGTGCGCATTGGCCCTCGCCTTGGCCAGCGGCAGCCGCTGCTTGTCGGCTTCGGAGCGGGCATGCGCGTCGGCGACCTTCTTGTATTCGGCGCGCACCGTATCGACATAGCCGTCCTTGCTCTCGTTCGACAGCAAGGATGAGACCACGCCGACCGCCCGGCTGGCGTCGGTGACATACACCGTCTGCCCCTTGCTGTAGCGCGGGTGGATCTTCACCGCCGTGTGCACGCGGCTGGTCGTCGCGCCGCCGATCAGCAGCGGAATGTCGAAGCCTTCACGCTCCATTTCGGCGGCCATATGCACCATCTCGTCCAGCGACGGCGTGATCAGGCCGGACAGGCCGATGATATCGACTTGTCTCTCGCGCGCCGTCTGCAGGATCTTTGCCGCCGGCACCATGACGCCGAGATCGATGATCTCGTAATTGTTGCAGGCGAGCACGACACCGACGATGTTCTTGCCGATGTCGTGGACATCGCCCTTCACCGTTGCCATCAGGATCTTGCCCGCCGTCTGGCGCTCGCCATTGTCGATGCCATTGGCGACGTTGGCCAGCTTCTCGGCCTCCATATGCGGCAATAATCCTGCGACAGCTTGTTTCATGACCCGCGCGGACTTCACCACTTGCGGCAGGAACATTTTTCCCGCGCCGAACAGGTCGCCGACGACGTTCATGCCGGCCATCAGTGGGCCTTCGATGACATGCAGCGGGCGCTCGGCGGCCAGCCTGGCTTCCTCGGTGTCGGCATCGATGAATTCGGTGATGCCGTTGACGAGTGCGTGGCTGATCCGCTGCGCAACTGGCAATTCGCGCCACGCGAGGTCGCGCTCCTTGGCTTCCTGGCCCGCCGTGCCCTTGAAGCGTTCGGCGATCTCCAGCATGCGTTCGGTGGCGGTGCCGCCAGCCTTGGGCACGCGGTTGAGCACGACATCCTCGCAGGCCTCGCGCAGCGCCGGCTCGATCGTGTCGTAGACGGCAAGCTGGCCGGCATTGACGATGCCCATGTCCATGCCGCGCTGGATGGCATGGTAGAGGAACACCGCATGCATGGCCTCGCGCACCGGCTCGTTGCCGCGAAACGAGAACGACAGGTTCGAGACGCCGCCGGAAATGTGGACATGCGGCAAGGTCGCGGTGATCTCGCCAGCGGCTTCGATGAAGTCGACGCCGTAATTGTCGTGCTCCTCGATGCCAGTAGCGACCGCGAAGACGTTGGGGTCGAAGACAATGTCCTCGGGCGGGAAGCCGGCCTGCTCGGTCAGCAGCTTGTAGGCGCGGCTGCAGATCTCGACCTTGCGCGCCTTGGTGTCGGCTTGGCCGTCCTCGTCGAAGGCCATGACGACCACCGCCGCGCCATAGGCACGCACCAGCCTGGCATGATGCAGGAATGCCGCCTCGCCTTCCTTCATCGAGATGGAGTTGACCAGCGGCTTGCCCTGCACGCATTTCAGCCCGGCCTCGATGATCTCCCATTTCGAACTGTCGATCATGATGGGAACGCGGGCTATATCCGGCTCGGCGGCGATCAGGTTGAGGTATTCGATCATGGCCTTCTTCGAATCGATCAGACCCTCGTCCATGTTGATGTCGATGATCTGCGCGCCATTGGCGACCTGGTCACGGGCGACGTCGAGCGCGGCGACATAGTCGCCCGCCGTGATCAGTTTTCGGAACTTGGCCGATCCGGTGACGTTGGTGCGCTCGCCGACATTGACGAAAGGGATCTCGTCGGTGAGTGTAAACGGCTCGAGCCCCGACAGGCGCATCTTGGGCTCGATGTCCGGAACGGCGCGCGGCGGATACTTCCGCACCGCCTCGGCAATGGCGCGGATGTGCTCCGGCGTCGAACCGCAGCAGCCGCCGACGACGTTGACCAGTCCCTCGCGGGCGAAATCCTCGATCTGCGCGGCCATGAATTCCGGGCTCTCATCATACCTGCCGAATTCATTGGGCAGGCCGGCATTCGGATAGGCGCAGGTGAAGGTGTTGGCGACGCCTGATATTTCGGCCAGATGGTCACGCATGGCATTGGCGCCGAGCGCGCAGTTGAGGCCGATGGTGAAGGGGCTGGCATGGCGCACCGAATGCCAGAAGGCGGTCGGTGTCTGGCCCGATAGCGTGCGGCCGGACAGATCGGTGATGGTGCCCGAAATCATCACCGGCAGGCGCACGCCCTTCTCGATGAAGATCTCTTCCGCTGCGAAGATCGCCGCCTTGGCATTCAGCGTGTCGAAGATGGTCTCTATCAGGATGATGTCGGCGCCGCCATCGATCAGGCCGCGCAGCTGCTCGCCATAGGCGAGGCGCAGATCGTCGAAGGTCACGGCGCGATAGCCGGGATTGTTGACGTCGGGCGACATCGAAGCGGTGCGGTTGGTCGGCCCGAGTGCACCGGCGACAAAGCGGCGCTTGCCGTCCTGCTGCTCGGCCCGAACAGCGGCGCGCCGCACCAGCCGCGCGCCATCGCGGTTCAGCGCGTAGACGGCATCCTCCAAGCCGTAATCGGCCTGGGCGATCGAGGTCGAGGAGAAGGTGTTGGTTTCGAGGATATCGGCGCCCGCGATGGCATATTGATAGTGGATCTCCTCGATCGCCTGCGGCTGCGTCAGGACCAGGAGGTCATTGTTGCCTTGCTGGTGGCAGGCGCAGCCGGCGAAGGCCTCGCCGCGAAACTGGTCCTCGTCGAAGCCGAGGCCCTGGATCTGTGTGCCCATGGCGCCGTCGAGGATGAGGATGCGCTCGCGTGCCGCCGTTGTCAGCGCCGCAAGCACCTCCGACCCGTCTGGCTTGGCCGCGACGGGGCCGAACAAATCGTCCAGCGATGCAGAATTCTGCGACATTTTTTATCCCTTTGGCGACAAGCCTTTTCATGTCACATAAGGATATCTTTATGTCAATATACGGGAGGTGCGCGTGATTGTCACCCACCTGTCTCGAAGGCGGGGTCTGCGGCGCCGGTTTTCCGACGGACCTACGCTCTGTCGAAGCTTGCCAGGAAGCGGGCGAAGACCGGATTGAAGCGATCCGGCGAATCCCAGAACGGCGCGTGGCCGGATTTGTCGAGCAGATGGGCCTTGCCTTCCCATAGATTGGAGAATTTCACAGCGGAGACGAAATCGGTGTTGACGAATGGCTCGTCGATGCCGTTCAGAACGGCGATCGGCGGCGTCTTGCCGGCCACGATCTCGCGCTGGTTCCGGCCGGTGCCGGCCGCGAACTTTTCGAACATCAGGCGCCGCGCCCGTCCATCGGTGCGCGCCACCGTGTCGATGAGAAACGGCTCGAACGGCTCGCCGCAAGTGCTGCGTGCATAGGCCTCGACATCGGCGCCAGTGAAGGTTTCCTGCCCGGCGAGGTGCATATGAGGGCTCGGCTTGAATCCGTTGCCGACCTCCTCGGGCGAGACGGGCGGCGTGCCGGTGATCATCAAGCCAAGCAGGCCGGGAAAGCGGTCGATCATCTCAAGCCCGATATGGCCGCCGAGCGACCAGCCGAAGACGATGGCCTTGTCGATGCCGAGCAGCCCGAGCACTTCGGTCATGGCATCGGCATAGCCTTCCATGCTGTAGGAACGCTCCGGCTCGATCGCATCGCCGGACGCTCCGTGGCCGGGCAGGTCGGGAGCGATGAGGTGGTAGCGCTCGCCCAACGAGCCGTCCAACTGGTTGCGGAAAACGGCACTGGAAGATGAATTGCCGTGGATCAGCATGACAGCGGTTCCCTGGCCACTGGTCTGGCGAACAGCGATCTTGCCGTGGCTGGTTTCAAGGGTCTTCTGCGAGATCGTCATTGTCCGCTCCGTCGGGAATTGCCCTGTTTTAGTGCAGTTGCGCAGCAAAGCGCCACGGCTTCCATACCTTTGCGGGAACCATCTTCCCGGCTAGGTACGTTGAAAAATCCTTTTCAAATAAGAACAATTATGCGTAGATTGTCAATTATCCAACTCCCGATGAACGGGAGGAAAACAGGGAACAGCACGATGAAGCCCAAATCCGCCGCAAGTCGAATCCGCCATATGCTGATGAGCACGACGCTGATCGGCATGTTTGCCGCATCAGCCGCCCCCGCCTTTGCCGAAATCGTCAAGATCGGCCTGCTTGCGCCGCTCACCGGCCCTGCCGCGGCGGACGGCCAGGAATTCCAGCGCGGCGTGCAGATGGCCATCGACGAAGCCAACGCAGCCGGCGGCGTTGCCGGGGACACGTTCGAACTGGTGGTCGGCGACGTCAAGGATCAGTCCGCCGGCAACGTCACCAGCGCGGTCGAGCGCCTGCTTGGCGATCCGGGCGTGCACTTCATGCTGACCGGCTATGCCAGCCTGACCAATTTCGAGATCGACAACATGGCCGAGGCGGAAATGCCTTACATGCTGGCGGCCACCTCGCAGCAGACCAGGGACATCATCGCGCCGAGCCCCGATAAATACATGTGCTGCTGGTCGCTGACGCCTTCCTTCGACGCCTACAACACCGACGTAACCCTGTTCGTCGAGAAGCTCGCGGCCGACGGCAAGATCACCTTGCCGACCAAGAAGGTCGCCATCATCTCGTCCGACAACGCCTATTCGAAGACCATCTCCGAAGGCATGAAGAAGACCTTCAAGGAGAAGGGCTGGACTATTACCGTCGACGAGATCGTGCCCTTCGGCGAAGTGACCGACTGGCGTTCGATCCTCGCCAAGGTGCGCGAGAACGTTCCCGATGTCGTCATCAACACCGACTATCTGCCGGGCAATTCGGCGTCCTTCCTCAACCAGTTCCTCGAGCAGCCGACCAAGAGCCTCGTCTTCCTGCAATACGCGCCGAGCGTTCCCGAATTCGTCGAACTGACCGGCAAGAAATCGGATGGTGTCATATACAACCTGCTCGGCGGCGCGCTGACGACGCCGAAGAACCCGCGCGCCGACGAAGTGGCGGCCAAGTTCAAGGCGAAATACGGCGTCGAGAGCGGCACCTACGGCGTCGGCCTCTACGAAATGACCAATGTCTATTTCGACGCGGTCAAGAAAGTCGGCGGCGCATCCGACCATACGGCGATCATGAAGGCGCTGTCGGAGACCGACAAGCAGGTCGCGGAAGGGCGGTTGAAATTCGATCCCGCCACCCACCTTGCCACGCAGGGCGACGACTATATTCCGATCACTTTCTTCCAGATCTGGGATGGCCAGCGCACGCTGATCTCGCCGGAAAAATACGCCACCGGCGCCTTCAAGCTCCAGCCCTGGATGAAGTAGGGAATGGCCCTGCTTGAACTGGACGACGTGTCGAAGGCCTTCGGTTCGCTGAAGGCCGTCGACGGCGTGTCGTTCAAGGTCGAGGCCGGCGAGATCTTCGGTATCGCCGGCCCGAACGGCAGCGGCAAGAGCACGCTGTTCAACATCATCACCGGCATCCCGTTCGGCCCCGACCGGGGCAACATCCGCTTTGACGGAAATGCTATCAACGGCAAATCGGGACACGCCATCGCGCGCCTCGGCCTTGCCCGCACGTTCCAGCGCGAGACCAGCTTCGACGGGCTGACCGTGTTCGAGAACGCGCTGATCGGCGCCAGTTACGGCAAGCAGGAAAAGACAGCGGCCACGGCCCGCAATGCCGCCGCCGAGGCGCTGGAGTTCGTCGGCCTGGGAGCCCAGTCGTTCGGCCGGCTTGCCGGCGAATTGTCCGTGTTCGAGCGCAAATGCCTGATGCTTGCCACCGCGATCGCCATGCAGCCGCGCATGCTTTTGCTCGACGAGCCGGCGTCGAGCCTGACCAAACCCGAGATCGAGACGTCTATCGGCCTGATCCGCCGCACCGCCGAACGCGGCATCACCATCCTTCTGATCGAGCACGTGCTGACCTTCCTGATGAGCCTTTCGCAGCATCTGCTGGTGCTCAACAATGGCCGCGTGCTGGCCGCCGGCGATCCGGCCGGCGTGATCGCCGACCCGCGCGTCATCGAAGCCTATCTCGGCACCAGGAGGTCGGCGGCGTGAACCCCATTCTCAGCGTCGAAGGCGTCACCGCCGGCTATGGCCGCGTCACCGTGCTGCACGATATCTCGCTGGAGGCCGGCCGTTTCGGCAATGTCGGCCTGTTCGGCCCCAACGGCCATGGCAAGACGACGCTGCTGCGCGCAGTTTCCGGGCTGCTGCAGCCGAAGAGCGGCCGCATCCTGTTCGACGGGCAAGACATTGCCGGCCGCAGCGCACGCGCCATCGTCGGCGCCGGCCTGATCCATGTGCCGCAAGGCAACCGGCTGTTTCCCGATCTCTCGATCGCCGACTGCATGGCGCTCGGAGCCTATTCGCCGCGGGCCCGGCCGCATGAGGCGGAGAACCGCGCGAAGGTGATCAAGCTGTTTCCGAAACTGGCGGAACGCTGGCGCCAGCGCGTGCGCACATTGTCGGGCGGCGAGCGCCAGATGGTGTCGATCGGCACCGCGCTGATGAGCCATCCGCGCCTGCTGATCCTCGACGAGCCGACGCTGGGGCTGGCGCCCAAGATCAAGGACGAACTCTGCGCCTCCGTCATGGATATTTCGCGCGGCGGCGTGCCGCTGATCGTCGTCGAGCAGGATATCGAATTCCTGCTGGAGCTGACGCAGCAACTCTACCTCGTCAACCATGGCGCGGTGGCGACCGAGATCAAGCCGGGCGAAAGCCTCGACCACGGCGAGATCATGTCGATGTATTTTGGCCATTAGGAAAATCCGAAGATGAGCGCATTGGCGGAAATCCTGTTCGGCGGCCTGTTCCAGGGCTCGCTCTACGCCATGATGGCGGTCGGGCTCGCTCTGGTCTGGACGACGATCGGCGTGTTCAATTTCAGCCATGGCGTGTTCATGATGCTGGGCGCCTACATCGCCTGGCAACTGGTCGAACTCGGCCTGCCGGCGGCGGTCGCCTTTCCGATCGCCGTCGTCGTCATGGCCGGCGTCGGCTGGATCCTGCAGGCGAGCGTCGTGCGGCCGCTGATCGGCCGGCCCAACATCGTGCTGGTCGTCGTCATCACCACGCTGGCGGCCGGATCGCTGATCGAGAACGGCGCCTTGACCATCTGGGGACCGCGCTCGAAGCAGATCCCTGCCCTGATCGCCGGCAACGCCACCATCGGGGGCGTCGGCGTCTCCCTGCACCAGATCGCCATCATCGTCATCACGCCGCTGATCCTGGCCGCACTTTGGGTGTTCCTCAACCGCACGCGGCTGGGACTGGCGCTGCGCGCCGTGGCGCAGAACGAAGATGCCAGCCATCTTGTCGGGCTGAACGTCACCGCGCTCTATGGGCTGGCCTTCGCCATCGCCGCTTCGCTGGCCGGGCTCGCCGGCATCTTCATGGGCGGCTACCGTTTCATGTCGCCGGTGATGGGCAGCGACCCGCTGCTCAAGGCGCTGATCGTCGTCGTTTTCGGCGGCATATCGAGCATATCGGGTCCGATCTTCGCCGCCTATCTGATCGGCTTCTTCGAGGCCGCCTGCAGCTATTATTTCGGCCTGTACTGGACGCCGGCGCTGCTGTTCGGCGTGCTGATCCTGACCCTGATGGTGCGCCCCGAGGGCATCTTTGCCAGCCGCTCCCGAGGCCTTGCATGACCGACACGACATCGCCGATGACCCTTGGCCACGCGGAGGCGGCAACCCCGATCGCTCCCGGCCGCACGCCGTGGAAGCAGGAGGCCATCGGCTTCGTGCTCGGCTTCGCGCTGCTGGCATTGCTGCCGCTGATCTTCGGCGACACCTATGCCCGCCACATCCTGATCATGGCCTTCATCTATGCGATTGTCGCCTCGAACTGGGATCTCAGCCTCGGCTATGGCGGCGTCTTCAATTTCGGCCATCTGGCGCTGTTCGGCATCGGCGTCTATGCCTACAGCCTGCTGACCAAGCTGGCCGAATTCGACCCGTGGATCGCGCTGTTTGCCAGCGGTGTCATCGCAACCCTGGCGGCGATCCTGGTGACCATCCCGATCCTGCGGCTGAAGGGCATCTACATCATCCTGGTCACTTTCGGCTTCGCGCAGTTGGTCATGCAGGTGATCATCAGCCAGTCCGCCATCACCGGTGGCACGCAAGGGCTGGTGCGCATTCCCGGACTTTACGTGTTCGACCACAATATGGTCCGTGACGGCAAGTCAGCCTATTTCTACACCGCGCTGGCGCTGCTGGTGGCGAGCACGCTGTTCCTGCGCGTGTTCGTGCGCTCGCGCACCGGGGCCAGCATCGTCGCCTTGCGCGACAATGAGGAATACGCCATCAGCCGCGGCGTCTCGATCGTGCGCCAGCGCATGCTGACGCTTGCCGCGAGCGCCTTCTTCACCGGCATCGCCGGCGCCTTTTACGCCGCCTACCAGCGCAATGCCTCGATCGACGTCTTCGGCATGAGTCTCGCGACCATCATCCTGTCGATGGTGCTGCTTGGCGGCACCAGCACCATTTACGGCGCCATCATCGCTTCCTTCGTGCTGACGATCTTCGCCGAATGGATGGCCGATTTCGGTGCGTGGCGGCCGATGATCACGGCGGTGCTGATCATCGGCGTGATGCTGGCTTACCCGAGCGGCCTGGTCGGCATGATCAAGGCTTCATGGGGCGCCGTCGCCGGACGCCTGAAACGCCCGGCCTGACCGTTTCGGAATAGCGGCTCCGCGTTAGAGCATTTCACCGTTTCAGAGAAACGGCGAGCTGCTCTAACTCTTTGTTTTGGAGCAATTCTGGGTTTTGGAGCAATTCTGGACGGAAAACCGCTTCACACTTTTCCTAGAATTGCTCTAACGGATGCCGCACCAGTCGATGACCGAAGCAGCGATCACCTTCGCGGTCTCGACCACCGATTCGACCTCGACATATTCGTCGGAACCGTGAAACCCGTCGCCTGACGGGCCGAAGATGACACCGTCGACGCCGGCGCCGGCATAGTGCGCGGCATCGCACACAGCGACGAAGCCGCGCGCCTGCGGCGCCTTGCGGACCATGGCCTTGCGCTTCATCAGCGATGTCACCAGCGGATGATCGACCGGCGTGTTCATCGGCGGGAAATACAGCCCGCCGAGCTCCCATTGGATCGCAGGCGGGTTGTCGCGCAGCCACGCATCGGTCTGGGCGAAATGGTGGACGAACGTCTCGAAATCGCGGCGGTAGTCGGCCGAGTTCTCATCGGGCAAGAATTTCATGTCGAGATCGAGCACCGCGACGTCGGGAATGATGGCCGGGTTGGTCATGACGGTCGGCAGGCCGTGTTCGCCAAGGCCAGTGCCGCCATGCATGACGCCGATGTTGATCGTGTTCATGCCGAGCGGCAGCAATGGATGCGATTTCGCCCGCGTCCGGTCCAGCTCGTACTGGCGCACGGCGGCGATGAAGCGAGCGGCGATCTCGATGGCGTTGACGCCCGGCTCGAGCCGGTCCTTGTCGTGGCGCTGCGGGTAAATCTCGTTGTAGCGCAGCGCCGAATGGGCGTTGCGGCCGCGGATCGTCACCCGCGCCCATTCGAGCCCGCCTTCGACGGGCAGGACATCGCCCCAGGTCGGCTCGGCGACCAGCACCGCCTTGGCGAGCTTGCCCTTCTTCACCGCGTCCATGGCGCCGAAGCCGCCGGCTTCCTCGTCGACGACCGAGTGGATGGCGAGCCGGCCCTGCAACGTGATGCCCGCCTTGCGGATCGCGCGCGCGGCGGCGATGCAAGCGGCGACGCCGCCCTTCATGTCGACGGCGCCGCGGCCATAGAGGCGGCCATTGGTGATCTCGCCGCCGAACGGATCGACCGACCAGTCCTTCATCGCGCCGACCGGCACGACGTCGATATGGCCGCACAGGATCAGGCTGCGGTCCTCGTCTCCCGCCCATTCGCCGACCAGATTGGGCCGGCCGGGCAAGGCATCCCATTGCTCGGTCTTGAACCCGTCCTGCTTGAGGATCGGTTCGAGCAGCGCCTGGACATCCGCCTCGCGGTTGATCGCCGGGTTGGGCTCGAATTTGGGATTGACCGAAGGGATGCGAACCATGTCGCGGGTCAGGCCGATCAACCAGTCGCGATCGGTCTCGATCTCAGCCTGCACGGCATCGATGATGGCTTGGTTGTCGGGCATCGTCGTTTCCTTCTCTGCATCGCCGCGTTTTGCATCGCTGCACTGGGCGCAACGACACTATTTCCTTGTGGTTTTGGATTTGGCGGCGTCGTCGGCCGATGACGACAGGGCGGTATCGAGCGTGACCGCATTGGCGCTGCGGATCCTTTCGATGTCCTCGATGCGCTTGCGCACCCCGGCGCCGTGGCCCTCCAGCGCGTGGGCAAACACGGTTTCCATCTGGGCAACGGCCGTCGCCAGCGTGTCGAACGGCGAGTTGGCGTCGATCGCGGCGACCAGGGTCAGGTCCGCTATGTCAGATATCGGCGACAGCCAGACATCGGTGAACAGCAGGATGGAGACGCCGCGCTCCTTGGCCTGCTGGGCAAAGCTCACCACGTCCGACTGGTAACGCCGGTAGTCGAACACGACGAGGAGGTCGCGCTTGCCAAGGTCGATCAACAGGTCGAAATCGGCGGGGCTCAACGAACCGATGTCGCGCACGCCGGAGCGGAACTGCAGGAGGTAGCCGGCCAGCATGGAGGCGATATGCCGGCTGAACCGGCCGCCCAGCAGCACGACCTGGCCCTTGCTCTCCAGCAGCATGTTGACGGCGCGCGTGTAGGCCTGCACCGGCACTGCCGTGCGCGTGCGCTCCAGGCTGTCGGAAACTGAATGGAAATAGGCAAGTGCGGTGCCTTCGCTGGAGCCGCCCGGACGCTTGGCCTCCATCATCAAAAGCGGCGAATGCAGCCTGGATTCGATTTCGGTGAGCAGGCGTGCCTGGAAGTCGGCAAAGCCGACATAGCCAAGCTTGGTCATCAGCCGCGTCACGCTCGGGTCGCTGACGCCGGCGCGCCGTGCCAGCCGGGTCGCGGTGCCCAGCCCCGACATCGGATAATCGGCGAGCAGGACCTGGACGATCTTCTCTTCCGCGGAAGTAAACGCCACGGTCGTATTGGCCAGTTCTTCGCGGATCGACATTGTCATCGCCTATCGTCGACGGAAAGACAATTATCTTACAATTTCGTACCTGTTTGTCAAATTTGGAAATTTTCTTACAGAGCCATCCGGGAGAGTTCGGCATGACTTGCAATCCCATGACAGCCAAGCCAGTCGTGCAACACATCCACGTCGGCTCGAACGAGGGCTTGCGTCTATCTGAAGCTGGCGATGGGCAGGAACTTGACCGCTGAACCGGTGAAGCGTCGGTGATCGGAGGTCTGCCCTCGCGGCTGGAATCCATCGAGATAGATGTGCTCCGGCGCTGTGCGGATGAGATTGGCGGCAATGACGGGCGCTGTCGCGGGGCTGGCTCCGGCGGCGATGCCGCGACCTGTCCCGATCAGCCGGCCCGACAGCGCGGCCGGCACGATGGCCGCGGTGGCTTCGGGATCGAGACGTGGCTGGACACGGTCGGCCTTCGGGCTGGTCCTGACGCGATAATCGGGCTTCGGTTGGGCAACCGAGACCCGCTGGCCGGCCAAACCATCAAGGCCGTCATCGGCGTGGTTCAAGGCCAGCAAGGCAGCGACCGCATCGCCGGATTTGTCTGCGTCAGGCTGGCGCGTCGGCCTTGTCGGGCTTTCCGGCCGCCATGTCGGCAAGGGGATGTTAAGCGCCACCAGGTCCGGCGCGCCGCTCGCGGGGCCGGCATCCGACTTGCCCGAGGGAATTTCAGCAGCGGTTGCTGCTGGATTGGCCAGTTCGGCCCGCGCCGTGGAAGCGTTGGCTGTTGCAAGTGGCGCGATTTGCGGGGTCGGAATGCTGGCCGTTGACCCGGTGCGCGGGGCGAAGGCCGGCAGCGGCACTGAGCCCGGCGCCATCGCCATCACGATCGCTTCAGGCGTCTTTCCCTCCGCTCCGATCGGCGATTCTTCGGCCCGATCGACGGAAGCCGTCTGGATGTCGGCGCGCTGGGCATCCTGTGGCGGCACGATTGCGATGCCGGCGGGCCTGGGTTCAACGGACTTGGCCGGCTTGCGTGGCGCCGGCACCGCTTCGGCGACATCATCGGTCTCGTCCGCGCCGCGCCCACCCAAAAGCGTCGCCAGCAGGCCGCGCGGCCTGCGTTGGCCGCCGTCGGCACTTGCCAGGTCGATGTTGGGCGTGCCGGCGCCCTTGCGCGATTTGTAGGCGGCAAACGCCTGCCCATAACCGGGCAGCGGTTTGCCGTCGCTCGGCACATGCAGCGTATTGCCGTTCGGGAATACCCTTGCGAGTTCCTGGCGGCTGATGCCAGGCCAATGCCGCACATTGCCGACATCCATATGTATGAAAGGCGAACCGGAGGTCGGGTAATAGCCTACGCCGCCGCCCTGCATCTTGAGACCGATGTCGCGCAGCTTCTTCAGCGGCACATCCGGCAGGAAGAAGTCCATCGCGCGGCCAACCATGTGTTGGCTTTCCCGAGCCACGCCCTTCGAGCGGCTGCGCAGCATGGCGTTCGTCGCTGGCGACCGATAGGCGCTGACCACGTGGATATAGGCTGTCGAGCCGCTGGCGCGATAGGCCTGCCAGACAAGATCGAGCAGGCGCGGATCCATCTTCGTCGGTTCGTTGCGACGCCAGTCGCGCAGCATCAAATTGATCTTCTTCAATCCCGCCGGATCATAGCGCCCATTGCGCTTGAACACGATTTCAGCCTTCTCGCCCGTATGGAGATGTTGAATCTTCAAAGCACGCGTCTCTGCGAATGCGCCGGTAACGAACAGACATAAGAACGCTGCCATGATGGCTGGCAGTGTCCAAAGACGGGAAGTACCGGGGGCGTTTTGCACGTTTTCGCTCACGTTCATGCCTTGCACGTTCTTTTGTTTCGGGCGGTTTTAGGTTCCGCCCAGATCAGGAGCCTTTCGGCCCTCTTCCTGACAAGCATGGACTTGACCGACGCAGACGGGCATCCATGCCACAATACGTCATGCTGATGAACAGCATCTTGGTTAATGAATCGTGTCTTGCCGGGAATGTGCTTCGGCTGGAGTTGCCTGTGGCAGCCATTTTCTGGAGCAATGCACCGCTGATGAGGTCCGCCAGCACGACGGCCGCGCCGTTCCCATGTAGCCGCCTCGCCCTTGCAAATGCAGAGGACGAATGTGCGGCAACAAGGATGTTGGAAGATGGTGCTGCGAGAGAGGATTGAACTCTCGACCTCTCCCTTACCAAGGGAGTGCTCTACCACTGAGCTACCGCAGCCGCTGATGGCGGGGCTTCTGCCATATCGAACCGGCAAGCGCAAGGCCAAGCGCAACGCTTCTGTGAAAGCCTTTGCCGGATAGCTTTTAATGACATGGGGGCGCCACAATGTTGGCTATCCCTGAATGGCGGGCTGGCTGCTCACGGGCCAGAGCGGGACAATGGATGACAAGGCAATTCCAGTGGATGACAAGGCAATTCCAGTGAAAAAGGATGGTCCACCGAATAACAGCGCAACAATCCGCAAGGATCGGCTGGCAGAGCAATTGCGCGCCAATTTGCAGAAGCGCAAGGCGCAGTCACGCTCGCGGCGCACCGGAGATGCAGATCAACGGCCGGACGGGCTCGCTGCATCGAAGGAAATACAAAAAGATTAACTCAAATCGGCCACTCTTGGCCCGGGGTGGGCGAAATCCCATTTCTTGAACCAGCGTAATTCTTGAACCAGATCGGCCAATGGTCTAGACGGGCCGCTACTCAAACGATTGAACCGGCCCTTTTTGGCCGAGAGGGACGTTCTTCCATGGATCGCATCAGAATTGTCGGGGGCAACCAGCTCTCCGGAAGCATTCCGATCTCGGGCGCGAAAAACGCGGCGTTGCCTTTGATGATCGCCTCGCTTTTGACCGACGACACGCTGACGCTGGAAAACGTGCCGCATCTGGCCGATGTCGAGCAACTGATCCGCATCCTGGGCAATCACGGCGTCGATTATTCGGTCAATGGCCGCCGCGAGAAGCAGAATGAGGGCTATTCGCGCACCATCAACTTCTCCGCCCGCAACATCGTCGACACCACAGCGCCCTACGAGCTGGTGTCGAAGATGCGCGCCTCGTTCTGGGTGATCGGCCCGCTGCTGGCCCGCATGGGCGAAGCCAAAGTGTCGCTGCCGGGCGGTTGCGCCATCGGTACGCGGCCGGTCGATCTGTTCCTCGAAGGCCTGCAGGCGCTGGGCGCCGATATCGACGTCGACACCGGCTATGTCATCGCCAAGACAAGGAATGGCCGCCTTGTCGGCAACCGCTACATCTTCCCGAAGGTCTCGGTCGGCGCCACCCATGTGCTGATGATGGCCGCGGCGCTCGCCAAAGGCGAGACGGTGCTGGAGAACGCGGCTTGCGAGCCTGAAATCGTCAACCTCGCCGAGTGCCTCAATGCCATGGGCGCGAAGATTTCCGGCGCCGGCACCCCGACAATCACCATCGACGGTGTCGAATCATTGTCGGGCGCGCGCGTGCGCGTCATTCCCGATCGCATCGAGACCGGCACCTATGCCATGGCCGTCGCCATGACCGGCGGCGACGTCGTGCTCGAAGGTGCGCGTCCGGATCTGCTGCAGACCGCGCTGGACGTGATCGCGCAGACGGGTGCGGAGATCACGCCGACCAATTCCGGCATCCGGGTGAGGCGCAACGGCGCCGGCATTTCGCCGGTCGACGTGACGACAGCGCCGTTCCCGGCCTTCCCGACCGATTTGCAGGCGCAGTTCATGGGCCTGATGACGATGGCCAAGGGCAAGTCGCGCATCACCGAGACGATCTTCGAGAACCGCTTCATGCATGTGCAGGAACTGGCGCGGCTCGGCGCTCACATCACGCTTTCGGGCCAGACGGCGATCGTCGACGGCGTGCCGAAACTGAAGGGCGCGCCGGTCATGGCGACCGATCTTCGCGCCTCTGTCTCGCTGGTCATCGCCGGCCTGGCGGCCGAAGGCGAGACGACGGTCAACCGGGTCTATCATCTCGACCGTGGCTTCGAGCGGCTGGAAGAAAAGCTATCCAACTGCGGCGCGGTTATCGAGCGGATTTCCGCATAGGCCAATCGCAAGGCCTCGCGGTGCGGTTGCGCGGACGGGAAAGACCGCCTAACAGAAGGTTCAGTTATCAACCTTCAGGTGCGAAATCCGCATGACTGCCCTTAAGCTTATCGCGCTCGACGATCAGGATCTGAGCATCGTTTCGGCCCATGTCCAGGACGCGGTGATGAAGGTCTCAGACCTCGAATTCCTGCCCGCGGCCAAGCGGTTCCTGCTGACCATGAACCGTTTCGTCTGGGAGGCAAAATCCGGCCTGTTTCGCCAGCACAATGAGCGGCGGCAGGCGGTGCTGCATTTCGACCGGGTGCTTGGCGCCAAGACCAACGGCATCGCCCGCGACAAGCCCAATGAGGTCCTGTCGCTGCTGGCGATCAGCTTCATCGAGATCAGCAAGCCGGCAGGCATCGTCGAGCTGATCTTTGCCGGCGGCGGCACGATCATGCTCGACGTCGAGTGCATCGAGGCGCGCCTTGCCGATATTGGCGGGGCGTGGGAAGCCACCTCGCGCCCCATCCACAAGGCCTGAGCGTCCGATGGCCATCACGCTTCGTCAGTCCGACGCCGATTTCGAGCAGCGTTTCGCCGCCTTCCTGTTGACCAAGCGGGAAGTGTCCGCCGACGTTGATGCCGCGGTGCGCGCCATCATCGCGCGCGTGCGCGCCGAGGGCGACGCGGCGCTAATCGACTATTCACGGGAATTCGATCGCGCTGATCTGGCTGGACTGGGCATCGCCGTTTCGAAGGACGACATCGCCCAGGCCTACACGGCCGCCGACCCAAAGACGATCGAGGCGCTGGAATTCGCGCGCGACCGCATCCGCTCGCATCATGAGCGGCAGCGACCAAAGGATGACCGCTATACGGATGCCGCCGGCGTCGAGCTCGGCTGGCGCTGGACGGCGGTCGAGGCGGTCGGGCTCTATGTGCCGGGCGGCACGGCGAGCTATCCAAGCTCGGTGCTGATGAACGCCGTGCCGGCCAAGGTGGCCGGCGTCGAGCGCATCGTCATGGTCGTACCGGCGCCGGGCGGCATCATCAATCCGCTGGTGCTGGTGGCGGCCGACATATCGGGCGTGTCGGAAATCTACCGAGTCGGCGGCGCGCAGGCGATCGCCGCCCTTGCCTACGGCACCCGGACTATAAAGCCGGTCGCCAAGATCGTCGGCCCGGGCAATGCCTATGTCGCGGCGGCCAAGCGCCAGGTATTCGGCACCGTCGGCATCGACATGATCGCCGGTCCCTCGGAAGTGCTCGTCGTGGCCGACGGCAGCAATGATCCGGACTGGATCGCTGCCGATCTGCTGGCCCAGGCCGAGCACGACACATCGGCGCAGTCGATCCTGGTCACTGACGATCCGGCCTTCGGCATCGCTGTCGAACAAGCCGTCGAGCGCCAGCTGCAGAGCCTGCCACGCGCCGAGACGGCGGCGGCGAGCTGGCGTGATTTTGGTGCGGTGATCCAGGTGTCGACCATCGACGCCGCGCTGCCGCTGGTCGATCGCATCGCCGCCGAACATGTCGAACTGGCCATCGACGACGCCGAGGGCTTCCTGTCGCGGATGCGCAATGCCGGTGCGGTCTTTCTCGGCCGCCACACGCCGGAAGCCATCGGCGACTATGTCGGCGGCTCCAACCATGTACTGCCGACGGCACGCTCGGCACGTTTCTCGTCCGGGCTGTCGGTGCTCGATTTCGTCAAGCGCACGTCGATCCTCAAGCTTGGACCGGAGCAGTTGCGTATCTTGGCGCCGGCGGCGATTGCGCTCGCCAAGGCGGAAGGCCTTGAGGCGCATGGACGCTCCGTCGCCATACGGTTGAACATGTAGGCGGCGATGTCTGGCCCCGATCAAACCCGCGCCAGGCTGATCGATGTCGAACTCGATGAATCGATCGGCCGGTCGACACCCGATGTCGAGCATGAACGCGCGGTGGCGATCTTCGACCTGATCGAGGAGAACAGTTTTCAGCCCGTCAATGACAGCGGCGACGGCCCTTACCGGCTGAAACTGTCGCTGGCCGAGCAGCGCCTGGTGTTTGCCGTGGCGCGCGAAGATGGCACCGCCGTCGTCACTCATATCCTGTCGCTGACGCCGCTCAGGCGCATCGTCAAGGATTACTATATGGTCTGCGAAAGCTACTACGACGCCATCCGTTCCTCGACGCCGAGCCACATCGAGGCGATCGACATGGGCCGCCGCGGCCTGCACAATGAAGGTTCGCAGACGCTGATGGACCGGCTATCCGGCAAGATCGACATAGACTTCGATACGGCGCGCCGGCTGTTCACGCTGGTCTGCGTACTGCACTGGCGGGGCTAGCCCTGGCACCCGGCGCCCTACCCCGTTCGATCCTGTTCCTGTGCGGCATGAATGCCGTGCGCTCGCCAATGGCAGAGCAGCTGGCGCGCCGCATGCTGCCCACCACCATCTTTGTCGCTTCGGCCGGCGTTCGCGCCGGCGAGCGCGATCCATTCGTCGATGCGGTGCTGGCCGAGGAAGGCCTGTCGCTGGGCGAGCGCCATCCACGGACCATGGACGATCTCGAGGACGACTATTTCGACCTCATCGTCACGCTGGCGCCGGAAGCGCACCACGCCGCACTTGAGCTTACCCGCTCGCTCGCCGTCGAGGTCGAATACTGGCCGACGCCGGACCCGACCGACGCCGCCGGCACGCGCGAACAGATCATGGCGGCCTACCGGGACGTGCGCGAGCGCCTGAAAGCGCGGATCGGGCGTCGATTCACACCTCCGGAGGCCGCCGATTAAGCGTGTTCACAAGCGGACGATTATCATATAGGTTCCGCCGAAATTCCGGCTAGAGTCGGATGATTTCAGGTCTGTTCGACCTGAAATCTGAATCCGCCTCTAAACCAAAGAAGTAGAGCATGATGTCGTCCGAAAACCGCTTTACACTTTTCGGCATCATGCTCTAAGCGCTGGAACTACCATCCAAGCAAAGGTATCGAATGCCGAAGGAAGAAGTCCTCGAGTTTCCGGGTGTCGTGACGGAATTGTTGCCGAACGCGATGTTCCGGGTAAAGCTCGAAAACGAACACGAAATCATCGCCCATACGGCCGGCCGCATGCGCAAGAACCGCATCCGCGTGCTGACCGGCGACAAGGTTCTGGTCGAGATGACGCCATACGACCTGACCAAGGGCCGCATCACCTATCGTTTCAAGTAAGCAAAGCCCGACCGGTCCGCGATGAGCATTTTGCAGAAGCTGGTGCTTGCCTCGGGTTCGCCGCGCCGAATCGAGCTCTTGCAGCAGGCCGGCATCGAGCCGGACCGCGTGCTGCCGGCCGATGTCGACGAAACGCCGCTGCGTGCAGAGCATCCGCGCTCGCTGGCCAAGCGGCTGTCGAAGGAAAAGGCCGAGAAGGCGTTCGCGTCGCTGAAAACCGAAGCCGACTACGCGCCGGGCTTCGTGCTGGCCGCGGATACGGTCGTCGCCGTCGGGCGGCGCATCCTGCCCAAGGCAGAAACCCTCGACGACGCTGCCAACTGCCTCGGGCTGTTGTCGGGTCGTTCGCACCGGGTCTATTCCGGCATCTGCCTGATCACGCCGGGCGGCAAGCTGCGTCAGCGGCTGGTCGAGACGCGGGTGCGCTTCAAGCGGCTGCCGCGCGAAGAGATCGACGCCTATGTCGCGTCGGGCGAATGGCGCGGCAAGGCCGGCGGCTACGCCGTCCAGGGTCTCGCCGGGGCGTTTGTCGTCAAGCTGGTCGGTTCCTACACCAACGTCGTCGGGCTGCCGCTCTATGAGACGGTGGCGCTGTTAAGCGGCGAAGGCTTCAAGGTACATGGCGGCTGGCTGTCAGGCGCACGGCTATGAGTTCCGACCCCAAAGTCACACCCTTGCGCCCGAAGCGCCCCTGCCCCGAATGCGGCAAGCCCTCGGCGCGCGACACCTTTCCGTTCTGCTCGACGCGCTGCAAGGACATCGACCTCAACCGCTGGCTGAAGGGCGCCTATGTCATCAAGGCCCGCGACGACGAGGAAGAAACGGACCCCGACGATCCGAAATGAGCCGAGCGCCGCCGATCAGGCGGCGGCCTCGCTCTTGCGGTTTGTGCGCGCCCAAGTCGGCAGCCAGTCGCCATGAGCCGCCAAGAGATCATCGACCAGGGACCAGATCTGGTCGAGATCGAGCTCGGCCGCGGTGTGCGGATCCATCATCGCCGCGTGGTAGATGTGCTCGCGGTTTTCCGTCATCAGCGCCCGCACCGTCAGTTCCTGCACGTTGATGTTGGTGCGCATCAGCGCGGTCAATTGCGGCGGCAGCTCGCCGATATAGGTCGGCTGGATGCCGGAGGCATCGACCAGGCACGGCACTTCGGCGGCACAGTCCCTGGGCAGCGAGGTGATGCAGCCATTGTTGCGGACGTTGCCGTAGATCACCGACGGCTCGCCGGTCCAGACCGAATTCATGATCGAGGAGGCATATTCCCGGGACTGCTCAACCTCGATGCGGTCGGCCGAACGATAGGCCTCAGCCTGTCCCTTCCAGCGCTCGATCTGTTCGATGCAGCGCTTGGGATACTCATCCAGCGGGATGCCGTACTTCTCGATCAGGTCCGGGCGGCCGTCCTTGATGAAATAGGGCGTGTATTCGGCAAAATGTTCCGAACTCTCGGTGACGAAATAGCCGAGCCTCGTCAGCATCTCGTAGCGCACCTTGTTGGGGCAGCGCGGGTTCCAGCCGGGCTTGGGCGCGCGGCCTTCGCGATAGGCGCGCACGAGATCGGGATAGAGATTGCGGTAGGAACCGTCCGGCTGGCGATGCTCGAAGCTGAGATAGAAAGCCATGTGGTTGATGCCGGCCGAGCGATAACGGATCTCTTCGTACGGAAGGTCGAGATCATGCGCCAGCTCCATTGCCGTGCCCTGCACCGAATGGCAGAGGCCGACCTGCCTGATCTCAGGATATTTCTCCGATATCGCCC
The DNA here is from genome assembly GCF_003998295.1 of Mesorhizobium sp. M7A.F.Ca.US.011.01.1.1. NCBI lineage: Bacteria > Pseudomonadati > Pseudomonadota > Alphaproteobacteria > Hyphomicrobiales > Phyllobacteriaceae > Mesorhizobium > Mesorhizobium sp. M7A.F.Ca.US.011.01.1.1. Next base: position 26,823 of record NZ_RZRT01000040.1, read on the forward strand.
AGGTGTTGATCGCCATCGGGTTGACATATTGCAGCATGATCGCCTGCGGGCAGACGGCGAGCATATCTTCGCAGACCTTCCAAAGATGTGGCACGGTCCTCAAGCCGCGCATGATGCCGCCGACGCCCAGCGTGTCCGCGATCGTCTGGCGCAAGCCGTATTTCTTCGGCACCTCGAAGTCGGTGACGGTGCAGGGCTCGTAGCCGCCGATCTGGAAGGCGACGACGACGAAATCGGCGCCGGCCAGCGCCTTGCGCTGGTCCGAATGGGTCTCGGTCTTCGCCTTGACGCCAAGCGTCGCGATCAGCTTGTTGACGACAATGGCGCTCTCTTCCAGCCGCTGCGGATTGATGTCCATCAGCGCGATCGTCGCGCCGGACAGCGACGGGCGTTGCAGCACGTCGCCGACAATGTTCTTCATGAACACCGTCGAGCCGGCGCCGATGAACGTGATCTTGGGATTTCTAGCCATGCTAACCTCCGGCATATGTTCAGGCCACGTCGAAAGCGGCCCTGACGAGCCGTTCGGTGTAGGCGGTCTTGGGATTGGACAGGACGTCGTCGACGGGGCCTTGCTCGACGATCTTGCCGTTCTGCATGACGATGACGCGGTGGCACAGTGCGCGCACCACCTTGAGGTCGTGCGAGATGAAGAGGTAGCTGAGGCCGCGCTCGTCCTGCAGCTTGCGCAGGAGGTCGATGATCTGCGCTTGGACGGAGAGGTCCAGCGCCGAGGTCGGTTCATCCAGCAGGATGAATTCGGGTTCGAGCGCTATGGCTCGGGCGATCGCGATGCGCTGCCGCTGGCCACCGGAGAATTCGTGCGGAAACCGCGACAGTATATCGCCCGGCATGCCGGCGCTGACCAGCGCGTCGCGCACCCGTTCAACCCGCTCGCGCCGCGTCGCCCCGATACTATTGACGATCAGCCCTTCCTCGATGATCTGGCCGATCGTCATGCGCGGGTTGAGCGAGGAGAACGGATCCTGGAAGACGATCTGCATACGCGAGCGCAGCGGCCGCATCTCGGCACGCGATAGGCCATGGATCGGCTTGCCGTCGAAATGGATCTCGCCGCGCTTGGCGTCGATCAACCGGAGCAAGGCCTGGCCGAAGGTGGTCTTGCCGGAGCCGGATTCGCCGACCAGCCCCAGCGTCTCATGGCGACAGAGTTTCAGGCCGAGATCGTCGACGGCGACCAGCTCTCGCCAGTCCGGTTTCAGGAAGGTGCCGTGGCGCAGCATGAATGAAACGCCCACGCCGCTGGCCTCCAGGATGGTGCCGCAGCCCTCCGGCAGCGGCTTCGGCTGCCCATGCGGCTCGGAAGCCAGCAGCCGTCTCGTATAGGGGTGCTGTGGGTTGGCGAACAGCCCTTCGGTGACGTTGTGCTCGCACATTTCGCCATGCTGCATGACATAAACGTAGTCGGAGAACTGGCGCACCACGGTCAGGTCGTGGGTGATCAGGATCACCGCCATGCGCAGCTCTTTCTGCAGGCTGCGGATCAGGTTCAGGATCTGCGCCTGGACGGTGACATCGAGCGCTGTGGTCGGCTCATCGGCGATCAGCACATCGGGATTGTTGGCCAGCGCCATGGCGATCATCACCCGCTGACGTTGCCCGCCCGATAGCTGGTGCGGGTATTGCTTGAGCCGCGCGGCGGGATCGGGAATCTGCACATGCTGCAGAAGTTCCAGTGCGCGCGCCCAGGCCTGCTTGCGGCTGACTTTGCGATGCACCCGGATCGCCTCGACGATCTGGCTGCCGACCGTATAGATCGGGTTGAGCGAGCTCATCGGCTCCTGGAAGATCATCGAGATGCGGTTGCCGCGCAGCTTGCGCCGGGCGCTCTCGGGAAATTTCAGGATGTTTTGCCCGTCATAACAGACGCTCGACCCGGGCGACACCGTGGCGCGCCGCGACAGAAGGCCCATGACGGTGCGCGCCGTCACCGACTTGCCCGAACCGGATTCGCCAACGATGGCGATCGTCTCGCCGCGATAGAGCTGAAACGAGATGTCCTTGACCGCGTCGACGACGCCATGCTCGACCTTGAAGGCCACGGCGACGTTGCGGGCGTCGATGATCGGTTGGCCCTGGCGTCCGTCATGGTCGTGACGGACGATGGGTGCGAAGGATTCGGCGAGCGCGACGGACATCTCAGGCACCTTAATAAGGGTCGACGGCGTCACGCAGGCCGTCGCCCAGCGCGTTGAAGGCAAAGACGGTGACGAGCACGAAACCGACCGGCGACAGGATCCAGGGATAAGTGCCGATGACGGAATAGGTCGCGGTGTCCTGCAGCATCAGACCCCACGAGATCAGCGGCGGCTTGACGGCGAAGCCGAGGAAACCGAGGAAGGATTCGAGCAGCACCACCGTCGGAATCGCCAGCGTCACGGCGACGATCACGTGGCTCATCACATTGGGGAAGATGTGCTGCATGATGATGCGCCGGTCGGTGGCGCCGACCGCCATGGCGGCTCGCACATACTCGATCCGCGCCAGCGCCAAAGTCTTGCCGCGCACCTCGCGAGACATCTGCGCCCAGCCCAATGCCGACATGACGATGATGACGAAAGCGAGGAAGACGTTGGTGGGGGCGGTGACCGGGATCAGCGTCGTCAGCGCCAAATAGAGCGGCAGCTGCGGGAAGGCGAGCACCAGTTCGACGAAGCGCTGCATCCAGACATCGAACCTGCCGCCAAAATAGCCGGAGACCATGCCGACGGTGGTGCCGATGACGGTGATGATGAAGACGACCGTCAGCGCGATCATTAGCGAGACGCGCGAGCCATGGATGGCGCGCGACAGCACGTCACGGCCGAACTTGTCGGTGCCCAGGAAATGCACCGGCTGGCCGTCCAGCGAGCCGAACAGATGCCGGTCCGCCGGCAACAGCCCGAAAAACTTGTAGTGCGCGCCGTGCACGAAGAAACCAAGCAGCCTTGGATGGTCATAGTCGGGACCGACGACGGGCTGGAAAGTGACCGGATCGAGGTCCGCCGAATCGGCCAGCGCATAGACCCTCGGCCGCGCGGTGAAACCGCCATCTCTGTCATGGAAAACAGGCACCTGCGGAGGCGCGAAGCCGACATCCGTCACCTTCGGGTCCATTGGCGCGATGAACTCGGCGAACACGGCCATCACCAGCAGCAGCACGACGAGCCAGAGCCCGGCCATGCCGGTCCAGGAGCGCTTCAGCCGGCGCCAGACAAGCGCAATGTAGCTTTCGTTACCGCGCGCCGGTTTGGCTACGATCGGCCCTTCGGCCGGCAGCGGTGGAGGTGATGGATCGCGCGCCAGCATCTCAGCGCTCCCCGAACTGGCGCACGCGCGGATCGAGCAGCACGAGCAGCATGTCGGCGATGATGTTGCCGACGATCAGCGTCGCCGACAGCACCATCATGAAGGTGGCGGTGACATAGACATCGCCGACAGCCATGGAGCCGACGATCGCCGGGCCGACAGTCGGCAGCGCGAAGATGATCGCCGTCTCGATTTCGCCGGTCAACATGTAAGGCAGCACCACACCCTGATACATGATGAGCGGGTGCAGTGCGTTAGGCACGGCGTGGCGCATGACGACGGCGGCGCCGGTCAGTCCCTTGGCCCTTGCCGTCTCGACATATTGCGCGTTCAGCGTATCGAGCAGATTGCCGCGCATGACGCGCATATTGTAGGCGAGCCCGCCGAAAGTCGCGATCGCCACCACCGGCCAGACATGCTTGACCAGATCGACGAATTTGGCCCACGACCACGGCGCGCCCCCATATTGCGGCGAGAAGAATGAGCCGATCTCCGACACGTTGAATTGGAAGACCAGGAGATAGACGATGATCAGCGCCATCAGGAAGCGCGGCACCGTCATGCCGAGGAAGGAGATGGCCGACAGCGCCGAGTCGATCCAGGTGTATTGCCGGGTCGCCGCCCATATGCCGAATGTTATGCCCAGCACCGAGGCGAGCAGATGGCAGACCAGCGCCAGCAGAAGCGTGCGCGGCAGGCGCTCTCCGACCACGTCGGCGACCGGTTTGTTGTAATAGAGGCTGTAGCCGAAATCGCCTCGGGTGACGATGCCGCCGATCCAGTTGAGATACTGGAGGGGCAGCGGCTTATCGAGACCATGCTCGATGCGATAGGCCTTTGCCTGCGCGTCGGCCTCAGCGAAGGAGGCTCCACCCTGGTTGATCGCCTGCGAGCGGATGTAGTCGGCATAATCGCCCGGCGGCGCCTGGATGATGGCAAATGTGGCCAGGCTCAAAATGGCGAGGACCGGGATTGCCGACGCTATTCGCGTGAGCAGGAATCGCAGCATGGACGGTTCGTTTCCTCGTCTCGCCGATCGCGCCCTTGGTTGCGTCCGGAGGTTGGTTTGTCCGGCCGCGCCAGCGGCGCGGACGGAGGTCTCTCAGTCAGGGAGGTAAACCTAATTCATCGGCCCCTTCTCTCCGGGTTTGCCGGGCAGTTCTTGCGGGAACAATTCGTATTTCGCCTGCTTGTCGGCCGCGACAAAGACCCGTTCGCGGATGATCGAATCCTCGGCCCAGTTGAACATGAAGATCGGCGTGCCCTGTGGGATGTTCGAGAAACGCTTGTTGACGATCAGCGCGCCGGGATACTCCGTCAGGCCGACATTGTAGACGTGCTCCGTCGAGATCTTCTGGAATTGTTTCATCAGGCTGGCGCGCTGGTCATTGTCCTGGGTGGAGACGAACTTGTTGACGATGTCGACGAGGTCCTTTTCGAACGGCATCACATCGACCTCGCCGTTCTCCGGCGCACGATGGTCCCAGCTGGTGCGCGGACCGACCGGGGCAAGCTGCACGGTGTTCTGCACCACCGACGTCAGTTCCTGTTCGTTGCGACGGACCAGCCAATCGAAGCGGCCGGAATATTGCGAAGCGTCGCGTTGGGTCCCGTTGAGGCCGTTGAGCACGACCCGAAGCCCGAGCTTTTCCATCTGGGCGACGACGCCTTCGGCAAGGCTCTTGTCGGTCGTGTAGTCGTTGTTGACCAGCATCACGATCTCGACATTCTTGCCGCCGGCGGTGCCGGAAGGGAAATTCACGAAGCCGTCGCCGTCGGTATCCGTGAGGCCGGCCTTGGCGAGTTCCGCCTTGGCGCCCTCGAGGTCGAAGGGGTAGTAGACCGTCGAAGCGCGGTCGTAGAAGCTGGTTCCTGACGACAGGCCGCCGGGATAGATGGCGGTGAACGGTCCCTTGACCAACGAGTCGCCGAGCGCCTTGCGGTCGAGCGCCATGGTGACGGCCTTGCGGAAATCCTCGTTGCGGTTCAACTCGCGGATCGCCTGGCCGCGTTCGTCCGGATTGCCCCAGCCATTGGCGGAAAAATTAAAGCGCAGATTGTAGCCGATGAGCCGCGGGCCGAAAGCAAGACGGGCCGGCGCGTTTGCCTCTGCCGCACGCTTCAGCGAGGCGACGAAGTTTTCCGGCTGCTCCAAATTGGAAAAATCGGCCGCACCGGCCACCGCCTGGACATCGCGGTCGGCCCAGGTCGACAGCTTGTAATGCAGTTCGTTGAGATAGGGCAGTTGATTGCCCTTTTCGTCGACCTTCCAGTAATAGGGATTGCGGCGCATGACGATGATGTCGTCCGGCCGGTATTCGACCGGCACCCAGCCACCCATCACCGGCATGTTCATGAATTCCGGCGGGAAGGCATTTTTGAACTGATCATAGGTGTTCTTCGAGTATTTCGGATGCTGCGGCTTCAGGATGTGCGCGGGGCCCGGACAGAAGGTGCCGTAGGCCATGGCGTACAGGTACTGTTTCGGGAAGGCATCCTTGAAGGTCCATTCGACGGTGTAGTCGTCGATCTTCTTCAGCGTCGTGCCGACGCCGAAGGTTTCCGGCGTCGCACCGTTCAGCGGCGAGACGTTAGGATCGACCACCTCGTCGTCCCAGTAGAACATGACGTCGTCGGCGTTGAACGGCACCCCGTCCGACCACTTCGCTCCTTCGATGAGGTGCATGGTCAGCTTGTGGCCATCGCTCGACCAATCCCAGCTCCTGGCCAGGTTCGGCAGCGGCTCGGTGTCCTTGGCCTCGACCTGGAACAGTGGGGCGGTGCGCGTCAGGCATTCGGAGAGGCCGATGTCGATGCCGCCCCAGCCTTGCGTCTGACCGGCGCCGTAGTTCCAGCCTTCCGGCCGCCCGCCGATGACGTGGCGCATCGTATCGCCATAGACGCCGATGCCGTCCTGCATGTTGCCTGTCTTGAAGACCAGCGGATCTTTCGGCAGCCTGTCTTTCACCGGCGGCAGCTTGCCGGTCTTGACGTATTTCTCGGTGACCCAGTCGGGCTCGTGATATTCGGGGAGCGGCTTGAACTCCAGGATCGAGTCTCGCGCGACATAGTTGATCTTGCCTTCGGCGGGAAACGGTGTCGGCGCCGGCGGAACCGTCGGCTCGGAAGCGTAAGCACTGAGTGCCGAGACGCTCAGCGTCAGTCCGGCAGCAAGGCCGATATTGCGTAAATTCCTCACGGTCTCTCTCCCTCTTGTTTGTCCGGAGCGTTTGCACCCGCTCCGCCTCTCCTCGAATTCAAACGGCTTCGTGGCAGTGGATCCGCCTCCCATGGATCCACCATCACCGCATGAATTTTCAGCCGGCCCGTCTCAGCCGGCTTGCTTCAGCGCGGCTTTTTCGGCGCGCAATTCCTCGATCGAGCGAACGCTGCGCCGTGCGGCGCCCGCCCACTCGCGGGTCTTCACCTGAGATGTCGACAGCCGCTCCCTTGCGGCCGGAACCGCATGGGCATATTGCGGCAGCCAAGCCGCCTGGGCGACGACCATTTCGTCGACCATCTGCCAGACTTCCTCCGGCGTCGAAACCGCGCCGACCAACGGGTCATGCAGCACGGCGAGCTTCAGAAGATCGATGTCGCCCGATATCGCGGCATGCACCGACATGCGCTGGACGTTGATCGAAGCGATGCAGGTGGCGGCGCAGGCTTCCGGCAACGTGATGCCGGCGGCCATGTTGATGCCAAAACGGTCGACGAAGCCCGGCGACTCGATGATGGCGTCCTGCGGCAGGTTGGAGATCACGCCATTGTTTCTGACGTTGAAGTGGCCGCGATAGACGCGGTTGGTCTCCAGCGCCTCCAATATGTGGCTGGCATGCTCGTTGGAGCGCTTCTCCCGGTCGATCGGCTTTGACGCCGCTTCGAGGAACTGCGGATATTCCGTCTCGAACCAGTTTCGGGTTTCGGTGGAATAGCGGAGATAGCCGCCCGTCTCGCCGTGAATCCAGTCGGACATATCGATCCAGCGCGTGATCTCGTCGGGACGTTTGCGGTACCAGGGTAGATATTCGGAAAGATGGCCGTTGCTCTCGGTCGAATAGACGCCGAAGCGCTTCAGGACGTCGATGCGCAGCTTCTCCTGCCTGGAATAGACCGGATGCGCCTCGAAGGCGGCCACCAGTTCGTCCTTGCCGATGGGGCGGCCGTTCAGGCGCAGGTCGATGAACCAGGTCTGGTGGTTGATGCCGGAACAGACATAGTCGAGTTCCTTCACGGACTTCGCGCCAAGCACCTCGGCGATCTGTTCGGCGCCGTGCTGGACGCCGTGGCAGAGCCCGACAGTGTCGACCTTGCCGTATTCGATCGCTGCCCAGGTGTTCATCGCCATCGGGTTGGCGTAGTTCAGGAATTTGACGTTGGTCTCGGCAACCTCGCGGATGTCCTTGCAGAAATCCAGGATCACCGGGATGTTGCGCTGTCCATAGAGAATGCCGCCGGCGCAAATCGTATCGCCGACGCACTGGTCGATGCCATATTTCAGGGGAATGCGGATGTCGTCGGCATAGGCTTCGAGACCGCCGACCCGCACGCAGCTGATGACGTAGCGAGCGCCTTCGAGCGCCTTGCGGCGGTCGGTCGTCGCCGTCACCCTGGTCGGCAATCTGTTTGCCTCGACGATCCTGTCGAGGATCGCCTTGATCATCTGAAGGTTGTGCTCGCTGACATCGGTCAGCGCGAATTCGATGTCCTTGAATTCGGGCACGCACAGGATGTCGGTGAACAATTTCTTGGTGAAGCCGACGCTGCCGGCACCGATGATAGCTATTTTGAAACTCATCAGCCGCACCTCACTCCACTTCGAATTGCAGGCAAGGGATGACAATGGGAAGCTGTAGCCACATGCCGCGACATGTATGCACGACAAGCCGGAATCCGGCTCGCCAACCTCCCTGTCCGCTCCTCGACTGCGGATCTCTCTCGCTTTTCGACGGGGATTATGCGCTTATTCGCGAGTACGACCAGAGAAGGATTATGCTTTCAGGGGTAATTTTGTGCTGCAGGATTTGATAGAAAACGGACAGTCCATGCGCACGATCTCGCTGCCGCGCGGCCGCCAGCGCCTGCACGCCATGCCGACGAGCACGGGCTATGAAGTGCGCGAGGACGAGATCTACGATTGGGACGGCCGCAAGCGCGGCCAGACACCGTTCACCGTGCTCCAGCACACGATCAGCGGAGCCGGCCGGCTGCGCTACGAAAACCGCAACTACCGCCTGCAGAAGAACGACACATTGCTGGTGCTGGTGCCGCACAACCACCGCTACTGGCTGGCTGGAGACGAGCGCTGGGAATATTTCTGGATTTCGATGAACGGCGAGGAAGCGCTGCGCATCCACAAGTCGATCCTCAGCGTCTCGGGTCCTGTATTTCGGCTGCAGCCGGCGACGATCGATCATCTTGCCGATTGCAGCCTGCGCCTGATCAAAGGCGCCGCTTCGCCGGGTGCTGCTTCGGCGGTCGCCTACGAGGCTGCGATGGCGCTCTATGACGATGTCTTCGGCTCCCACGCCTTTGCCGAAAAACAGAGTGTCATGCAGCCGGTCATCGATCACATCGGTGCCAATCTCGACAAGTCGCTGCCGGTGGCGGATCTGGTCCAGATCAGCGGCCTCAGCCGGGCCCATTTCTCACGCTGTTTCGCCGAGAGCGAAGGCCTGCCGCCTGCCGAGTTCGTGCTGCAGCAGCGTCTGCAACGCGCGGCGAAGCTGCTGACCAAGGCGGATTTTCTGCCGGTGAAGGAGGTCGCCATCCTGTGCGGCTTCGAGGACGCGAACTATTTTTCGAAGGTCTTCCGCCGCTGCTACGGCATCACGCCGAGCCAATTCCGCACCACCGGCATGTATGCCAATTTAAGAACGCCGGCGAGGCGTGGCGTCAGGGCGCCTGATGACGAGACCTGACGCCGCGACCGTTAAGCCGGCAGCCAGCTAGGCAGCGCGCAGACTGCCGCCATCCAGCCATTCGAGATCGGCTTGCGAAAGCGTGATGTCGAGAGCGCGCAGGCTGTCGTCCAGCTCGTCCAGCGTGCGTGGCCCGATCAGCGGGATGGATGGGAAGGGCTGAGCGAGCACATAGGCCAGCGCAATATGGATCGGGCTCTTGCCCAGTCTCGCGGCAAGTTCGATCGCCCGGTCGCGGCGGCCGAAATTCCGCTCGGAGTACCAGACCCGCACCAACTCCTCATTGTCTTGCTTGTCCCGACCTGCGCGATCGGTGAAGAAGCCGCGCCCCTGGCTCGACCAGGCGAAATTCGGCATCTGCCTGGATGTCAGCCAGGCCTTCCATGCATCCGTGGAGGACGTGACGCAGCCTGCCCAGATCGGCTCCAGCATTTCAGCCAGCGAGAAGTTGTTGGACAGCGCGCCGGGCTTTTGCTTGCCGGTGCGTTCGGCATAGGCAATCGCCTCATCCATGCGTTCCATTGTCCAGTTCGAGCCGCCGAACGGGCCGCGGATGCGGCCTGCCTTCACCTCACGATCCATCGCATCGACGAATTCGCCGACCGGCACATCCGGATTGTCGCGGTGCATGAAGTAGACATCGACATGGTCGGTCTGCAGGCGTTCGAGCGACTGGTCGAGCTGCTTGCCGATCACATCGGGATAGCACAGCGGCGAGTGCGCGCCCTTGGCGATGACCACCGATTGCGCGCGTACGCCACGGTTTTTCAACCACTCCCCAAGCAGCTTCTCGGTATAGCCGCCGCCATAGACATAGCCGGTATCGAAAAGATTGCCGCCGGCCTCGAAAAAGGCATCGAGCAGGATCGAGCCTGAGGAAAAGGTACGGAAATCCTCGAAGCCGAGCGCCACCACCGATGCCGGCTTCGACAGGCCAGGAATGGTGCGCTTGGCGATCGCCGTGCCGCCGGACCGCAAAGGCCGGCCGGAGATGGTATTGATGCGTTGCTGGGCCTTCTCGATCCCGTATTCGAGGCCGGCGGCCGCCCGCCATTTGTCCAGTACACGCAAGGTGCCGAGGCTTTCCGCCCATGCCATGCCAGGCCAGGCGAATTCTTGGCCGCCGGCGCGGATGGCCTCACCGGCTGCGTCGACCTCGAAGGAATAGACATGGCGCTTCTCGTTGACGCTGATGGTCTCGCGCGTGCCATCGGATGCAATGATGTCGATCCGGCCGAGGCCAACGTCGCGGTTGCCGCCGGCGAACCAGAAGTCCGGCACCTCGATGCGTCCCTTGGTACCCAGGATGCGCAAGACATTGTCCTGGTTGAGCGAGATGCTGCAGGAGACCTCGGCGACAATGCCACCTGGGAAATGCAGCAGCGCCGAGGCCCATTCGTCGACGCCGGACTGGCCCAGATGGGCGGTGCCGACCACCTTGTCCGGCTCGCTGAAAGGCTTTCCGACTGCCGCGCCGGCAATCAGCCGGACCATCGAGACGGGATAGCCGCCGACGTCGAGAATGCCGCCGCCGGCGAGATCGTTGGCGTAGAGCCGGTGCTCCGGCATGAAGCGCGGCATCGCAAAACCAAAGCTCGACTTGATCATTCTGATCTCGCCGATGACGCCCGATCTGATCAGTTCCACCAGCTTCAGCGTCTGCGGATGCAGCCGGTACATGAAGGCTTCGCCGAGAAACGTGCCGGCCTTGCGCGCGGCATGCATCATGGCGTCGGCCTCGAAGGCGGTCAGCGCTAGCGGCTTTTCGCACAGCACATGCTTTCCCGCCTCGGCCGCCTTGATCGCCCATTGCGCATGGCCGGGATGCGGTATCGAAATGTAGACGGCATCGATTTCGGGATCAGCAAGCAGCGCATCGTAGCCATCGAGGAGGCGGGCGCCGGGGAAACTCTCGGCGAGGCCAGGCTTGGCGGGATTGCGGGCACCGATGGCGACCAGCTTTCCGGTGCGCGAATCGGCCACGCCACCGGCAAAGGACTGGGCGATGCTGCCCGGTCCGAGGATGCCCCAGCGAATGGGCGTGGTTGCGGTCATTGTCATTCTCCTTGAAAGCTGGAAACGGCGGCCGGTCAGCGCAGCCGCAGTCCTTTTTCGTCGAACAGGTAGGATTTGCGGATTGAAACGGTGATCTCTGATGTGTCGGGGACCTTTGTCGCGTCGCGCTGGATCACCACGTCGTCACCATTGGCCGTTCTTGCGTAGAGGAAACTTGTGCCGCCCAGGTGCTCGACCACGTCGATGGCAACCACAAGGTCGGCGTCGCCCTCTCCGGCATTGCCGAAATGTTCGGGCCGCACGCCGACAATGACCTTGCTGCCGATTTTTGGGCTGCCCATTTCGGGTGCAGCGCCGGTCAGCGGTTGCGTGATGCGGGTCTTCTCCTGACCCGCCAGATCGACCACGACGCCACCCGCATCGTGCCCGACAACCCGGCCCTTGATGAAGTTCATCTTCGGCGACCCGACAAAGCCCGCAACGAACTGATTGTCGGGGTTGTCATAGAGATCGAGCGGCCGGCCGATCTGCTCGATATGGCCGGCGCGCATCACGACGATCCTGTCGGCGAGTGTCATCGCCTCGGTCTGGTCGTGCGTGACATAGATCATTGTCGTGCCGAGCTCCTTGTGCAGCCGGGAGATCTCGACGCGCATCTGGACGCGCAATTCGGCGTCGAGGTTGGAGAGCGGCTCGTCGAACAGGAACACCTGCGGTTCGCGCACGATGGCGCGGCCGATGGCGACGCGCTGGCGCTGTCCGCCGGAGAGTTTTTTCGGGCGCCTGTCCATCAATTCGCTGATGCGCAGGATCTCAGCCGCCCGCTTCACCCGCCGTTCGGTGTCGGCCTTTGGATTGCCGGTCATGCGCAAGCCGAAAGAGAGGTTCTGTTCGACGCTCATATGCGGATAGAGCGCATAGGACTGGAAGACCATGGCGATGCCGCGGTCGGCCGGCTCGACATCGTTGACCACCTTGCCGCCGATGGCGATCTCGCCGCCGCTGATGTCCTCGAGCCCGGCGATCATCCTGAGCAGCGTCGATTTTCCGCAGCCGGAAGGGCCGACGAAGACGACGAACTCACCGTCCTTGATGTCGATGCTGGCGCCATGGACGACCTCGAAGACGCCGAAGCGCTTGACGACATTATTGAGCGTGACCGTTGCCATGCTGCCCCTTACTTGACCGCGCCGGCGGCAATGCCGGCGATGAAATGGCGCTGCAGCAGCACGAAGACGACGAGCATCGGCACCGTCAGCATCACCGCACCCGCCATGATGCCGCCCCATGACACTTTGGTGAGGCCGATCAGCGTGCCGAGCGCTACCGGTGCTGTCATCGAACCCGGCTGGCTGTTAATCAAAAGCGGCCACAGATAATTGTTCCAGGAGGCGAGGAACAGGATGATGGCGAGTGCGGCCAGCATCGGCCGCGCCAAAGGCAGCGCGACGAAGAGGAAGATGCGCCATTCCTTGACGCCCTCGACGCGCGCCGCATCGAAGAGATCGTCCGGCATCATCGAAAAACTCTGCCGCATGAACAGCACGCCGAGCGAATTGAACAGCGGCGGCACGATCAGCGCCACCCAGGTGTTGGCGAGCTTGAAGTCGCGCGCCACCATGATGAATTGCGGGATCAGCACGACCGCGTAGGGAAGCGTTATGGTGCCCAGGATGATGGCTACAACCACGCCCTTGCCGAAGAACTGGTAGCGGGCCAGCGCCCAACCGGCCATCGACGTCAGCAGCACCGACAGGATGGTGTAGGTCACCGCCACCGAGACCGAAATGCCGATGGCGCCGACGAAGTTCGTGTCACGCTGCAGATTGTTGAAATTGTCGATGAAATTGCCGTGCGGCAAAAGCTCGATGCCGGGGCTGAAGATGCCGTTATCCGGCATGGTCGAGAACACCACCATCATCCACAGCGGAAACAGCCAGATCAGCGCCAGCGGCGTCAGGAACAGATGCAGAGCGATGCTGCGTCCCAATCTGGCTGCGGAGCGCGAACTCATTTCGGTTCCCTCGTCAGCCACAGCTGCGCCAGCGTGATGGCGATCGCCAGCCCGGCCATGGTGTAGGCCACGGCCGAGGCGTAGCCGAAATTGAGCGACCGGAAGCCCTGGCGGTAAAGCAGCAGGCCAAGCGTCTCGGTGCCGCCGCCCGGCCCGCCGCGCTCGGTGATCAGGAAGGGCTCGGTGAACAGCTGCATGGTGCCGATGATCGACAGCACGAGGCAGAACACGATGACCGGCTTGAGCAACGGCAGGGTGATGTAGAAGAACTGCTTGAGCTTGCTGACGCGGTCGAGCGTCGCCGCCTCGTAGACATCCTCGGGAATGGACTGCATGCCGGCGAGCAGGATGATGGCGTTGTAGCCGGCCCAGCGCCAGGTCACCGCGATCATGATCAGCGCCATCGCCGGCGTGACGTTGGAAAACCAGTCGATCTTGGGCAGGCCGATGCTGTTCAGGAGCTTGTTGATGATGCCGAAATCGAGGTTGAACATCAGCCGGAACACCGCCGAATAGGCAACCTCGCCGACCACCACGGGGGCAAAGAAGGCAAAGCGGTAGAGGCCGCGCGCCTTCAAGAGCGGCGAGTTCAAAAGCACCGCCATGACCAGCGCCAGCGAGATCATCACCGGCACCTGGATGACAAGGATGAGCAGCGTGTTCTTCAGGGCGTTGAAGAAGGCCGGATCGCCGATCAACCGGCCCCAGTTGAAGCCGGGCGCGAACCGCCACGGCACGGTACGCGTCGCCTGGAAGGAAATCATGAAGGAGCTGATGATCGGCCATACCCAGAAGATCGCGAAGATCAGCAGATAGGGCGTGAGGAAGCGATAGGCTGTCACGTTACGGTTGCGCATTTTTTTGCCTCCTTCCCTTTTGCTTTCCGCCCGTTCGGGTGGCGTGTTGGTATTCAATCTTCGAGGTCTGCGCCGCCCCTCACCTGCCTGCCGGCATCCTCTCCCCGTATAGTGACGGGGAGAGGGGCGCTGTCATCAATGGTTTCGTCAATCACCGGCGTTGCAGGAAAGGGCACCGGCGCTGCGGCAATCCCCCTTCTCCCCGTCACTATACGGGGAGAAGGTCCCGGCAGGGGGATGAGGGGCAGCGCCAACGTTCCCGCAGGACGCATCACGTAGCCCGCCGGTGGTTATGACTTGACGGGCAGTCCGGTTGCCGCCGCGATCTGGCTTGCGGCATCGTCGAGTGCCGTCTTGGCGTCGGGGTAGCCGCCGGCCAGATACTTGGTCTGCACGGCGCGGACGATGATTTCGGCGTCGCTCTGGAACTGCGTGCCGCGGCTCGGAACAACCTTCGGCAAGGTGCCGAGAATGTCCTTCCACACCGCCTGGCCGCCCCAGTAAGGCAGGCCTTGCGAGACATAGGGATCGTCGAGCGCCGAGATCAGGGACGGCACCAGGCCGAACTCCTTCAGCATCGTGATCTGGCCTTCATTGGTTCCGAGCGTGTATTTCAGATAGGCGTAGGCGGCCTCCTTGTTCTTCGACGCCGAGGTGATAGCCAGCGAGGAACCGCCGAGATTGGCGGCGCGCGGCCCGTCGGCGGTGAGGCTCGGCATCAGATAGACGCCCCATTTGCCGTTTTCACCGGCAGATTCGGTGCGAATGGTGCCCTCATACCAGCCGCCATAGATCTGGGTGGCGACGGTGCCGGCGGTGTTGTTGGTGATCTTGGTGCCCCAGTCGGCCGACGAGATGATGCCGGCGTCCTTCATCTCCTTGACCTTGGTCATGGCATCGACGCATTTGGGCTGGTTGACCGTGATCGATTGTCCGTCCTCGGAGAAATAGGCGCAGCCCTGTTCGTTGGAGATCATGCGGAAGAATTCCGAGTCACCGTTGAAATCGGCATTGGTCATCGAGACGCCTGGGTTGGCGGCCTGGATCTTCTTTCCCGCGGCGATGAAATCGTCCCAGGTCTTGATCGAAGCCGGATCGACGCCGGCCTTTTCGTAGAAATCGCGGCGATAGAACGCGGCAACCGGGCCGGAATCCCACGGCATTGCGTAGGCCTTGTCGCCCACTTCCAGCTCGGTGCGCTTGAAATCGGGGAACTTTTTCTGGTCGTCGGCTGTGTAGCCGAGCGTATGCAGGTCGACGAAGCAGTCGGGGAACTGGCTCCAGTAATTCTCGGCCTCACCGTTCTCGACGGTGACGATGTCGGGCAGGCCTACGCCGCCGGCGGCGCAGCCGGCGATCGACTTGTCGTAGGTTGGCTGGTTGCCGAGATCCTGGACCGTGACCTTGACGTCGGGAAATTGCTTGTTGAAACCGGCAATGGTCGCCTTCAGCGATGAAGCCGCGACATTCCAGCTCCAGATGGTGATTTCGCCGGATTGCGCGAAGGCCGGGGCTGAGCCCAGGGCAAGCGCGAGCGCGGCGCAGGTCATTGTGATGCGC
This sequence comes from Mesorhizobium sp. M7A.F.Ca.US.011.01.1.1, assembly GCF_003998295.1. Lineage (NCBI taxonomy): Bacteria > Pseudomonadati > Pseudomonadota > Alphaproteobacteria > Hyphomicrobiales > Phyllobacteriaceae > Mesorhizobium > Mesorhizobium sp. M7A.F.Ca.US.011.01.1.1. The sequence continues at coordinate 42,500 of NZ_RZRT01000040.1, forward strand.
ATTGAAATCCTCCCATTTCATTTGCTCTCTCACTGTGAGCGTGGCTAGACTATGCAGTGGGCAAGGCCTGTCGCCGTCAAAGGGAATATGAAATTGGCGGAAAGTAAGATGCCGGATCGGCCGTTCTACCAGCCTGGCGCCAGCAGCGTGGAAGGCCTGCCGCTGCTCCTGCAGATGTTTCACACCAATCCGCTGGTGATGCTCAAGCCGCATTGGCACGCCCAGGTCGAGGTGAATTTCATTGTGCGCGGCAGCGTGCATTACCGCATGAACGACCACGAGATTTCGCTTTCGGCCGGCGAGATGTGCCTGTTCTGGGGCGGCCTGCCGCACCAGATGGACGATCTGTCCGACGACGCCATCTATGCCGGAGCGCATCTGCCGCTGGTGCATTTCTTCCGGCTGCACCTGCCCACGGATATAAGGCACCGGCTGATGACCGGCGCGACACTGGTGACATCAGCCACCGACCAGTCCGACAACCATAATTTCGAGCGCTGGAACCGCTACGCCCGGTCCGGCGACCAGGCCAAGGCCGAACATGCCGTCAACGAATTGCTGCTGCGGCTGGAGCGGGTGCGGTTCGAGCCTTACCAACTCGTATCCGCAACTCCGCCCGACCAGGAAACAGGCAGCCCCTTCGACCAGCAATCGTCGCGCAATGTCGGACGCATGTGCGATTTCATCGCCGAAAACTTCCTCTACGACATCGATTGCGTGAACATCGCGGCGGCGGCCGACATCCATCCCAAATATGCCATGAGCCTGTTCAAGAAATCCACCGGCATGACGCTCAACGAGTATGTGAACCTGTTGCGGCTGAGCTATGCGCAGGCGCTTTTGATGCATCAGGACGCCAATGTGCTGCGCGTCGCCATGGATTCAGGCTTCGGCTCGCTCAGCGCCTTCAACAAGTCGTTCCGCAAGCTCGCCGGCATGTCGCCCTCCGATTTTCGCCGCGGCGTGACCGGCGTCAGATAGGCGGCGGCGACCAGTGGCGCGTCTGGTGCCGCGAAGCATTGTGCGCCTCGATCGTCGGCTAAAGGCAGTGCCACGGCATGTCAGCCGGCAATAGCGGCACGGACAAGAATGGCGAAGGCCGGATCGTGCCATGCCGTGAGCCATTCAGGCCTGCAAGCAGCATGGAAACCGGGGCACCGCACGACATCGCTTTTCCTGCCTGAAATCACCACCTAGGCGCTGGACAGGCCGAATTCCCGTGCTATAACCCACGCGCTTTCAAGGGGCGCCCACGGCGCCTCGATGAATTCCGGTCAACGAGTTTTCGTTTGCCGGAACAGGCCCAGATAGCTCAGTTGGTAGAGCAGCGGACTGAAAATCCGCGTGTCGGTGGTTCGAATCCGCCTCTGGGCACCATTTTCCCAAGGTCCGTTCCGGACACACCCCATCGCGTCGCCGCCAGCATCGCCAAGTGAAATCACTTTGCGCACATTGGCCCGCCGACGGATTTAATTTGCTTGGCCACCCCTCAACCCTAGGGCAAACTGCCTGCCGGGGCTGCAGGAGGTGAAATGAGAGCACGCGCAGCAACGCTTGGGGATCTGGAGGATGTCTTTCGCGGTCTGTCCAAGCGGATGTCGGACGAATACGTGGCGGCCGGCAAGGACAGCAAGATCGCCTACGACAATCTGATGATGAATTTGAAAGAGGGCCGCGCGCACGCGCTTGTCGAGGGCGACAAGGCCGTGGCGATCATCGCCTGGCATGAGAACAGCGACGCCGCCGACACGCTGTTCGCCGCACGCGAGGACTTCTTCCGTGCGGCGACCGTTCGCTTCTGCAAGCGGCATATCCGGCACATCCAGGCGCTCGCCGGCAACCTCGCCATCCACTCGCGCAGCTGGCTGCAGGGGCCGGATGTCGCAAGATGGTTTGGCGTTATCGGCTATGTCGAGCGCGGCCGGGAGAACGGCGCCACTTTGTTCGAGCTGCCGCCGGCTCGCATCGGCTAGGGAACCCTGGGCTGGTGAAGATGACTTGCCGCAAACGTCGCCACCACCTCGCCATCGCCCGCACAGGTTCGTCGATGCGGGTCACCGTCTTAGGCTCCAGGCGCCCTTGCTCGGCGGCCTTTTGAACTGCCTCGGCAAGCGGCTTGCGCCGGGCGCCGATTGGCGGGATGTTGTGGGAGGGCAACCGGGGGGCAAACCGGCACGCCGAGATCGATATGGCTGCTGGAAAATGTCACGAGCTTGCTTCGTCTTTCTTGCCTTTGTTGCGTTGGTGAGGCCGGTAGAGGCGGGCGAGTGGACATCTCATCTGCTTGACCGCTCAAGCCTGGCGACCGCCTATTTTCGCCAAGCGGATCTTGTGACCGCATACGCGACCGCAATGGCGCGCTTCCGTCTGCAGCTCGCGGGGCGAGCCGGCGAAACCAACCTTGCGGCCCCTCTCGAACCATTGCTTTTGCGGGCGGAATTCCGTGCGCGGACATGGCGCTCGGCAGACGGCAGCCTGTTGCAAGGCTTCGCCGGCAGGGGCGGCTTCCGGCTGACTATCGGGAACTGCCTGGCGCGCATCTGCGCTGCCAGCGAATGCAGCGATGCCGGTTGGCCGGTTTACGCCTGCAGCGACGGAGGCAAGCGCAAGATGTCCGTCACGGACTTTGTGACGGCAAACTTCGGCGGCGTCTCCTATCGTCGATTGAGCGCCTCCCCTTCACAGGAATGACAGCGCGAGGCGCCGACCGCCTTGCTGCGGCGTTCAGCAAAGAGCGGTATCCACCTACCTCACCGCAAACGCTGCCTGAACCGCGCGATTGACCGTGACCGGCAGGATCGACATGTGGTTCTCGCCGGCGTGCAGCTCGAAGCGCGCGCGCACGCCCGGGAAAGCATCAAGCCGCTGCGCCATGGCCCGCGCGAATTCGTCGGTGCGTGTCACCTTCTTCTGCCGCAGGCGCTTTTCCTCGTCCTCGGCGCCAATCTGGAACGGCGCCAGCTTCTCGGTCTCGTACTCGCCGGCCGACAGGATCACGGTCGCCGCCAAACCAGCGGGAACGGCGGCCGCGAAGGTTTCGAGAAAGCGGTCGATGGCACGGTCTTCCCAATAGAGGGCGGGGCTCGCCGCGATCCAGGTCTGGAAGGCAGAAGGCCGCGTGAACAGGGCGTAGAGCGCAAACAGGCCACCGAAGGAATGGCCGTAAAGCGCCTGGCGGCTTGCATCGACCGTGACCCGACCGGCGACCCATGGCTTCAGCTCGTCTTCGATGAAGGCAAGGAATTCCGCTGCCCCACCCGTCCGGACTTCGGGCGTGCCCTCGTAGAAGGGCGGATAGGTCTTGCCCGGCGGCGGGCCGAGGTCCCATGAGCGGCGCAACGGGTCGTAGGCGCCCTCGACGGGATAGCCGATGGCGACGATGACGCCCCAGCCGACATTGGTGCCCGTGGGATAGAAGGCCTGCGCGCGCATGGCGTCGACCGCTGTGCCGATGACGGCGTTGCCGTCGGTCATGTAGAGCACAGGCCAGCCGGCCTCGGGCACTGGCCCAGACGGCACATGCAGGAATATCCGCCAGGGCGCGCCGCCCTGCGCCGGAACAAGATCGTGGACCGTGGTGTCGGCGATCAGGGCTGGCGTCGCGTTGGACATGGATATCTCCAGGGGCAAAACGGTCAGCGGCGGCGCAGCAGCCACATCAGCACCGGGCCGCCGATCAGTGTGGCGACGAGACCGGCCGGGACCTGGCGCGGGAAGATGGCGGTGCGGCCCACCCAGTCGGCGGCGACCATGATCAGCGCGCCGGCGAGCACCGCGCCAACGGCCTGCGGCAGCGCACGGGACAGGCCAAGGCGACGGGCAAGGTGCGGCGCCATCAGGCCGATGAAGGTCAGCGGACCGACGATCAGGGTCGAGGCTGCGGTGAGTGCCGCGACCACCAGCAGCACGAAAAGCCGCGTCCTCTTCAGGTCAATGCCAAGGCCCCGCACGGCGGCGGGGCCGAGCGGCAGGATGTCGAGCCAGCGCATGAAGAAAGGCGCGAGCGCAAAGAGGCAGACGGCGATGCCACCGGTGAGCAGGGCGTCGCCGACATCGACGCCATAGGTCGAGCCGGTCAGCCAGTTGAGCAGCAGCATGGCACGCGGATCGCCGGTGGCGGTGAGCACCAGGATCAGCGCGTCGAACAAGGCCGTCAGGGCAACGCCTGCGAGCAGCAGCCGCTCCGGCGCATAGGCGGCACGGCGGCCGATCGCCAGCGTCACCAGCAAAGCGGCGAAGGCGCCGATGGTTGCCGCCACCGTCTGAACCGGACGTCCGGCATCGGAGAACGCAAACAGCGCCACCATCATGCCAAGGGCGGCACCGGCGCTGACGCCCAGCACTTCGGGGCTGGCCATCGGATTGCCGGTCAGCCGCTGCATCATCAGCCCGGCAAGCGCCAGCATCGCCCCGGCGCTCAGCGCGGCAAGCACGCGAGGCCACCGCCACGACAGCAAAGGCTGCAACTGGTCGCCGAAGGCGAGGGTCCAGCCATGCGGACCCGGTCCATAGAGCAGGGCCAGCCCGAGCAGCAGAAGCAGGGCCAGGCCGATCGCCGCCAGCACAAGGCCGGGCTTGCTTGCGCGCGGCAGGCGCGCGGCCATCAAGGTCGGGGCTTCCGAGCCAAGCGCAAGGCGTGGCAGCAGCCAGAGAAGCAGCGGCGCGCCGAGAAGTGCTGTGATCGCTCCGGTCGGCAGCAGGTCGCCTTGCGGTCCAGTGGCGATCTGTACGGCCTGGTCGGCTGTCCACAACAGCGCCCCGCCGATCAGCGGCGCCATCACCAGTTGTTGGCCCAGCCGCCGGGCACCGCCGATGCGCGCGAGCGTCGCCGCGGCCAGGCCGACGAAACCGATGACGCCGACGGCGGCAACGACAAACGCGATCAGGGCGACCGCGGCCGCCAGTCCGGCGAAGCGATAGGCGCCGAGCGGCACGCCAAGGCTGCGCGCGCCTTCATCGTCGAGACCAAGCAGGGCCAGCGGCCGCACCATGAGGAAGATCGCCAGTGCCGCGCCGCCGATGCGTGGCAACAGCCACAGTGTCGTCGACCAGTCCTGCTGGCCCAGCGAACCGGCGCCCCAGATGAACAGGCCGGCCAACCATTCATGCCGCAGCACAATGAGGGCAGCGCCGATAGCGCCGGCATAGAGACTGACGACAAGCCCCGCCAGCACGACCGAAAGCGGTGACAGGCCTTTGTGCCAGGACAGAGCGATGACGGCGGCAAGGGCAACGAATGCGCCGCCCAGCGCCACCCATTCGCGGCCGAAGGCAAGCAGCGACGGTGACAGAAGCGTTGCTAGTGCCAGCGCCAGATAGGCGCCCGCCGAGACGCCGACCGTTTCGGGCGAGGCAAGCGGGTTGCGCAGAACCTGCTGCAGGACGGTTCCGGCAAGCCCGAGCGCCGCACCGCATAAAAGGCTGACGGCAAGCCTGGGCAGGAAGGCGTAGTGGACGAGCACCTGCCGCATATCATCAATGTCCGGGGCGGCGAGCGATTGGAGCCAGAGCGCCGATGGCAGCTGCACGGTGAGGTTTAAGACGGTTGCCGCGATCGCCGCCGCGAGCAGCACCGCGCAAAGCAGGATCGCGCCTACCGGCTGATTGCCAAGAGAGCCCCATGGCAAGGCGCGGCCCGACGGCGCAAGCTTTCCTTCTTGAGTGACGGCCGCGGCATCCTCAGCCATGGGCGGCCTCCGCGGTCATCGCCGACGCCAGGACCCGAGCAAAACGGCGCGCGGATGGAAGCGCGCCAAACATCAGGACGGCAGGAAGGCGCATGATCGAGCGGTTGCGCACGAAAGGCATGGTGTTCCAGACCGGACTTTCGGTCAGCGTGCCGCCGGCGCCCTCAGGCAAGGGTTCGAGATAGGCGAGGCGCGCATCGCTGGATGTTGCCAGCCCGTCGATACCGACGGTCGAAAACCCCCAGTAATTGGTCTCCGCCGTCCACGCGTTGCTGAGCCCGATGCGGTCGAACACCTCCTGAAACAGGCTCTTTGCGCCGTAGACGCGCACATTGCGGGGGTCCAGGAAGCTGACGACATAGATCGGCCGTGCCGACAGCGGCGCCAGTTGCTGGCGAATCTCCGTAAAATACGCGTCTGTCGCCGCGATCAGCGCTTCGCCTTCGCTTTCCTTGCCGACAAGCCCGGCGAGCTGGCGCGTCGCCTCGACGGCGCGCTGATAGGGCTGCCCGGCTTCGGTGTAGAGACCGATCGTCGTCACCGGAGCCACGCGTTCGAGCAGCGGCTTGATGCCGTCGAGATACGGCATGGACAGGATGATGTCCGGCCTGAGCTGCTGCAGGAATTCAAGATTGGGCTCGAGCAGCGTGCCGACATCGGCGATGTCCGGCGGCAGCCGCGGCTCGACCACCCATTTCTCCCAGACCTCCCGATCGGCAATGGCGACCGGGCTGACGCCGAGCATGAGCAAGGTCTCGGTCAACCCGTCATCCAGGCAGACTATGCGCAACGGACGGGCTTCAGCCGTGGAGAACCCCATGCCGGCAAACGGCAGCGTGAAAAGCTCGAGCGCCTGGCGCCGGGTCACTCGGCTGCGCAAGTGATCGGACGCGGCTCTGGGCTCTCGGTCTCTCTGCAATGCGGCGTGCCCTGCTTTTCGGGATACGGTCTCCAGTGACCACTGCCCGGTTGACTATGAAACATGAGTTCAATAGTCAACATTTTGATGGCCTGACAAGTCAACTTTACGCAACCGCATGCCAGGCGCAGCCGCCGCTTGGCCGCAAGGCGATTCGCCCGTACAACAGCGCTGTGCGATGTGGCCGACCAAAAAATCACCGCCCGCGAAACCCAATCCGCGCCTCGCATCATTTTTCCTCCACGAAGGCATTCCATGATAGACGAAGCCACGGTCGCCTTTGGGCAGCCGTTTCCTGGATTGCCTGAGAGACCAAAGACGGCCAAGGAACGAACAAAAAAAGCCGGCAGCAAGCCGCCGCCTGAAGACGTCAAGGACCGGTCGAACGCATCAAGGCAGCGCGATCGGGTTGCACTCGGCAAGGCTTGATGATTTGTTGCCGCTATACGGAGAACGAATGATGCGAGAGCCTGCCGGTCAAGACGAATACGGGTCGACGAACCCCTTCGATCCGGACGACCTGCCGACGTTGAACGCAATCGGCCCGAGCATGGGTAGCGGCAATGATTTCGAGAGATATGCCGTTGCCGTGATCATCGTGTTCGGTGCGCTGATCATTGGCGGGCTGATGGCCGCATCGATGGTCTTCGGGCACCGCAACGGCTTCCTCTTCGCGCTTGGCGGCGCCACGTCCGCCTGGATATCCGGAAACGCGCTGCTGCTCGACCGGCCGCGTATCTATGCGCTGTTCGTCGGCATTGCCGCCTTGATGCTGGTTGCGTCCACCCTCGCGCTGGTCTTGTGACGGTCAAATCGGTGTGAGCCGATCCACTTGAGCAGCGGGCGATCAACCCGAATCGCCACGCTGCACCAAGCTTTTCCTCCGAGCTATCAGTATCCGAGCGCCTCGCCAGAGGCCGCGCGGCTGTCGATGGCGCCGTTGTAGCGCGCGCCGCCGCCTTTCTCGATTTCCGCCAGGCTCTTGCCGCCGACCAGGATGCCGGCCGCCTGCCCCCAGGTCTGGTCAGCGAGATCGAGGTGATATCCCATGCCGGCCAGCAGCTTTTCTGTGTCCGGCGACAGGCCGAACGGCTCGACATAAACCGTGTCGGGCAGCCATTGATGGTGGATGCGCGGCGCGTCGATCGCCTCCTGGATGTTCATGCCGTGGTCGATGACATTGACGATCGCTTCCAGCGTGATGGTGATGATGCGCGAACCACCCGGGCTGCCGATGACCATGAACGGCTTGCCGTCCTTGGCCACCACGGTCGGGCTCATCGACGACAGCGGCGTCTTCTTCGGCTGGATGGCGTTGGCCTCGCCCTGGACCAGGCCATAGAGGTTGGGTACGCCGGGCTTCTGGGTGAAATCGTCCATCTCGTTGTTGAGCAGGATGCCGGTGCCGTCGGCAACGACGCCGGCGCCGAAGGACCCGTTCAGCGTGTAGGTGACTGCGACCGCGTTGCCGTCATCGTCGATGATCGAATAATGCGTCGTCTCTTTGCTCTCGCCAAAGCCCTTCGGCATCAGGTCCTGCGACACGCCGGCCCGAAACGGGTCGATCTTGTCGCGGATATCCTTGGCATAGGCCTTATCAAGCAATTTGGAGACCGGATTGTCGATGAAATCGGGATCGCCGAGCGCGGAATTGCGGTCGACATAGGCGTAGCGCATCGCCTCGACCATGACATGGACGGTCTCGGCGGAACCGACGCCGAGATAGGAGAGCGGATAGTCTTCGAGCACATTGAGGATTTCGCAGATGATGACGCCGCCGGAGCTGGGCGGCGGCGAGGAGGTGATCTCGTAGCCGCGATAGGTGCAGGTCACGGGCTTGAGTTCACGCACCGCATATTGCTCGAAATCCGGTTTGGCGAGAATGCCGCCCTTGGCGCCGCTCGCCTTGACGATGGCATCGGCGATGGCGCCTTTGTAAAAGGCATCCGCACCCCTTTCGGAAATGGCGGCGAGCGACGCCGCGAGGTCGGGCTGGACCAGCCGCTCGCCGATGCCATAGGGCTTGCCGTCGGGTTTCAGGAATATGGCGGCGGCCGCGGGGTCCTTCGCCAGCCTGTCGGCACTGCCGGCAAACGAGGCAGCGTCGCCCTGGTTGAGGATGAAGCCGTCCTTGGCATAGCCGATTGCCGGCGCCATCAGATCCTGGCGGGACAATTTGCCGTATTTTTCACGGGCCAGTTCCAGACCGGCCACCGAACCCGGCACGCCGACCGCAAGATAGCCGTCGAGACTAGCCCCCTTCACCGGGTTGCCGTCCTTGTCGAGATACATGGTTTTTGTCGCCGCCAGCGGCGCCCGCTCGCGAAAGTCGAGGAAAGTCGATTTGCCGTCCTTGAAGCGGATGGTCATGAAACCGCCGCCGCCGATGTTACCGGCATTGGGGTAGACGACCGCGAGCGCATAGCCGACGGCAACCGCCGCATCGACAGCATTGCCGCCCTTCTTCAAGACCTCGATGCCGACTTCGGACGCCAGATGCTGGGCCGTCACCACCATGCCGTGCTCGCCCTTGGCAGGCGCCGGTGAGGCGGCGAAGACGCTCGTCAACGGGGCGAGCGCGAAGGTGATGGAAAAACTGGCGGCGATCAGTATCCGACGGTTGAGAGGCATGGCGGTTCTCCGGGCGGGGGACGCCTAGAAAAGACCCTTGGGATGGGTTAGTCCAGCCAATAGTGATGATTGGCGTTCCTTCACACCCCCCTCTGTCCTGCCGGACATCTCCCCCGCAAGGGGGGAGATTGGCAGCTTCAGCTGCGGCGCTCTTCCTACATCGTTGGCGATTGGCGAAAGCAGAAATGACATCCGATCTCCCCCCTTGCGGGGGAGATGTCCAGCAGGACAGAGGGGGGTGCTCAAGTGCCGCCCTCTCTGTCCAATCGACGGAAAATCGAACTAAAGGCCTACACAATCCCGCCTGAACCGCCCGCAACCGCCGGGCGTTCGGCCGCGACTTTCGCCCGGTAGCCCGCCGCACGATACGCCGCGACCGGATCAATGGCGCCACCTGTCTTCAGCCGCGCCATGGCGAGGATCGGCTCGACATCGGTGCGGTAGGCGGCTTTTAGCGTCTGCGTCGCCATCAGCGCGTCGTTCAAGTCCTGAAAACCTTCCAGCGCCTTGCGGTCGACAAGCAGCGCCTGCGCATAGGCACGCTGCACCTCGACCGCCGACAGCATCAGGCTTTCGATCGGATCGGTGACGTTGTGGCTCTGGTCGAGCATGTGCGCCGGATCGAAACCCTCGGCGCCGGAAAGTTCGGCATCGACCAGTTCGTTGAAGACGAGGAACAGCCGGTAGGGGTCGATCGAACCGGCATCGAGATCGTCGTCGCCATACTTCGAGTCGTTGAAGTGGAAGCCGCCAAGCTTCTTGAACTGGATCAGCCGCGAGACGATCATCTCGATGTTGACGTTGGGGGCATGGTGGCCGAGGTCGACCAGACAGAACGCCTTGTCGCCCAACTCCCTGGCGATCATGTAGTTGGTGCCCCAGTCCTGCACGACGGTGGAATAGAAGGCCGGCTCGTACATCTTGTGCTCGGAAAACAGCTTCCAGTCGGCGGGCAGTCCGGCATAGATCTCCTTCATGGCGTCGAGATAGCGCTCGAACGCCCTGGCGAAATTGATCTGGCCGGGAAAGTTCGAACCGTCGCCGATCCACACCGTCAGCGCCTTGGAGCCGAGCGTCTTGCCGATCTCGATACATTCGAGATTGTGCTCGACCGCTTGCCGGCGCGTGCCGGCATCGGCATGCGACAGCGAGCCGAATTTGTAGGAAAGCGCTTGGTCCTTTGCATCGGAAAAAGTGTTGGAATTCATGGCGTCGAAGCTGAGGCCAAAGCGCGAAGCCGCCTGCTTCAGCCGGTTCGGGTCGGCCTTGTCCCACGGAATGTGCAGGGAAACGGTCGGCGTCGCCTGCGTCAATTGCTGGATGACGGCGCAATCCTCGATCTTGTCGAAGATGTCGCGCGGCTCGCCGGCGCCGGGAAAGCGGGCAAAGCGCGTGCCGCCGGTGCCGACACCCCAGGACGGGATCGCCACCGCGAATTTCTCAACCTTGTCGCGGATGGCGTCGATGGCGATGCCGCGACGGTCGAGGCGTTCGCCGAGCGAGGCGTAGTCGCGTTCGAGGTCGGCCTTCCGCGCGGCATTGTCCTTGTCGACGGTATCGGCGGCGATGATCTGTTCCATCGTCCTCCTCCGCTCAGCGCGTGAACGACTGGGCGTTGCCCGCGTCGACATTGATGATGTTGCCGGTCGACTTGGCCGACATGTCGGACGCCAGGAAATAGATCGCTTCGGCGATGTCTTCCGGGAAGACCGAGCGCTTCAGCATCGAACGCGAGCGATAGTGCTCCTCCAGATCGTCGGTCGACATCTTGTAGGCGGCGGCGCGCTGTTCCTTCCACTCGCCGGTCCAGATCTTCGAGCCGCGAAGCACCGCGTCCGGGTTGACGACATTGACCCTGATCTGCGCCTCTGCGCCCTCCAGCGCCAGGCAGCGGGCGAGATGGATCTCGGCGGCCTTGGCGGTGCAATAGGCGGCGGCGTTGGGCGATGCGGCAAGGCCGTTCTTGGAGGCGACGAAGACGACGTTGCCGCCAATCTTCTGCGCGCGGAACAGCCGGAACGCTTCCCGCGAGACCAGGAAGTAACCGGTCGACAAGATGTCCATGTTCTTGTTCCACAGCGCCAGCGTCGTCTCCTCGATCGGCGCCGAGGAGGCCAGCCCGGCATTCGACACCAGAATGTCGATGCCGCCGAACTCGACCGCCGTCTCGGCAAAGCCCGAAATGACCTGGTCCTCCGAGGTGACGTTGATCAGCACCGGACGGACGAAATCCTTGCCATAAGCCTTGGCCAATTCGTCGTTGGCGCTGGCCAGCGCTGTCTCATCGATGTCGGCCAGCACCACGCAGGCGCCTTCGCGCAGCAGGCGGTTGGCCGTGGCGCGGCCGATGCCGCCGGCGCCGCCGGTGACCAGCGCGATCTGGCCGGCAAGCGACTTCGGCTTCGGCATACGCTGCAGCTTCAGATCCTCGAGCAGCCAGTATTCGATGTCGAAGGCTTCCTGTGCAGGCAGCCCGACATAGGACGAGACGGTGGAGGCGCCGCGCATGACGTTGATGGCGTTGACATAGAATTCGCCCGAAATGCGCGCCGTCGCCTTGTCGCCGGCGAAGGTGAACATGCCGACGCCGGGCATCAGGTAGACGACGGCATTGGGATCGCGGATGGCGGGCGAGTCCGCATGCTTGCAGCTGTCGTAGTAGGCCTGGTAGCCGACGCGATATTCGGCGATGTCGTCGGCAAGGCGCGCGATGACCGCATCGACATCGGGTTTTGCCGGATCGAACTCGATGACCAGCGGGCGGATCTTGGTGCGCAGGAAATGGTCGGGGCACGAGGTGCCGAGTGCCGCCAGCGGGCGCAGATCCCTGGAGTTGACGAATTCGAGCACAGCAGTGGAATCGTCGAAATGGCCTGTTTTGTGGCTCTTTTCCGAAATCAGGCCGCGAATCCTCGGCATCAGCTTTGCGGCAATGGCACGGCGCTCAGTGGCGTCGAGCGACTTGACCGCCTCACCGCCGAAGATAGCGACACCCTCGGAGCGGCGCTCGAACCATTCGATCGCCTGGTTGATCACCGAGATCGTCGTCTCGTAGCATTCCCGAGGGGTATCACCCCAGGTGAAAAGGCCGTGGCTTTCCAGGATGACACCCTTGGCATCGGGGTGTTCGAGGCAGAATTTCTCCAGCCACAGCCCGAGTTCGAAACCCGGACGCTTCCACGGCAGCCAGCCGATGGCGTCGCCGAATATCTCTTTCGTCAGCGCCTTCGAATCCTTGGCGGCGGCAATGGCGATGATGGCATCGGGATGCATGTGGTCGACAAAAGGCTTCGGCACGTAGGCATGCAACGGCGTGTCGATAGAGGCCGCGCGCGGATTGAGGTTGAAGGTGCAGTGGGGCAGGAAGCCGACCATTTCATCTTCGTGCTCGACGCCGCGATAGAGGCCTTTGAGCGCGCGCAGCTTGTCCATGTAGAGCGTGGCAAAGCCGTCCAGCTTGATCGAGGCGCTGTCGCCGCCCGAGCCCTTGACCCAAAGCACTTCGACATCCTCGCCGGTGAGCGGGTCTCTCTGCCATATCTTCGAGGAGGTGTTGCCGCCGCCATAGTTAGTGACGCGCTTGTCGGAACCAAGTGTGTTCGAGCGGTAGACCAGAAGTTCCGGCCCGCTCATCGCGTGAGCCTTGGCCTCGTCCCACAGATTGGCGAGGCGCGCGCCGGTGCGCTTGTCGAGCATAAGAAATCCTCCCGAAGGCACGCAAAAGGCGCGGCCATTTGGTTCGAATTTCCACGGAAGCAGCCGGCTTGTCAATCACAAACGATCAAGACCGATCATATTGCACTGCACAATGAAATTATATGATCGGAAATGATTGACACTGCGCGTTTTGGGTGCCTAGATGCTCAGGCAGGGAGGAACCATGCACGAAAAAGAGCGCCACAGGATCATTCTGTCCGCCGTCCAGGAAAAGCCTGTGGTGACGGTGCAGGAGATGGTCGACCTGACGGAGTCTTCCGAGGCGACGATCCGGCGTGATATCGCGGCTCTCCACGTCCAGAAGCGGCTGCGCCGTGTGCGCGGCGGCGCCGAGGCAATCTCACCGCCGCAGTTCATTGGGCTGGCCGGCCGGCCCTTTTCCGTCAACGAAACCATCAACGCCGCGCAGAAGCGGGCGATTGCACGCGAAGCCGTGGAACTGTGCAAGGACGGCGAACCGATCATCATCAATGGCGGCACCACCACCTTCCAGATGGTGCATTTCCTGACCGGCCGCCGCATGCCGATCTTCACCAATTCGTTCCCGATCGCCGAGCATTTGCTCAAGCACTCCAAGAACACGGTGATGCTGTCGGGCGGCACCATCTACCGCGAGCAGAACATCATCCTGTCTCCCTTCGACAATGACGTGACGCGCAATTTCTATGCGCGCCGCATGTTCATGGGCGCGCAGGGGCTGGGGCCGCTTGGCCTGATGGAAGGCGATCCGCTTTTGATCCAGGCGGAGCAGAAGCTGATCGACCAGGCCGACGAATTGGTGGTGTTGGTCGATTCCTCAAAATTCCGCAAACGCTCCAGCCTGATCCTGTGCGGCCTGTCGCGCATCGCCACCGTCATCACCGATGACGGCATCGAGGATCGCGAAGCCAAGATGCTGGAAACCGCCGGCGTGACGCTGATCGTCGCCCGCACATCCGCAACCAACAAGGAAGAATCTTCACTGCAGGCCTGAGGCCAACTCGCGCTCGCAGCGGCGATGGAATGCAACGCTCAAGGGAGGAAATTCGATGAGCTTCTTGAAGAAATTGATGGTGACGGCTGCATTCTCAGCCGCCATGTTCGTGAATGCCGCCTATGCCGAGAACGTCAAGATCGCGTTGGTGGTGAAGTCGCTCGGCAACGGCTTCTTCGACGCCGCCAACAAGGGCGCCGAAGAGGCGGCCAAGGAACTCGGCGATGTCGACATCATCTACACCGGCCCGACCAAGGCGACCGCCGAAGCGCAGATCGAAGTGGTCAATTCGCTGATCGCGCAGAAGGTCAACGCCATCGCCATTTCGGCCAATGACGCCGACGCGCTGGTGCCGGTGCTGAAGAAGGCCATGGAACGCGGCATCACCGTCATCTCATGGGATTCGGGCGTCGCCAAGGAAGGCCGCCAGCTTCACCTCAACCCGTCCGACACCGGCCTGATCGGCGAGACCATCATCAAGCTTGCCGCCGACCACCTGCCGGAAGGGGGCGAGGTCGCCATCCTGTCGGCCTCCTCGACCGCGACCAACCAGAACGCCTGGATCGACGCGGCCAAGAAGATCCTGCCGGAGAAGTTCCCCAAGATCAAACTCGTCGCCACCGTCTACGGCGATGACGATTCGGCTAAGAGCACCGACGAAGCCAAGGGCCTGCTGAAGTCCTATCCGAACCTCAAGGCGATCATAGCGCCGACCACCGTCGGCGTCGTCGCCGCCGCCCAGGTCGTCACCGATGCTAACCTGATCGGCAAGGTCAATGTCACCGGTCTGGCGCTGCCGTCCGAGTTCAAGAAGTTCATCGACAACGGCGCCAGCCAGGCGGTTGCGCTGTGGAACCCGATCGACCTCGGCTACTCCGCCGTCTACCTCGCCCATGATCTGGCGGTGAAGAAGGAAGAGGCGAAGCCTGGTGCCACGCTGTCGATCGGCCGCGTCGGCAAGGTCACGCTCGACGACACCAACTCGGCTGCGATGGCTCCGCCCTTCCAGTTCGACAAGTCGAACATCGAGAAGTTCTCCAAGATCTATTGATCTGGGGCGCTTGCACCCTCCCCTTGTGGGGAGGGGCCACCGCATATGAGATTCTTGCGAAGAAGGACCCCCACCCTAGCCCTCCCCACAAGGGGGAGGGAACGCTGCCGCCTGCCTTTGTTGATCTATTCGGCATGAACATCTGTGAGTGTACAGAGGTCAGCGCCAACGGAAGTCTCCCTCCCCCTTGTGGGGAGGGGTTAGGGGTGGGG
>NZ_RZRT01000041.1:0-57454 GCF_003998295.1 Mesorhizobium sp. M7A.F.Ca.US.011.01.1.1
TGCCAAGCGAACAGTCGAAACCGTCTGTGACGCCATCGGCCAAATCCTCGGCACCGTCACGTCAACCGAATGCCGAAATTACTTCACAGAGGCAGGCTATGCCCAACCTAAATTCATCCCGCTCTAGTCTAATGATGTGGAGAAGGTGGTAGCGCTCTGCCGCTACCAACCTAGACGCAATATCGTACGGACCGTCTTTTTTCGAAACAGCATCGTAAAAGCGAACGGACCTGACGCGTCTTAAGGTAGACGATTTCGTCTATCTGGAAATACCAAGTGAGCGAGAAGATCGTCGCTCCCGAACCCGCCTGACTTTGAGACGATGACAGCGCCATTCCATGCGGCCGACACCATCCTGCTGACCGCCACGCCGGGCTCGTAGAGTCCCTCGCACAAGAACTGGCTGGCTCCGCAGATGCCTGCCAGCAGCCGCAGCGTCGACCCGCCTGTCACCAAGACCGAACGCGGCGTCGGCAGCCTGGCCACAAGCTGGATGAGCGATCGCTCGATGACAAGGCGCGCCTGGGATTCCGAAGCAGCGTGGGGGGGCGCGAGCAAAACAAACGGTGGTTCGAGAGACATGGGACTGGAGCCGTCCATCATGACGGTCTTCAGCCCGCTGACCGCCGCGACCTGGCGCAAAGCAACCGGATGGTTCGTGCCGCAGATGGCGAGATCGAGTGCCGGTGGCCGAAGATGGGCCGTCCGACTTCCAGCGAGCATGGAGGCCAATCCACCTGAGCCGACATAAAGATCCTCGCTATCCACTCCAAAGGCTGCAATCGCCGCGGCAAGCTCGGCATCGCTTGACGCATCGGCGACAAAAAATCCCTCCCTTGCGCAGGCCTCGCCGATCATGGCAGCCGGAACCCCGTGGCCCAATAATGCATCGACAAGTGCCGGACCGACGGGTGTTATCCCATCCTGCGATACTACGTGCTGCCGGCCGTTGACTGTTGCCCGGCCCAACGCCGGAAAAGCAGGGGCGAAGAGGGCACGCCTAAACCGTCCGGCGCGAAAGGCCGCAACCGACTCTGCGACAGGGTGTCCACGCATGACGCTATCGATTTTCTTGAACGACAGCGACCGTGCGCCGGCTTTGCGATCGACAAAAACGCCTGTGACACGATCGTATGCCGCTCGTTCCCCTAAGTCCCGGCTGTCGAGATCAATGGCGTTGCAGCCGGAGAGGCCCGGCGGCACGTCGAGCCAGACCTTCACCGGTTTTTCTGAACTCGCGAAATATCCGGCCGTGTCGAGCGCACCGGTGATGTCGTCCGCGACGATCAGGACATCCGGCCTGCCAAGCCCGCGCTCGTTGGGGCTACGGTTCACGCAGCGTTCTCCGTGGTGAGCGACAAGGCATAGTCGATCGCCTCTATGAGGCTGCTTTCGCGGGCGATGCCGCGGCCGGCGATGTCGAAAGCGGTCCCGTGGTCGACGGAGGTCCGCGCGATCGGCAGGCCGAGCGTGATGTTGACGCCGCTCAGGCCAAGCCATTCACCGGTCTGCGGGTCGATCTGGAAGCCAAGCAGCTTCACCGGAATATGGCCCTGATCGTGGTACATGGCCACGACCGCGTCATAGGCGCCGCCGCGCATTTTCACGAAGACGGTATCGCCCGGAACGGGACCATGGACGTCGTGGCCGCGCGCCCTGTAGTCGGCGACGATCGGCTGGGTGATGCGGATGTCGTGGGTCCCGAAAATACCGCCCTCCCCGGCGTGCGGATTGAGCGCGGCAATCGCAATGCGAGGCGCCGTGATCCCCAGATGCCTCAGGGCTTCGATCGTCAGGTCGAGAACCCGCCGCATGCGCGGCTCCGTCGCCCTCTTCGGCACATCTTCCAGCGGAATGTGGGTCGTGACGTGGCTGACGCGAAAAGAACCGTGCGCGAGCATCATCGCGCTGTCTCGCGCCCCGGTAAGCGCCGCCAGCAGCTCGGTGTGACCCGGGAACCGATGACCGGCAAGATGCAGCGATTCCTTGTTGAGCGGCGCGGTGACGATGGCCGAAGCCTCGCCGGCCATCGTACGCCGCACACCCTCGGCCACGGCCTCATAGGCCTGCCTGCCGCCTTCCGCCGACACCCGTCCGATCTCGACGGCGGAACCCTCGATCGGCCAGATGCCGAGAGGCTCATCCGCATTCGCGACGTCGGGCAATGGTAAGGCCAGCGACCGGGCTGTCCCGCCCAGCGCCGCAAGTGACCCGATCAGGCGGAGTCGAACCGTGCCAGTCTCAAGGACCGCCGCGAAATGATGGGCGGCCTTGAGCGCGATCTCGGGCCCAACGCCGGCCGGATCGCCGATGGTGATGGCTATGGTCGCGGTCATTCAGCTCTCCACAAGCGTTGTGCGGACGTTCAAGACAAAAATCACACCAGGGGCCGCCCGCCGTCGACCGGAATGACAACTCCTGTCGCGAAGCGAAGGTGGGTCGCGACTGCCAGAACCGCCTCGGCAACATCGTCGGGCGTGCCCAATCGCCCGAGCGGCGTCCGGTTCGCCTGTTCATCTCGCCAGGACTCGTCGCGGCCCTTGATGAAATCGGTGTCGACGACGCCCGGTGACACCGACACGACCCTGATTTTCGGAGCCAGGGCGCGCGCCAGCGACTTGGTTAGGTTGTCGACAGCGGCCTTGGAGGCGCAGTAGGCGATGTTGCTGCCCATGGCGGTTACGCCGGCAATCGACGAGATGTTGACAACGACGCCGCTGGCGGCGCGGTCGAGCAGCGGCCGCATTGCCCGCGTCGCGGCGATGACACCGCGCACGTTGACGCTGAAGATGCTGTCGATCAACGCGTCGTCCAGACCATCGAGGTCCGGATGCGGCACGAAACGGGTTATGCCGGCGCAATTGACCAGGATATCGAGCCGGCCGAACCTTTCCTCGATCTGGCCGGCCAACCGCACGAGGCAGTCGCTGTCGGTGACGCTCGCCTCGGCGACGAGATGATCGCGGGGCGCCAGCGACGAGACCAGCGCTTCAGCCGCCTGGCGTGAACTGTTGTAGCCGACGACGACCGACGCCCCTTCCTGCGCGAGCCTCGATACGATCTGCGCGCCGATACCACCGGTCCCTCCGGTCACCAGGGCAACCTTGTCTTGCAGCATTGCCGCCATGGCCCTCTCCGTGTCAGACGCTGGTACGTTGCTTATAAGCGACGAGCGCCATGAGATTGCGGTCGCGCCAGGTGCTGCGTTCACCGAGGCGGGATGCCGATAGTTTCTCGCGGCGTTCGGCTTCGGCCTTGCCGATCAGCGCTTCGGACCAAGGTGCCGGATCGCGCCTTGCCAGTGCGATCGCGTGGTAGAGGGGCCCCAGACGCCGCGCATAGTCGGCAATCCCGCCAGGCGCGTTGAGGTCGATCGTCTCGAACGGTCCCATGAAGGACCAGCGGTAGCCAAGCCCGTGCGACACCGTCAGATCGATGTCGGCGGCACTTGCGACACCTTCCTCAAGCAACGCCCAGGCTTCGTTGAGCAGCGCACCCTGGAGCCTGTTCAGGACAAAGCCCTCCACCTCCTTGCGCACGACGATGGCCGCCTGCCCCACGGCTTCCATTTGTTCCCGTAGCCAAGGAACGATGTTTGCGTCCGTCCATGGCGCCGGAACCAGTTCGACCAACGGGATCAGATGTGGAGGATTCACCGGATGCACCACGAGGAAGCGTGCGCGTTTTACACATTGTTCCGTAAACGCCGAGGCAGGAATACCTGAGCTGGAGCTGCCTACGACGGCATCGGGCCGCATGGCCCGATCGATCTCGAGGCAGACGGCCTGCTTGACATCGCGCCGTTCGAGCACCGACTCCTGGATATAGTCGGCATCGGCAACTGCACCCTTGAGGGTGTCGACCACGCTTAACCGCCGCATGACAGGATCGATTGCATCGATCAGCCCGGCTTCGTGCATATCGGCAAGACTGGCGCGGATCCTGTCAATCACCGCCACGCGGATGTCGTCGCTGCCGTCATAGATGGTCACGTCATGACCCGCACGAGCGAAGACGATCGCCCAGCCACGGCCGACAAGCCCTGCCCCGACAATGGCGACGTTGCGAATTGCTTCCATCACTGCACCCGCGATTTTTCGCCGTCCGCGAGGCAGATTTCAGTGATGCGCAGACCATCCTTGGTAATGCGCGACGGGAAACGGTCCTTCAGCCGCTCTTCGTGGATGGGAATGACGCGCCGTGCCTCGTAATTCACCTGCTTCATCATCTCCTCGGTCGCCAGCACGAGATTGGTCTGGCTGCCGACCGCAAGCCCCACCGGGACGTAGAGCGTCTCGATATCGACGGCAGCTCCCGACCCCTCGATATTGTCGAAGACATAGACCAGATCGCCTGCCAGCACCCAGGTATCTTCGTTGCCGTTGCGTACGGTGACCCACATCGAACCGTAGGTGTGGCTATCGAAGGCGGGATTGAGATCGACATTCGGCAGCACGTCCTGCTTTGCCCCATCAATCGTCACCAGCCGCTTCTGGCGGGCCAGGTCGACACCGCGTACGATATCGCCAGGGTCGACGGCGACGTTCATCCAGCGCATGCGGTCCGGCAGCGACATCGCCCAGACCCATTTCGCGATTTCCCGCTCCTGGATGTAGAAGGTCGCTTTAGGGAAGTCCTCGACATTGCCGAAATGGTCGAAATGGGCGTGGGTGACGAAAACCGTGTCGACGTCCATCGGCGACAGGCCGATCTCGTCGAGAACGACCTCGGGTGAGTGCCAGTTCTCGACGCCGAACTTGTCGCCGAGATGTTTGCCGTAGTCCTTGTTGTTGTAGCCAACATCGACCATGGCGACGTGGCCGTTGCCCTTGATCAGCGCATAGCAGTAGGGAAGCTTGACGTGACCCTGATTGTGAGCGCCGTAGAGCACGCCGCTCTTGTGGTAGTTGGTGACGTAGCTGTACTCAAGCACCCAGATCGAATATTGACCCATCGTTTCCTCCCTGTTTTCGCCAGCGCTGTGCACAGCTGCAGCAGGCATGATTGAAATCGATCGGCGTCATGCCGGCGCGCGGCTCCGACGCCGCCTGCAGCCATGCATAGGCGTGCTTGATCCTCTCCGCTGCCCGGTCGAGATGCTGCTGCCAGTCGCGCCGCAGCCGGGCCAAGCCGAATTCGTCAAGCACTTCGCCGATCGTCGCGTGCGCGGTCTCCAGGCGCACGCGATGGGCCTCCAGACCGTGCGGCGTCTGCAAGGCGCCCAGGCGCTGCTTGACCTCGGCCCATTGTTCACAGGCCGCCGGGATATCCGGCAAGTCGAGCACATCGCGGCGACCGCCAGCTTCGGCCAAAACCAGCAAGCCCGCGACCTGCCCGATCAGCCGGCGCAGGCCGTCATAGATGGGACGGGTGGCGACCACGTAGCGGACGACGGCCTCGTCGGTCGCCCCGTCCTTGTCGATGGCTGTTTGGAATTGCCCGCTTTCAGCGTCCGACGGCTGCGGCGCTGCAACCAGCTCGCAGTCGTAGCGGTGAACGTTGACCGCGCGTTCGAAGAAGCGCTTTGCGGATAGATCAGTCATAATGCCTCCTGCGCGTCGTCGCGCGCTCGATCACGGCGCCTGGCGCAATCATCTGCACGACCGGCTCCCGGCCAGCATTCGTGCCCAGTTCCTTGGCCAGCGAAATCGTCGCCTCCAACATCTTTTCGATGGGCTGCTTGACGGTCGTCAGCCCGTGCGAAGGCCAATGCGCCATTTCGATATCGTCGAAGCCCATGATCGAGAGGTCGTCCGGCACGTTGAAGCCCAGTTCCCGAACGCCGTCGAGAAAGCCGATGGCGAGAATGTCGTTGGCGCAGAACACGCCGTCGGGCATCTCTTCGAGATCACGCAGTTTGCGGGCGGCCTCGTAGCCGGCGTGGTAGCTGAACTGCCCCGCATCAATGACGGCAGGCGCTGCAAGGCCGCGCTCGACCGCGCGTTCGCTGAAGCCGCGGTGACGGGCGACATTGGTCGAGGCATCCGCCAGCGCGGCGATGTAGGCCAGGCGCCGGTGGCCGGTATCGGCCAGATAGTCGGCAATGCTGCGGCCGCCCAGGATGTTGTCGCAGGAGATGCCGAAAGCGTGGTCGTCGGCCGACAGCCGGTTGAAGAAGATCACCGGCGTGCCGGCCTTGCGGCACTCCTGCGCGGCTTCCGACGACAATGTTGCCGCGAGGATGATAGCGAGGTCGGGCTGGTAGTTGAGAAGAAGGCGCAGCGCCTGGTCGACCTCGCCCGACTGGTCGGCCGCGACCAGCATCACATTCATGTCGATGGCGCGCAGCTCGGTGGTGAGCCGGGTTAGGACTTCCGGATAGAACGGGTTCTTGATGTCGGCGACGACCACGCCGACGATGCGCGTCTTCTTGGTGATGAGACTGCGCGCGAAGGGGTTTGGCGAATAGCCGATCTCCCTCGCGCGGTTCAACACCACGTCGCGCGTGCCCTTGGCGATCACGGCATCGGCGTGAAAGGCCCTGGAGACGGTCGAAACAGACATGCCGAGGTCGCGCGCCAGATCCTTCACGGTCAGGCGGGGCTTGCTGTTCTTGTTGCGGGCGATGACCGACATGAAAACTCCGTTGGCGCGCAGCCTTAGGCCTCGTTGCGACCTCCGTAGCGGCGGACCCGGATGTTGGCCTGCTCGGCATGTCCGTAGAAACCCTCCAGGGCACACAGGCGCGAACAGTACTCGCCGATCATGGCGCTCGCTTCGTCGGTCAGGACGCGCTGATAGGTGCAGGTCTTGATGAACTTGCCAACCCACAAACCGCCGGTGTAGCGGGCCGCCTTCCTGGTCGGCAGCGTATGATTGGTGCCGATGACCTTGTCGCCATAGGCGACATTGGTGCGTGGCCCCAGGAACAGCGCGCCGTAGTTGCGCATGTTGTCGAGGAAATAGTCGGGATCGCGCGTCATCACCTGCACGTGCTCGGAGGCGATACGGTCGGCTTCCACAACCATTTCCTCATAGGAATCGCATACGATCACCTCACCATAGTCAGCCCACGCCTTGGCGGCGATCTCGGCCGTCGGCAGGATCTTCAGCTGCCGCTCGATCTCCGCCATGGTGTCGCGCGCCAGCTTCGGCGAATTGGTCAGAAGCACCGCCGGGCTTGTCGGGCCATGTTCGGCCTGGCCGAGCAGGTCGGTCGCGCAGATCTCGCCGTCGACGCTGTCGTCGGCGATCACCAGCGTTTCGGTCGGACCGGCGAACAGATCGATCCCGATGCGCCCGTAGAGCTGGCGCTTGGCCTCGGCGACGAAGGCGTTGCCCGGACCGACAAGCATGTCGACGCGCCCGATGGTCTCGGTTCCGAGCGCCATGGCGCCAACGGCCTGGATGCCGCCCAAAACGTAGATCTCGTCGGCGCCGCCCATGTGCATGGCGGCGACGATGGCCGGATGCGGCCCGCCTTGGAACGGCGGCGCGCAGGCGATGATCTTCTTTACGCCGGCGACCCTTGCCGTCACCACGCTCATATGCGCGGAGGCGACCATCGGATATTTGCCGCCCGGCACGTAGCAGCCGACCGTGTCGACGGGAATGTTCTTGTGGCCAAGGACGACACCCGGGAGCGTTTCCACCTCGAGATCCTGCAGGCAGGCGCGCTGCTTCTCGGCGAAATTGCGGACCTGCGTCTGGGCGAAGCGGATGTCCTCCAGATCCCTTGCCGAGACTTTGGAGATGGCCTGTTCAATATCGCTGTCGCTCAGCCGGAAGCTCTGCGGCGACCACTTGTCGAAACGCTCCGACAGTTCCCGGACGGCGGCGTCGCCCCGCTTCTCGATATCGGCGAGGATCGTCTCGACGGTCGTTCGGACAACCGCGTCGCCCTGGGCGACAGCCTCGGGATCCCTGCCCCGCTTCAGAAAGGTCGGCATGTTCTCATCCTTGTCTTGGGTGGGATGGACGGCAGGGTGCCGTCCATCTATCGCATTGCTGGTCGTCAGGGCTTCACCGTCGCCTCAATCTTGGTGAGCTTGTATTCGTCGGCCGGGGCCTTGCACGACGAGCAGTTGATGCCGGGCGCGTCGGGCGCCTGCTTCACATCCGCCGGCAGCGGCTGGATGGTCGCTCCGGGCGTCGGCTTGCCCTCGAGCGCCGACTGTAGCGACAGTTCCGGCAGAAGCTCGGGATTGAAGACCTCGGTGACGAAGGATGATGGCACCTTGTCGGACGGGAACACGTTGCAGCCGTCGGCGAAGGTGTCGCCCTTGCAAGGCTTGACCTGATCAGCCGGCACCCACGGCAGCGGGTACTCGATGTTCATCGGCTTCAGGTCGCGCTTCTTGGTCAGGACCTCCATCATCAGCTTGAAGGCGTAGCCGGAGGTGGCGGGCGGCGAGCCGGCCGAGACGCCTTTGAGGCCCATGCCCTGCATCTTCGGATCGGCAAGGCCGAGGCGGAAGCCGTCGGAGTTCTCGCCGGTCATCGGCACGAGCTTGTTGCCCTTGTCGAGCTGCGCTTGGATCGCACCGTATTCGCCGGCCTGGGCCCAGATGCCGTCGACGTCCGGATGCGCGGCGAGCGCCTTGGCCGTCTCCTGCTGCGTGGTGCGGTCATCCCAGTAGGAATAGTATTCCGCGACCACCTTGATGCCGGGATACTGTTTGAAGATGTGCATCGCGCCGTCGGTGTGACGCTTGTCGACCGAGTTGCCCGGAACGCCGCGGCTCAGGAAGATGCTGCCCTTGCCGCCGAGAATGTTGACCAGCGCCTGGGCGGTGTTCTCGCCGAAGCCGGCGGTGATGTAGCTGACATTGTAGGCGCAGGGCTCGGTCACCGTTGCGTCATACATGAAGAAGAGCACGCCCTTCTGGCAGCCGCGATGGATGGTGCGGTTCAGCGCCGTCGACGAGATCGGGAAGCTGATGATGCCGTCGGCTCCATCCTGGATCATGCTCTCATAGGCCGAGATCTGCGCCTGCGGATCGGTGCCGGAGATGACCTCCTTCAGCTCCACGGTCTTGTCGTAAGGCGGCGTCTGCGCCAGCGCCTTGACGATGTTTGCGGCCTCCGACTGCCAGGAATTGCCGCTGTAGCTCAGCGACAGATAGACCTTGAGCTTCTTGTCCTGCGCGTCGGCATGGTCGATGACCGTCGCAACGCCCGCAGTTGTGGCAAGCGTCAGCGACGCGGCCAGTCCCAGTCTTCTTAACAGCTTCATTTCCATCAACCTCCCTTTGGAATTTGGCCCTTTCAGGTGCCGGACCAGAGCTTGTGAGAACGTTCTCACAATTGGACAAAAAGCATCACACGCAGGCGCATGGTCATTTCCTTCGCGTCAGCATCCGATTTCCGATGTGGGTCAGGAACTCGCCCCGCAGCACCAGCAGCGCCCCGACGATGATCGCGCCCTCGATGATAGTGCGCCATCCCTCGCTGAGCCCGATGGCCGAGATCATCATGCCGAGCGTGGTCAGAAGGATTGCGCCGCCGACCGTGCCAATGAAGGTTCCGCTGCCACCGAGGATCGAGGAGCCGCCGATCACGACGGCGGCTATCGAGGGCAGCATGTAGCTGTCGCCCATCCTGAGCGTCGCGCCGTTCGAGTAGCCGACCAGCATCATGCCGACGAAGCCGGCGCAAACGGCGCTGATTGCATAGGGCACGAGCTCGAGCCGGTTGACGTTGACGCCGGCGATGAGCGCGGCGTTCCTGTTGGTGCCGAGCGCGCGAAGCCGACGTCCTAGCGCGGTGAAGTTCTGCAGCAGCCAGCCGAGCAGGATGAAGGCGAGGGTGAAGTAGATGACCACCGGCACGCCGAGAAACCACGCCTTCATCAGCCATAACAGGGCCGATGGCGAACCGCCGCGCGGCGTGCCGCTAGTATAGCCGAGCGCCACGGAGGCGATGACGATCGACGTCGCCATCGTCATGATGAAAGGCGGCACCTTTAGCCAGACGATACCGACGCCGCTCACCGCGCCGACCAGGGCACAGATGAGCAGGATGGCCGGCAGCATGTACCAGATGCCGGCGTCGTTCGTGCCGATCCAGTTCGTCGTCAGAACGCCGCCGAGCGTGATGAGGGCGGGTATCGACAGATCCAGTCCGCCGATCAGGATGACAAGCCCCTGCCCGAAGGAAAGGATGATCAGGAAGGATGCAAGGATCAGCACCGTGAGAACCTGGCTCCAGGAGCCGAGCGCCGGGCTGATGAAGCGCGAGCACAACACGAGCACGATGCTCAGTCCGAACACGACAAGTGTGTTCACCGTTTCCCGGTCCAGCTTCTGCCTGCCGCGCTGGTCGGAAGAGGCGTCGAAAGGCATCGCCATGTCCTTGTGCGCGTTCACCGGGCGTCGTCCTTCTTGAGCAGGCGCGCCACCGCGTTGCCGAAGACGATCGCGAGCACCAGCACGAAGCCCTGGAAGATGCCGGTGTAGAAAGACGACACACCGCCCGAGAACAGCACTTTCTGCAAAAGCATGAGCGTGCCGGCGCCGAGGATCGAGCCGATAAGGCTGCCGCGGCCACCGCTGAGCGGTGTGCCGCCAAGCGCCACGGCGGCAAAGGTGAGCATCAGGAATGGAGTGCCCGCCGTCGGATTGCCGGTCGCGGTCTGGGCGCTCAGCATGAAGCCGGCGACGCCATAGAGGATGCCAGCGCCAACGAAGGCAGTAATGCGCACGCCCGATACGGCCACGCCGGAGTAACGGGCCGACTGCTCGTCGGCGCCGATCGCATAAAGGCCGATGCCGGTGTTCGTTCGCCGGAAGGCCAGCCACAGCACGACGGCGGCAACCAGGAACAGACCGGCAATCGGAACGACACCGAAGAGCGTGTCGGTCAAGGTGTAGGTGACGAAGTCAGAGACCATGCCGCCGGGCGCGTCGAGGATGACGAGCGCCAGCCCCTGGCAGATGATCATTGTGCCGAGCGTCGCCGCGATGGTCTGGAGCCCGAGCCTGGCAACCAGAATGCCGTTGATCATGCCGACGATGGCGCCGATCGCGCAGCACATCAGCAGGCTGATCAGCGCTCCGCCCGGGCCGTCGAGCGGATAGACGGCCATCAGCACGTTGGTCAGCGAGACGACGCCCGCGACTGACAGGTCAAAGCCGCGGCTGATGACGACCAGCGTCTCGCCCGCCGCCGCCAGCGCCAGCGGCGTCGAATTGTTGACGAGGTCGGTCAATGTGTAGACCGAGAGCGCATCGGGCTGCCAGAATGCATAGAGCGCGTAGAGCAGGACGTAGATCAGCGCGACGATACCAGTGCCGCTGATGACGGCGCGCCAGAAAGGCGAGCGGCGAGGCGCTGGATTTGCCGCGATCGCGCTCATGCAGCCACTCCCTTCGCCGCACCCCGAGCGTGGCCGATCAGCGCGCCGACGATGGTCTGCTCGTCGATGGCGTCGCCCTGATACTCGGCAAAGATGCGGCCGCCGTAGAGCACGATACAGCGATGCGCGAGATGGACGAGTTCCGGCAGTTCGGATGAATAGAATAGCACCGAGCCGCCATCGGCGGCGAATTTGCGAATCGCCTCGTAGATCGACTGCTTGGTGCCGACATCGACCCCGCGCGTGGGATCGAAGAGCAGTAAGGTGCGCGCGCCGGTCATCATGACGCGTGCCAGAAGCGCCTTCTGCTGGTTGCCACCCGAAAGCTCGTCGATCTTGAAATGCAGGTAGCGCTCCTGAAGGTCGACCGCCGCAGCGGTTTTCCTCGCGGCGCGGCGTTCGCCGGCGGGCCAGACGATGCCGCCCTGCGAGATGCGGGAAATGATCGGCAGCACCATGTTGCTGGCAGTGGTAAGGCCGCCGAGGATACCTTCCGATTTGCGATCCTCAGGCAGGTAGGCAAGGCCGTTGCCAAAATAGAGCGCGTCGCCTGGGCTGCCGATCTGAGCGCGCACGCCGTCGATCTCGATGCTTCCGCCCTTCGCCTTGACAAGGCCGACCAGTGTCCTGAACAGGTCGCGCTGCCCTTGACCCTCAAGCGCGGCGATGCCGACGATCTCGCCCTGCCTGACATTGAACGACACTTCGTTCAGGATGCCGCCCGAAACCCCTTTGACGCCTAGCGCGATGGGCGCAGCATCACCTGCTGCGGGCAATGTGCTGACCGTTTCACGCGCGCTGCGGCCGACCATCATCTCGAAGATGTTCTCGTCCGAGGCGCCCGAGAGCTCGACGGTGCCGATGCTGCGGCCGTTGCGCAGTATAGTGGCACGCGAGCACAAGCTGCGCACTTCCCCGAGGCGATGGGAAATATAAAGGATAGCGGTCTGCAACGATTTTTGCCGGCGCACGAGCTCGAACAGCCATTCGACGTCGGCCAGCGCGGCCGTCGGTTCGTCGAGGATCAATAATTTCGAAGCGTGGGTGAAAGCACGGACGATTTCGAGCCGCTGACGATCCGACAGCGAGAGCACGCCCACGGGCGTGTCAGGATCGAAATAAGCCAGACCGTAGTTCTTAAGCGTCTTTCGAGCGGAGGCTAGCGCCGCGCGATGCGACGCGAGACCGAGCCTGCCCCTGGGCATTTTCGGCAGCATCAGATTCTCGGCGATGCTGAGGTTGGGCAGCAGGCTGAGCTCCTGGAAGGCCGTCGCCACGCCCTGCGCCCGCGCACCGACGATGTCGTGCGGCGTATAGGATGTGCCAAAGACCGACAGCGATCCGCTGTCCGGCTTCACCACGCCGCTGAGGATTTTGACAAGCGTCGACTTGCCGGCGCCGTTCTCGCCCAGCAGTGCATGGACTTCACCCGGACGCAGGTCAATGGAAACGGAATCGAGCGCGACTGTCGGCCCGTAGGACTTCGCAATCTTGGCGATGCGAACGGCTAGAGGGGTCTCGTCCGTGCTCATCCCTCCTCCCAAGGTAAGGTCGCAACTGCTCTGAGAACGTTCTCTGAGAACGTTCTCACCTTTCCATAAACCGATGTTCCTTGTCAACCGGGATTGGCGGACGCGCTCGGCACGGAGTTGTCGGAATCCGATATCCGGATCATCCAGGGTTTCGGCCTGCCGACCGTTTTCATCGATACGTTCTACGACGTCATCGACGCCAATTTCGTCGACATGAACAACGAGGACGCCGTCCACAAGGCTCTCTCGCGGCTTCACAAACAGGGTTTCGAACGCATCGGCTTCGTCGCCAGCCATGTCGATACGACGAATTTCCGTCTCCGGCAGGATGCCTTTTTCAAGAACATGGCAAGGCTTGGCCTCAAGGTGAGAGAGACGGATGTCATATCCGTCGAGTCGACTTATGACGGCGCCTACAACGACACACACTCCCTGCTCCAGGGGGGTATCAGCCTTGCCGAATGTTATTTCTGTACCAATGACGTGATCGCCTATGGCT
The DNA here is from genome assembly GCF_003998295.1 of Mesorhizobium sp. M7A.F.Ca.US.011.01.1.1. NCBI lineage: Bacteria > Pseudomonadati > Pseudomonadota > Alphaproteobacteria > Hyphomicrobiales > Phyllobacteriaceae > Mesorhizobium > Mesorhizobium sp. M7A.F.Ca.US.011.01.1.1. The sequence continues at coordinate 13,328 of NZ_RZRT01000041.1, forward strand.
TTATCAAAGCCTTGAAGGAGTTCGACATTCGCATTCCTGGCGATGTCTCCGTCATCGGCTTCGACAATCTGCCGCTGAGCGCGACCATGGAGCCATCGCTGACGACCATTGACGTCTCGAAGCGCAAGATCGGCTATCTCGCGGTCACGGTCCTGGACGACCTGATCAACGCTTCGGAGCCCCAGCCATCGGTCAAGATCCTCGTTGGCGCGGAGCTGATCATTCGGTCCAGCGATGTTCGGAAAGACGCGCGGAAAATCGCGGCGAAACCGAAGCGGGCCCTGGCGACGAGCGGGAAGCCGCCGGCAGGCTAACCCCGCAAGAAGCGACACAATCAGGAGTCGGGCTCTGACGCGCTCCATGAGCTGCGAAGGGCATTCTCGAGCAATTACACTAAGGAGATGCTGGAAGCAGGCCGCATACCGTTCGAGCAATCGACTGGCGTCCAATGCGAGCCGGCCTGGTCGGAGGCGCCAGACTTCGCGAATCAGAGGTTCTCTACGGCCTGCGAAGAGACGCAGAGGGCGTACCTGCTGGACAGCCCGCAAAGCGTTCAAGCCCGGGGGCCTGTGAAATCTTGGCACATTTCATCTGATGCTGCGGCATGCTGGCGCCGTCGCAACGCCACAGGGATATGAACTGAATCACCGCACGATCCGGCCCGCGGATCAATCCTGGACGGAAAGGAGCACGCGAGCTCCCGGAACGGCGTAGAAGCGTGTAGCGGTCATTCCCCGCCAATTCTCGAAAGACCGCATTGGGCCGTAACCGGACTGTCAGGTCTCGGCAGGCATTTGAGATAAGCTGCCGTTCTCCATACGATCCCGAGTTGGACGATAAGACCAAGCGTCCCAACAGCCAGAAGCGGACATCGTCAAACGAGTTTAATTTACGCAGCCAAGATCGACCTCGCAGTTCGGGCCGATGCGACACCCATCCGGAACGCCATAGCTCAAGACCCCTCAAGCGCATCAGCGCAGCGTTGCAAAAGGTCAAGCTGCGTTGCGGACCTCGGGTCTGCCGTTCGTTCTCCTCCGTCACGGCTGGTATACGGAGAACCACACGCCTTCCTTGATCCCTGACCTCTCTGGACAGCATGATCCCGACCGCTTCCTGCAACGGAGGGGCGATCATTTCCACTAAATTCAATGCTTTATGAGGAAAGCCGATGGTACCGTTGGCTGGGATCGAGTCATGTTGCAAGTAATTGTTTATATTATATTTTTTTCTATTTCCAGACTCGATTTGTATCACAATAGGTGTCACAACATCTTCGCGACCCTTGGATGCCTTCGCCCACAGCTGCCGCAGCGCGTTTGACTAAAGCCACGCGCAGATCGGGTGTCGTGGCAGGTAAAAGAATATCGTCATTCTTCTAACCGATTGCGTCATACGAATTCACCGCCACCGGCCGCTCCCAAGCTAGTCGGCTCAGCTTACCTATGCACGAAGAAGCCGAAGCAAATCGTCATCAACATTCCCTACTCGAAGGAATAGGTGAAGCCCTCCTTGGAGGCGCCGACGGTTACCCTTGTCATCTTTTCGCCTTCGAGCGAGCGGTTCAGCACGCCGCGGCTCAATTCCGGCAGCAGCGTGTTTGTCAGGATGGCATCGATCATCCGCCCGCCGGATTCGATCTCGGTGCAACGGGCCTTGACCAGATCCATGACACCATCGCCGATCACCAATTCCGCATCGTTGGTTGCACGCAGCCGGCGAGCGATCTTGGCGAACTGATGACGGGTGATCGCTTCGATCATCGAATCCGAGAGCGGATAGTAAGGAATGGTCACCACCCGGCCGAGAAAGGCCGCCGGGAAGACCTTCAGCAACGGGCCGCGCAAGGCGGTGTCCAGATCATCGAGCCCGGCCCGCAGCGTGCCGTTCCTGGTGCGGTCCATGATGACTTCCGAGCCGACATTCGAAGTGAGCAGGATCAGCGTGTTCTTGAAGTCGATCCGCCGGCCCTCGCTGTCGTCCATCATCCCCTTGTCGAAAACCTGGAAGAAGATTTCGTGCACATCCGGATGCGCCTTCTCGACCTCGTCGAGCAGGATCACCGAATAGGGTTTTCTGCGCACCGCTTCGGTCAGGATGCCGCCCTTTCCGTAGCCAACATAACCGGGCGGCGCGCCTTTGAGCGTCGAGACCGTATGCGCCTCCTGGAACTCGGACATGTTGATCGAGATCAGGTTCTGCTCCCCGCCATAGAGCGTTTCGGCCAGCGCCAATGCGGTTTCGGTCTTGCCGACGCCCGAGGGGCCGCAGAGCAGGAAGACGCCCACCGGCTTTTCCGGCGCGCCAAGCCCGGCGCGGCTGGTCTGCACGCGTTTGGCGATCATCTCCATGGCGTGATCTTGGCCGACGACCCGCTCCGAAAGCGTGGTGGCGAGCTTGAGCGCCTTTTCGGTCTGGCTGGACAGCATCCGTCCGGTCGGGATGCCGGTCCAGTCCTGGACCACGGCGGCCACTGCGTTGCGGTCTACCGATGGCAGGATCAACGGTGTTTCGCCTTGTGCCTCGGCCAGCTCGGCCATCAGCTCGCGCAACCGGGCGAGATCGGCGGCAGGATCAGGTGGATCGGCAGCGTCCGGTGTCTCCGCATCGGTATTGGCAGCCTTGGCTTTGGCTGTTTTGGTATTCGTGGTTTCCGCCTTCGCCGTTTCAGCCTTGGGCGGCTCAGTCTTGGGCACCTTGGTCCTTTCTGCGTCCGCCGCTGCCGTTTCGGTATCGGCCTCAGCGGCAGCCGCCGCATCGAGCGGGACTCCTTCGCCGCGCAGCTTGGCGCGTAATTCGAGGATCTCGGCGACAAGTGCCTTTTCACGATCCCAGCGCTGCTGCGCTACGGCCAGGGTGACCTCGGTTTCGGCAAGCCCGGTCTCGACGCGCGCCTGCCGGTCGGCGACCTCGATGCCGATCGCGGCCTCGCGGCCGATGATGCCGCGCTCGACCTCCAGCGCCTGGCGGCGGCGCATGATGTCCTCGACCTCGGCCGGCGTGGCGTGCTGCGATATGGCGACACGGGCGCAGGCGGTGTCGAGAAGGCTCACGGCCTTATCAGGCAGTTGCCGTGCCGGGATATAGCGATGCGACAGGCCGACCGCCGCCTCGATCGCCTCGTCGAGTATCTGCACCTTATGGTGCTGCTCCAGGACGCCAGCCACACCGCGTAACATCAGAACGGCCACGGCCTCCGACGGCTCTTCGATCTTCACCACCTGGAAGCGGCGGGTCAGCGCCGGGTCTTTTTCGATGTGCTGCTTGTATTCGGCCCAGGTCGTTGCCGCGATGGTGCGAAGTTCGCCGCGCGCCAGCGCGGGCTTCAGGAGATTGGCCGCGTCGCCGGTTCCAGCAGCGCCGCCGGCGCCGATCAAGGTGTGGGCCTCATCGATGAAGAGGATGACTAGGGTCTCGGACGACTGCACCTCATCGATGACAGCTTTCAGCCGTTTTTCGAACTCACCCTTTACGCTTGCCCCTGCCTGCATCAATCCGACATCAAGCATGCGCACACTGACTCCTTGCAGTGTGGGCGGCACATCGTCCTGGGCGATGCGCAAGGCAAAACCTTCGACGACCGCGGTCTTGCCGACTCCAGCCTCGCCGGTCAGGATCGGGTTGTTTTGCCGCCGTCGCATCAGGATATCGACGATCTGCCTGATCTCCGGATCGCGGCCGACGACCGGATCGATCTTGCCGTCGCGGGCGCGCTGGGTCAGGTCGGTGGCGTATTTCGCCAGCGCCGAATCCCCGCCCGAAGCCCGCCGCGGTGCCTCCGCTGCGGAGACCGTAGTCGAGGCGCCGGCTTCGAGTGAGCCCTCCATCACATCGGCAAACCGCGCGATGACCGCGTCGACGTCGATCTTGTCGAACTCGCCGCTGATCTTCGACAGCAGGCCTTCCAGCACCGGCGTCTTCAGGCAAGCAAGAAGAATATGTGCGCTGCGGACTTCCTCGACGCCGAACTCAAGCGTTGCAAGGTTCCAGGCTTCCTGGATGGCGTGGAAGATATGGTCGGAAAATTCCTCGATCGACGTTGCGCCATAAGGCAGCTTATCCACCGCGCGGGTCATATCGGCTGTAAGCCGGCTCGCATCCACCCCCGCATCGGCGATTATCATTTGCATATCCGAGCGGTCGGAAAGCACCAGTTGCTCGATGAAGTGGACGAGTTCGACGTAAGGATTGCCGCGCAGTTTGGCGGTGTCTGCTGCAGCCTTGAAGGCGCGTAGGCCAACAGGATTGAGCTTGCCGACCAGTTCCTTGCGTTTGAAGGTCTGCGATGACCGGCGCTGTTCCATTGAACGTGCTCCTGCAATCTGCCAGTCGATAACCTGCCACATAAGCCGTCACTTGACAAAGCGCGTGATGGACGGGGCTCGATACGCGGCTCAGCCGCTACCTTCCGTTTGTGGAAAGTCCCGCACCACCAGCCGCAAATAACCACGGAATTGCCGGCCTCCATGCATGCATTTCACAATCGGGGTTCGGCAATCACGCTCAAGAGGCGGCGGCATTTAAGCTTCTGTTAATTTTTAAGCAGTCGTCGAATTGTGGTAAAGTACAACGGTGTGATAACGTTGGGTCACGTACGGTTTGAGGGCCGGTCGCTGGGGGTTGGTGTGATTGATGTCGCACTCTGGCTTACTCCGCTCGACGGTGAAAATCCGTCAGGGGAGGATTTGCGCAACGACCCGGCTTTTCATGAGCTGGAGCGTCGGACCGAGCCCGAGGTCAAGGTCGTCCACGACGGCAACAACAAGCCCACTTCGCAAAGCACCATTCCAGTCGACTGGTCCGCGGTGCTGGCAAAGGCGGCGGAATTGCGCGCGCATGGCCGGGACCTGCGCCTGCTCGTCATTGTCACGCGCGCGCTGGCCAATGAAGACGGACTGGCCGGGCTGGCGCAAGGCCTGACCCTTATTGCGCAGACCTTCGATCAGCATTGGGAAACCATGCATCCGGCCCTGCGGCCCAACGCTTCGCCGCGCGACGCCGCCTTGCGCCGGATCAACGCACTGCTCGATCTCCAGAATGGCCAGGACGGGCTGTTGGCGAACCTGCGGCAGATGATTTTCTTTACGCCACGCTCAATCGGGCCGATCAGCGGACGCGACCTGGAACAAGCCGCGCTCGACGACCGTGTCATGCTCCAGGAAGCCGCCTCGGGATTGAACACGGCGGAAAAGGCCGCACTGGCCAGTGCGCACGGACAATTGTTGAAGCGGGTGCGCGCCGGATGTGCGGCTCAGATTGATCAAGCCGCCGCAGAGATGGTCTCGCTGGCCGCCGACGCCCGGGCGGCGATCGCAGCCCTTGACGCTGTCGAAACCGCCCTCAACGCCCGCCTCGAGGGCGGCGGCGCTCCCGTTCCGGACTTGAACCGGTTTCTGCAGCGTTTGCTGACGACCCTCGAACGAAACTCGGCAACGGGTGCGGTGGCCAATAGCGTGGCCAAGACGCCCACTGCGGCAGAACCGGCAACGCCTGCTCGAAACGGTCATGGAGCCGATACTATGGCAAGTGCGGCAAGCTACACGGATACCAGCACGGGGCTTCCCGACCGAATTTCCTCGCGCGACGACGTGGTCAAATGCCTCGACCTGGTCGTCGCTTTCTACGACCGCACCGAACCGTCGAGCCCGATCCCGCATCTAGCGCGGCGTGTGCGCCGCATGGTGCACATGGATTTCGTTGAACTGATGGAAGATCTCGCCCCGTCTGGGCTGAAGGAATTCCGGCTCCTTGCCGGCGTTCCCGATGTCAAGAAGACGGCTCAGAAGGATGAAAGGTAACAGCACATGCCAGCCGAAAGCAAAGCGAAGGTCATCGAACGAAATCGCGCGCCGCGGGTGCAGATCGCCTACGACGTGGAAACCTACGGTAGTCCGACCACGATCGAATTGCCTTTCGTCATGGCCGTAATGGCCGACCTTTCCGGCGCTTCGCAGACCAAGGAAGCGTCAAAATCGGTGCTGGACCGGTCCTTCGTCGAGACCGACGCGAACCGCTTCCCCAAATTCATGGAGGCGCTCGGGCCGCGCGTCAAAGCTCGGGTGAAGAACACGCTGCCGCAAGCCGAAGGCCAGGAGCGCGACGAGGAACTGGCGCTCGATCTCACCTTCACCAAGATGGGCGATTTCGCTCCCGACAAGGTTGCCGAGCAGGTGCCGCAACTGGCCGAGATCCTCAAGATGCGCCGCCAACTCGAGGAACTGCTTGGCTTCATGGACGGCCGCGTCGACGCCGAAAAACGCATCGCGCAGCTTCTGAACAACGAGCCGCTGCTTGGCAAGATCGCCAGCCAGGCATTGGCCGACGACGACAAGGTAGGGGAGTAAACCATGGCCGAACAGCAAAAGACCGCCGCCGTCGCCGCCGAGGCCGAAGCCATAAACCTCGATGAATTCAGCGGGCTCCTCGAGAAGGACTTCAAGGTCAAGAAGGACGACAGCGAGAAGCTGCAGCAACTCGTGCGCAATCTCGCGCTCGCTGCGCAATCGCGTTCGGATACCACGACCATCTCGTCCAATGCGATCAAGTCGATCAAGTCGCTGATAGCCGGCATCGACAAGATGCTGACGACACAGGTCAACGAGATCCTGCACGCACCGGAAGTGCGCGAAATGGAAGGCACATGGCGGGGCCTCTGGTATCTCATCAACAACACCGAGACGGATCAGAAGCTGAAGATCCGGGTGATGAACATCTCCAAGGAGCAGCTGGCCGACACGCTCGAAGACTATGAAGGTCAGATGTGGGACCAGAGCCCGATCTTCAAGAAGGTCTATACGGACGAGTATTCGATGCTGGGCGGCGAGCCGATCGGCTGTGTGATCGGCGCCTATGAATTCTCCAACCACCCGCGCGACGTCGGTCTGCTGCGCAACATCTCCGGCATCTGCGCCTCGGCGCACACGCCGTTTATCGCAGCCGCCTCGCCGCGCCTGTTCCGCATGGACAGCTGGCAGGAATTGCCGAACCCGCAAGACTTGCAGCAAATCGTCTCCAACCCGGCCTATGCCTCGTGGCAGTCGCTGCGCGAGAGCGAGGACGCCCGCTATATCGGCTTGACCATGCCCCGCGTTCTGGCCAGGCTGCCCTATGGCACTGATACCGTTCCGGTGAAGGGCTTCACCTTCGAGGAAGAGGTGGAGGGCGATCACAACAAATATGTCTGGATGAACGCCGCCTTCCCGATGGGCGTCAACATCAACCGCAGCCACAAGCTTTTCGGCTGGGGCACGCAGATCCGCGGCGTCGAGAATGGCGGCACTGTGCTCAATTTGCCGGTGCACAGCTTCCCGACCGATGATGGCTCGATCGCGATGAAATGTCCGACCGAAGTCGCCATCGACGATCGGCGCGAGGCCGAACTGGCCAAGCTCGGCCTGATGCCGATCCTGCATCGAAAGAATACCGATCTGGCCGCCTTCATCGGCGCCCATTCGTTGCAGGACGACGAGACGCGCGCCGGCCGGCTGGTCGACCCCGATGCACAGTCGAACGAAAGGCTGAGCGCTAACCTGCCCTATCTCTTCCCGGTCTCGCGCTTCGCGCACTACCTCAAGGCGATTGCGCGCGACAAGGTCGGCTCGTTCAAGGAGCGCTCCGACATGCAGATCTGGCTGACCGAGTGGATCAACCGCTACGTGCTGGCCAACCCGGCCTTTGCCGACGACAAGGCGCGCGCCAAGCGCCCGCTTGCGGCGGCCGAAGTCCAGGTCGACAGCGTGGAAGGACGGCCGGGCTACTACAACGCCCGCTTCTACCTGCGCCCGCATTACCAGTTGGAAGGCATCAACGCCTCGCTGCGGCTGGTGTCGGAACTGCCGTCCGTGAAGACCTGATTTGCAGCAACAGACCTTGTTTTGTTTGAAAGCGGTGGAGAAAGACAATGCCAGTCAAGATTGATGGTTTTCTGAAGGTTCCCGATATCAAGGGCCCCAGCACCCGCGACGGCCACGATGACGAGATCGAAATCCATGGCGTCGACTACAAGATGGTCGCACCTTATGATCCGAATTCGCTGTCACGCCGTGGCCGCGTCTCGATGGGCATGATCAAGTTCATCAAGCACTACGACAAATCCTCGCCCTACCTGAAGAAGGCTTTGTTCGAGAACAAGGCGCTGGATGAAGTGGTGTTCTCCGCACGGCGGACCATCGACGGGGAGACCAAGGACTACCTGGTCGTCACCCTCACAGACGCCTCGATCATGGAATACGACATGTCGCAGGCCGAGGACGAGGCCGATCTGATCCAGGAAGAGGTCAGCTTCGCCTACAAGAAGATCAAGTTCGTCTATGACGGCAATGATGAAGCCGAAATGGATGTCTATGTCGGCAAGTGAGATTCGGCGGCCCGGCGCGGGCAAGCAGCAGATCGCTGGCGGCTTGCGGGCAAAAAGCGAGGCTGTGCAGCCTTCGCTATGGGATCGCCTCGTCAACGACCTGCCGGGCCTGACCTCGGAAATAGATGGGCTGCGCCATGTCCTGCTGGACGAGCTTGGCGCGGACCGTCTCGATACCTTCGTTGCCGGCAGTGCGCGGACCATCGACGCCGATGCGGAGCTGACGCCCGATCAGAAACGGCGTCTGCATCGCCTGGCCTTTCAGACCCAGCACCGCGTCGAGATCGAAAGCCGCGGCGTGGTGGTATCGGCCCGCGTGCTCAGGGAAGCGGTGCGGCGCGACATCGAGGCTCTGTTCAATACCGAGCGCTTCGAGGCCACGCCGCTGCTTTCCGACCTGGAAAACGAGCAGATGGCGGACAATCCACCGTCGCTCGCCGATTTTCCGGAGGTGCGCAGAAGCGTGGTCAATTACGGCGTGCCTTCCTTCTCGGGCCGGTCGTCCCGCGACTTTGACCGCGACGTACTGGCGCGTGAAATCCGCTCGGTGCTCGCCACCTTCGAGCCCCGGCTCAAGGAAAGCGCGACGAAGGTTAGCGTCACCCTGGGCGACAAGACCGTGGGCCTGAAGATCGAGATAGACGCCGTGCTGATCATGACGCCCACACCGGAACGCATGCGCCTGCGCACCACGATCAATCTCGACAACGGCTTGGCGCGGACCGAAATTAGGGACGCCTGAGATGGACCGGGTCTTCGTCGAATATTACGAGGAGGAACTGACCCATATCCGCGGCCTTGCGGCGGAATTCGCCGACATGCATCCGGCGGTGGCGCGCAACCTCTCCCTCGATACGGTGCCCTGCCCGGATCCTTATGTCGAACGGCTGCTGGACGGTGTCGCCTTCCTCGCCGCGCGTACCCGACTAAAGGTCGACGCCGAGCGCTCGCGATTTTCGCGCAGCGTGCTCGATGTCCTCTATCCCGATCTCGTCACACCGGCGCCGGCAACGGCGATGGCGGTGCTGAAACCCGGACAGCAGGTGCAGATCATGCCGGCCGGCCACGTCGTCAAGCGCAACACGCGGCTGGTCTCCAGCCTGCAACCCGGCCTGTCGACGCGCTGCACGTTCTCGACCGCACAGGACATGACCTTATGGCCGATAGCGATCACTTCGGTCAGCTATTTTCAGGATCGCAGCGCGCTGGCGGCGGCCGGCATCGGACCGATCGGCGGCATCGCCGGCGAGGCGGCGCTGCGCCTCGCGCTGACGCGGACCGGAAAAGGCAAACTCGACGAATTGGCGCTCGACCAGCTCGACCTCTATTTTGCTGGACGCACCAAGGCACCGCTTCTGTTCGACGCTATTTTCGGCGCTTGCGTGGCCATTGGCGCACGACCGGAAGGCAAGACCAACCGGCTGTCGCCCTTGCCGGCACCCGAAATGGTCGGCATCAGCGACGACGAGGCCTTGATGCCGCGCACCCGCCCGACATTCGAAGGCTACCGCCTGCTGCGCGAATACTTCATCATGCCGGAGCGCTTTCACTATGCGCGGGTCATGGGACTGCAACAGGTGGTGCGCAAATGCGAGGCCGGACTGGAGATCATCTTCCTGTTCCGCCGCCCGGTTCCCGAACTCGCCGACCTGACGCCGGCGGATTTCGAGCTTTTCGCGACGCCGATCATCAATCTGTTCGAGCGTGAGTGCAACGTCGTCGAGCTCGATCAACGCAAGACGCGGCAGGTGCTGCACGCCGACCGCACGCGGGCGCGCGACTTCGAGATCTATCGGGTCCTGCGCGTCGAGGATGCCGACAGTGAAGGCAGCGACGCCGAGATACCGGAGCTGTTCAGCCTCGGGCAGAACCGCGGCAGCGGCTGGGTATATTCGACGGAGCGGCGCTCACGCCGGGCAACGGAGGATGAACGGCGTGACGGCCTGACCCGCACCTCATACACTGGGGACGACGTTTTCCTGGCCGTATCGCGGCCGCTTGGAAACCCTGCGAACCGGCCGTTGAAGCGTCTCGACATCATGGCGCTTTGCACCAACCGCGACCTGCCGATCCTCGACGACAATCCGACCTTAACGCTGGAGGCCGGTGACCCGGTCGAATCCGTTCGGCTGCTCGGCGCATTGCGGCCGCCGCAGCCGGCCATCCCCGCGGCACTGCCCGCCGGAGCCGATGGTGAATCCCGAGCCGACGATCTCGCCTGGCGACTGGTGGCGCAGCTGGCGCTCAATTTCTTGAGCCTTGCCAAGGACGGCCGCGGCGTCGATCCGCTGCATGCGCTGCTCGATCTTTATGCCGACCGGGGCGATCCAAGCCTTGCCCGCAACGTGCATTCGATCGTGCGCATCGACTCGCGGTCGGTCATCGAACGACTGCAGATCGACGGGCCGATGTGCTTCGGACGTGGCACTGAAGTGACGCTGCATGTCGATCAGTCGGTGCTGGCCGGGCAAAGCACCTTGCTGCTGTCGGCCTTGCTGGCGCGGCTGTTTGCCCGTCATGCCGGAATAAACGGCTTCGTGCGAACCCGCACGCGGCTGCTGCAGAAGCAGGAGGATGTGCCATGGCCGATGACGCCCGGCAATCGCTACCTGATCTAGACAAGACGCCTGATCTAGACAAGGCCGGCCCGGACCGGGCCGAGGATCTGTCTGAAGCATTCGACTTTTTCGAACTGCTGCGCCGTCTCGAACAGCGGAGCGGCCTGTTCGGCCATTCCGGACGCCCCGACCGCGAGCCGGCAAGGCTCGGCCAGCATGTGCGGCTTGCCTTTTCCGCGCGGGATCTGGTGCAATTTCGCGAGGCCAGCGACAAGGCACCGGCCCGGGTCACGATTGCAAATCTCGGTCTGTTGGGACCTGAGGGGCCAATGCCGCTGCATCTGACGCGCTGGGTGCTCGACCGCCTGTCGCAGCGTTGGTTCGCCGGCGCCGATGCACAGCAGACCAGCGACACGACCTTCGTGGACTTCGTCAACATCCTTCAGCACCGCATGATTGCCCTCTACTACCGCGCCTGGGCAGATGCCCATCCGGCGGTCCAGGTCGAGCGCGCGGTCGGCGGCCGCGTTCGCGCCATGCTTGAAGCGATGGCGGGGATCGGGCTTCCCGGTACCCAGAACCCTGATCTCGACACCGTCAAGCTTCGCCAGGCCGCTTCGCTCGCCAGTCAGATCGATGGTCCGGAACGGCTGACGTTGTTCCTGGCGGAAGCCTTCAGGGTGCCGGTTCAAATCAAGGAATTCATCGCCGCCTGGATAACCATTCCGACCGGGCTGCAGACGCGCCTCGCGAAAGCCTATGCGGGGCTTGGCCGGGGAGCGACGATCGGCCCGCGCGTTTTCAACCGCCAAAGCAGGATCGAGCTGCGCGTCGGCCCTCTCGGTTTTGAGGAGTTCAAGGCGTTCCTGCCGGGAGGCTCGCGCCTCAAACTGTTCAAGCAGGCCGTTCGCGACATGGTCGGGGAGACGCTCGACGTCGACCTGCGCATCGTGCTGGCGCGCGAAGCCGTGCCGCCGCCGCGTATCGGCGCGGTCCAGCTCGGCCGGACCGCCTGGCTTGCGCGGCCCGCCGAAAGGGGCGATGCTGACGATCTGCGGCTGCGGACAATTGTCGGATGGCGGCCGGAAATGGCGGGGGTCGCGGCATGAGCCTGCTGCTGACGCTGGAGCAAGGGCCACGCACCCAGGCGGTACGACAGGCCCGGCTGGACGAAGGCGAGCTGGTGATCGGCCGCAGCGCCGACGCAGGCTGGCAGATCAACGATCCCGACATGTTCGTTTCCCGCGCCCATTGCAGGATCACGGGCGGGCGAGACGGCTATTTCGTCACCGACACGTCGAGCAGTGGACTGTACATAAACGACTCCGACAGCCCGCTCGGTGCCGGCCAGTCGACGCGCCTTCAAAGCGGCATGCGGTTGAGGCTTGGCGACTATGTCGTCCATGTCGACCTGCAGACGCCAACCGCCCAGGCACCGGCAGCAGCCAGCCAGCCGGTTCCCGAACGCCTGCCGCAGGCATCGCGGGGGCCGATAAGCATCGGCGGTGACGACTTCTTTTCCGCCAAGGTCGAGGAAGAGCCGCGACGGCCACGACCGGCCGATCTGCCCAACCCGTTCGAGCAGCCGGTTGCTGGCGCGTTCGAGCGTGCTGCTTCCAGTCAGCGCAGCTCGCCTGCTTTCGATGACCCGTTCAGTCTCGATCCGGTTTCGACGCCTGGGTCGACGGGCGTTGATCCTCATCCCGAAACTGGCAGTGCGACAAGCTTCGCGAATCCGTTCAGCATCGACCCGGTGCCTTCTCTTAATCGCCCAACTGAACCCGCCGCCGGAAAGCCGTCCGAATTCAATGATGACTTTGGTTTCGGACCAGCGGCCGCTCCAAGTTCGGCAAACGGCGTCGGCTCGAACGGACAGCGTGAGCGCATCGCCTCACGGCCGCAATCCGACAATCCCTGGGATCTGCCTGTGCAGGCAGCAGACGCCCCAGCGCGGACGGGCGCTGCCGCAAAACCTGCCCGCCTGCCGGCAGCGGCGCAACTGGGGGACATGGCGCTTCGCTCCGCGTTCCTGCGCGGCATGGGTGTCGAGGAAGCCGATTTCCCCGGGCGCGACAGCGTCGCGGAAATGGAGAAGTTCGGCCGCGAATACCGGCTGATGATGGAAGGCCTGATGCAGCTTCTGCGCAAGCGGGCCGAGGAAAAGGGCAACGCCCGCGTCGCCCAGACCATGGTCGGGGCATCCGAAGTCAATCCGCTCAAGTTCCTGCCTACGGTCGACGACGCCATCGTCACGCTTATCGCCGAGCGCAGCCCCGGATTTCTCGCCGGCGAAGCGGCAATCGCCGACGCGGTTCGGGATCTCGCGCAACACCACGTGCGCGCCTGGCGCGGCGTGCAGGCCGCTTTGCGACGTATGGTCGACCGTTTTGAGCCGGCGGCGATCGAGCAGGAGCTGAGGTCAAATTCGGCGCTCGGCAACCTGCTTGCGGGCGGGCGCAGCGCCAAGCTGTGGGAGCTTTACCAGAAACGCCATCGCGAAATCGCCGAGAGCGCCGAGAAAAGCTTCCTTGGCGAAATCGGCGCTGATTTTCGGGATGCATATGAGGAGGAGTGAGACATGATCGATCGACGTCAATTCGTTGTTACCCTGGGCGCGGCTGGACTGCTTGCGGCTTGCCAGAGCGGTCCGCCGAAACCTTCGGTGATCACCGTCAACGTGTCCGGCGGGGCCGGCATGAACCCGGGACCAGGGGGCGGCGACCGGCCGGTGACAGTTCTCGTCATGCGGCTCCGCAGCACCGGCAAATTCAATTCCGCCGACTACTTTGCCCTGCAGGGCGATGCCGGCTCGGCGCTGGCAGGCGATCTCATCGGATCCGACCAGCTCGCCGTCGGGCCGGGGAAATCCGCATCCAAGACCATCACCGTCGAACCGGACGCGGCGGCGCTGGGCTTCGTTGCGCTGATCCGTGAGCCGACCGGCAGGAACTGGCGCACGACCAAGTCGGTGTCGTCGGGATCGAAATTCACGATCAATGTCACGCTTGGCAGCGGCGGTATTTCCGCCTAGCGGCCAGGGCAAGGGGAAGCTCGATGCAGAGAGTAGCGGCATGAGCGATGCAAACAGGGTGCTGTGGTCCGAAGGGCTTTTCCTGCGGACCCAGCATTTCCAGCAGCAGGATCGCTTTTTCGAGGCGACGGTGCGCGGCGCGTTGCAAGCCGGACAGTTGCATACGTTCGGCTTTCAACAACTGACGCTGGACCAGGCGTTGCTCGATGCCGGCCAAGTCGCCATCCTGTCGGCTCGCGGCATCTTCCCGGATGGGACACCTTTCGCCATTCCAGAGATGATGGACGCACCGCGACCGTTGCCGGTCACCCCGAACACAGGCGCCGGATCGGTGCTGGTCGCCTTGCCGCTCGAGCCGTCCGGCGGTGTCGGCTTCGATCCCGCACACGCCGCCGCCTCGGGAGCGCGCTACCATGGGCGGATCGTTTCGGTGCGCGACGCCGTCCAGGGCGGTTCGGATCCTGAAGAAATCGAAATCGCCCGTCCACAGGCGCTGCTGCTGGCACCCGGCAAATCGGTTGGCGGCTACACCGCCTTGCCGATCGCCGACCTCAAGGGGGTTCGAGCCGATGGCGGCGTCTCGCTGGACGAGACCTTCCTGCCGCCGACGCTGGTGACCGGCGCGGTCGCCTGGTACCGGCAATTGCTTCAGGAAGTCGTCACTGGACTAGACCAGATCGCCGAGGCGCATGGCAAGATGGTGATGGGCGGACCGGGGCGCAGTGTCGAAGACCTGCTGATGCTCAACCTCGCTAATGCCGCACGGCCGCGGCTAGCCCACATGCTGGCGCAGGACGTCTTCCATCCGGCCGAGCTCTACCTGGAACTTGCCGGGCTCGCCGGTTCGATGGCTACCTACGGATCGAGCGCGCGGCGGCTGGGTGAGTTGCCCGCGTATGATCACATGGCCCCAGGCCCAGCCTACATGGCGCTGGCGGATGCGCTGCGCTCGCTCATCCTCAGCCTGCGCTACATCGAGCCGAAATCGCGGGCGCTGCCGGTCATGCGGCATTCGACCAATGTCTGGAAAATCCGCATCGACAACCCGAAGCTGCTGGTCGCCAGCCGCATCGTCATCCGGGTTGGTTCGGAGCTGTCGGAAGATGCGTTGCGCAAGATCTTCGTCAATCAGGCGACCGTCGGTTCGGCCGACCAGTTCGAGGGCCTGTGGAAATCGCGTTTGCCTGGCATTCCGCTGAAACCGCTGCATTCCCAGCCGCGCGAAATCCCTTACGATGGCGATCGGCTGTGCCTCGAGCTGGACCAGAAAAGCGAGCACTGGGCGTCGCTGCTCGATGCTCCCGGCTTCGTCATCGGCGTTTCGGGCGTGTTGCCGAGCGAGCCGCAGGTGGACTGCTATTCGGTGAACAGGTGACATCATGAGCCGCGATGATCCTTTCGGACTGTCGGAGGATCGCGAACGCACCCGCATAAGGCTGACCGGCGCGCCGATGCCGCGGCCGATGGCGCCGCTGTTGCCGGGCGCGGCGGTAAAGCGGTCTCGAACCCACCCGAACGCGCTCGTCAACGCTTTCGCGCCCTTGCTCGAATTCGCGCCCGAGCTTGAAAGCGCACTGGCGCCGGAGAACCCGGAAGCGTTGCGCACACGATTGCTCGAAGAACTGGTTCGGGCACGCGACACGGCAATGGCGACCGGATCCTCGCTGGAACGGGCCGACCAGGCAGCCTGGGTCGTGGCGGCGTTGCTCGACGATCTCGCTTTGAACACGCCATGGGGCGGGGCCAGCGCCTGGCCTCGGCAGCCGCTTGTGGTCATGCTGCGCGGCGATGTCGATGCCGGCACGCAGTTCTTCACGCGTCTCGACGAACTGGAGCGCCATCCCAACCGCGATCGCGAATTGCTAGAGCTGCAGTATGATTGCATGGCGCTCGGCTTTCGCGGCAAATATCGCGTGCCCGGCCGCTCAGGCGACCGCTCGCTCAACGCCGTACGCGTAGCGGCGGCACGCTTCCTGCGCGATGCCGACGCTGAAGGCGCGCCGCTCTCGCCAAACTGGAAGGGCGTGATCGCGTCCGACGAGCCGCAGCGCTTCATCGTTCCGATCTGGGTCATGGCGCTCGGTGCGGCGGTTGTTGCCACGGCAATCCATATCGGGCTGTCGATGGGACTGAGCAGCCAGGCGGTCGAGCTTTCCGCACTTGTTCGCGCGTTGCCGCCGCCAGCGCGAGGCGACATCAGCCGTACGTCGCCCAAGGTCGATGCCCCGCCGCCGGAGAAAGTGGATTTTGCGCTGCTGCCGGAATTTCAGGCCGGGGCGCCGGCCGATCTCAAATCCGCCCTCAGCGGCACCGAGAGCGTTTCGCTGGCCAAGCTGATCATCCAGGCTTCCAACCCAGAACTGTTCCAGTCGTCGCGGCCGCAACTGACCGAAGGCTTCGAGCCCCTGATCGGGTCGATCGCCAAGGTGATCCTCGCCAATCAGGAGTTGATCGGGAACATCACAGTGGTCGGTCACACGGACAGCGTTCCTCTGCAAAAGACCAATCCGCTGTCGACCAACCAGCGGCTGTCAGAGGCTCGCGCCCAGACGATTGCCGACATGCTGGTCCAGAACGGAGTGCCGCAGGACCGCGTCCATTCCGAGGGCCGCGCCGCCACCGACCCAGTGGCCAACGACAGCACGCGCCAGGGGCGAGCCTTGAACCGCCGCGTCGAGGTGCTTGTCGAAAAGAGGCTGTGAGATGTTCATCCTGCGCTTCCTCTGGGCGGTTCTGACATCGCGCTGGCTGTGGACGCTGATCGGCATCACGCTGCTTTCCCTGGTCATCTGGGTGTTCGGTCCGATCGTCAGGGTCGGTCCTTACGAACCCTTCACTTCCGAAAATGTGCGCATCGTCATCATCGCGCTGCTGGTCATCTTCTGGCTGATCTGGCTGATCGTCGCCCAGCGCCGGGCGATCCGCGCCAACCGCATGTTCGTCGCCGAGATCGCAGCACCCGTGGCGGAAAAGCCGCTCAGCCCCGGCGAAGAGAACGTCGCCGCCGTGGGTGCCAAATTCGCCGAGGTGATGGCCGAACTGAAGCGCCGCAAACTGGGCGGACGCAAGTTCCTGCGCGAAATGCCGTGGTACGTGATCGTCGGGCCGCCGGCCACCGGCAAGACCACGGCCTTGCGGCAGTCCGGCCTGAATTTTCCGATCGACCTCACCGACGATCTGCAAGGGGTCGGCGGCACGCGCAACTGCGACTGGTTCTTTTCCGAGAGCGCGGTTCTGATCGACACCGCCGGCCGCTATGTCCAGCAGGAGAGCCAACCCGACGTCGACGCTGCGGAATGGCTGGGCTTCCTCGACCTTTTGAAGAAGCATCGCGGCCGCCGCGCCCTCAACGGTGTGATCGTCGCGCTTTCGATCGACGTGCTTTCGGAGGGCGACGAAGCGATCAAGGCGCACGGCCGCAAGATCCGCCGCCGATTGGCCGAACTCAACGACCGGCTCGAAATCCGCCTTCCGGTCTATCTGATGCTGACCAAGGCCGATCTGATCAAGGGTTTCGAGGCTTTCTTCGGCGGCTTGTCGACGGCTTCGCGCGAGCAGGTATGGGGAACGACTTTCGCACTGGATACACGTGTGGACGCCAAGACCATCGAACGTGAAATTTCGACGCTGGCGACGGAACTCGAGCGGCGGCTTGTGCCGCGCCTGGAAGACGAGGACAAACTCGCCGCCCGCGCCGAGATCTTCAGGTTTCCTGCCCAGCTGTCCAGCCTGTCCGAACCGATCCAGGTGCTGGTCGAGGCGATGTTCGGCGAAAGCCGGTATGAAGAGGCTGCCTGGCTGCGTGGCCTCTATCTGACATCGGCGACGCAGGAAGGAGCGCCCATCGATCGGCTGACCGCGGCGCTGTCATCGTCCTTCGGCCTGCCGCCACGGCGGGCCCTGCCCGCGCCGAGGGTCGAGAAACGCAGCTTCTTCCTGAAGAACCTGCTCACCGACGTCATATTCAGGGAAGCCGGCCTCGGCACGTTCGATC
Source organism: Mesorhizobium sp. M7A.F.Ca.US.011.01.1.1 (assembly GCF_003998295.1). Taxonomy (NCBI): domain Bacteria; kingdom Pseudomonadati; phylum Pseudomonadota; class Alphaproteobacteria; order Hyphomicrobiales; family Phyllobacteriaceae; genus Mesorhizobium; species Mesorhizobium sp. M7A.F.Ca.US.011.01.1.1. Next base: position 31,264 of record NZ_RZRT01000041.1, read on the forward strand.
CGCTGGCGCAGCGCCGCCGCGTCTGGATGTGGCGCGGCGCGGCGGCCGCATGTGCTGCGGCGGCCTTGCTGGCCGGCGGGCTGTTCACCTGGTCCTATTTCGACAACCGCAACGCGATCACGGCCCAGGCAAGCCAGTTCGAGGCACTGCAAACGCCGCTGACCGCAACTGTAGCAAGCCCGGCATCGGTGCAGCAGCCCGCCATCGACGGAGCGCTCGAAGCGATGGACGCGGTCGCAAGCGCCCGGACGGCACCGCCGGGCGCGCCACAGGATCTGCTCGGGCCATCGGCCTCGGCGGAACTGGTGCGGGCTCAGACCGACACGTACGATCACGCCCTGCGCAACGTACTTGAGCCGCACATGGTGGCCCTTCTTGAGGCCACCATGTGGCGGCAGATCCGCGATCCGGATTTCATGCTCGGCGCTCTCAAGACCTATCGCATGATGACGGGTCTGTCGCAGATGGATCCCGACTACGCCCAGAACTGGTGGGTGAACAGCCTGCCCGAATTCGCGGCCGCGGCCCCATTTCCAACCGCCGATGCCGAAGAGCATCAGCTTGCCGCCATTCGCCGCATGACGGTCGACGAAAGCTATATCGAGCCCGACCAGGCCCTGGTTGCCGAAGCGTTAAAAACGGTATGCACGATTTCGTTGCCGGCGCGTGCCTACAAGCAGTTGCTGGCCGATCCGGCGGTGGGCGGTCTCAAGGAGTGGATCCCGGCCAATTTCGCCGGCCCCAACGGAGGCAAGGTGTTTGCGCGGCGTTCCGACAAGACGCTTCGTGTCGGCATTTCCGGAGCATTCACCTATGCAGGCTTCCATGACGCCATTCTCGACCGCATCGAGGATGTGGCGGCACAAGCGGCGCTGGATCGGGCGGTCTTCGCCGGGGGCTGCTCCGAGAACTCCGAGACATCGGTGTCGGCGCTGTCCGAGGATATCCTGAAGCTCTATTACGACGACTATATCGCACAGTGGGACAGCTTCCTGCGCGATATGAGGCTGGCGCCGTTGAGCGACCTCAATGTCGCCAGTGAGAATCTGAAGGATCTTTCCAGCGCCGATTCAGCACTGAAACGCCTGCTCACGGCGGTCGTTCAGGAGACCGAGCTTACCCGGTCCGATGAAGCGCCGGCCGACGACAAGGCGGCAGCCAAGGGCGGCTCGAAACTGCTCGGCAAGCTAGGCAAGCTCGGCAAGATCGTCAAAACGGGGGCAAAGCTGCTTCCACGCGCGGGCTCAGTTGACGAGGTGGATCTAACCGGCAACCTGGTGGCGGAACACTTCAAGCCGCTCAAAGGTGCTATTGCCGAGGTCGACGGCCAGCCGCCAGCACTCGACGCCGCGGTGGTGGCTCTGACGGCGCTGTCCAACGTGTTGCAGACGGTCACGGCCAATCCCGACCCCCAGGATGCCATCAAGAAGCAAGGCGGCCTTGCCGAACTGACGGGGGCGGTTGCCAGGCAAGCGCAAATCCTGCCCGACCCGGTCGACGATTGGCTCGGCGGCGTTGCCGGCGACACCAGCGGGTTGACGCAAAAGGCGGTCACCTCCGAACTCAATGCCATCTGGCGCGCCGACATACTGCCTTTCTGCCAGGCAGCGCTGAACGACCGCTATCCATTCAGTCCGGAAAGTGCGGTGGACGTCAATGTTCGCGACTTCGCCCGCCTGTTCGGACCGGCGGGCCTGATCGATGCCTTCATCAACGACCATTTGATCAGCTACGTAGACACCGCCAGCCAGCCGTGGAAATGGCGTGCCGACTTTGGCCTCGACCCTTCGGCGCTGGCAGCGTTCGAACAGGCCAGGCGGATACGCGACGATCTCTTTCCCGGGGGTACGGGTCCGGTGATGAGCTTCACGCTCGAACCGAAGGACCTGTCCCCGAACGTCACGCGCGTGACGCTCAATCTCGATGGCCAGACCCTCGTCTACTTCAACAACGCGACGCGGCCGCAACCGATGACCTGGCCCGGCAAGGACGGCACCGGGGTCATCTCGCTCGCCTTCCAGCCCATTGATGGCTCACCTGAAATCATGCTCAACGAGACCGGCAGCTGGGCGTGGCTGAGGATGCTGCGCAGCGGCCGATTCACCGGAACCTCGCTGTCCGATGTCTACAGCCTGCGCCTGGGGACGAAAGGCATGTACGCCGATTTCGAGCTCAAGGCCGCCAGCGTCGAAAACCCCTACAACCTCCAGATGTTCAAGAAATTCTCATGTCCGCCGCAGATATGACCTTGCCCGGCTTCTACGGCAAAATGCCCGCCACCGGCGATTTCGTAACGCGCCGGCTGTCGGGCGACTTTGTTCGCAGCTGGGACCGCTGGCTGGCGCAGCATCTCGTCCCGCTGTTCGGCTCGGAATTCTGGCCAGGCGCTACCACGCTGCGCTTCCTGGCTGGCCCGGCTTCCTTCGGGGCATCGGCAGGCATCATCCTGCAGAGTGCCGACAGAGTTGGCAGGCAATTCCCTTTGACCGTCGTCGCGCAGCTTGCTGAAGCCCCGGTTCGGCTGGCCGACGCCGAGGCGTGGTTTGCCGGGATCGAAGAGGCGGCGATCGCGGCCCAGAATGGCGAATTGACGCCCGACGAACTGGATGCAGCGCTCGCCGGACTGCCGGTGCCGCCTGTCGGGCCGGGCGAGGAGGTCATCAGCGATATGGTGATGTGGACAGCCCGTTCGGACATTTTCGACATCGATCCGCAATCGCCGCAAGTGGCATTGGAGCAGATTTTCGCGGCCAATTGGGAGACCGGCTGATGCATATCTGGAACCAGATGGGCTATCCGCACCAATTCACCATGGGCATGGACAAGGCCGGCCATGAGTGGATTGTCGTGGTCGTCAAAGGCACGTTCGACTTCCCCGCCAAGCCGGGCGGACTGGTGCAAAAATCGGCGGAACAGATGCCGCTTGTGATGGCCGACACACAAACCGGCGTGCCTGGCTACTCAGCCACGCTGTGGGAGACGGACTTCGCCTTCCGCAAACCGCGCTGCGACGTGATCGCCAATGGCTGCGCCTATGCGCCGGGCGGACGACCAGCCGAGCGCGTGCCCGTCGGCATCAAGGTTGGCAATTGGTCAAAACTTTTCGAGGTCGTCGGCCACCGCGAATGGCGCTCAATCGGCCCGGTCTTTACAGCCACGTCGCCGCAGCCCTTCCTGAAACTCCCCATCTCCTACGACGTTGCTTGGGGCGGCGTCGACAGGCTGGACGCGGAGGACAAGCTCCCCGCCAGCTACAAATACAACCCGGTCGGAACCGGCTGGTCCCGGACCAAGAACCAGCGCCTCATCCCCGGCCTGCGGCTACCGAACACGCAAGCTGTCGGCGAAGACATCCGCTCTCCCTTCGGTGACTACAAGCCGATGAGCTTTGGCCCGATGGGCCGCGGCTGGCCGGGCCGGATCGAGTATGGCGGCACCTACGACCAGAATTGGATCGACAATGTCTTCCCTTTCCTGCCGCAGGATTTCGACGAGCGCTACTTTCAGATGGCGCCGCCCGACCAGCAGATCGATTCTCCTCGCGGCGCTGAAGAGGTCCAGTTGGTCAACCTGACGCCCGAAGGCCGCGTGAGCTTCCGCTTGCCGAAAAGTACGCTGCCTATCACCTTGTTCAAAGGGCAAGTAAAAGCCCTGGAGACCGACCTTCTCCCCGACACGGTCTTGTTCGACCCGGAGAACCGCCGCTTCTCGCTGGTCTGGCGCGTCTCGCAGCGGATCTACCGCACGATCCTCGACTTCACCGAGTGCTGGGTTGGCCCGCCAACGGAGTCGATGCTGCGCGCCCGCGCTGCCGGCCGGGATTATGTACGCGCCGATGGAACCGCGCCCATAGATGAGGTCGAAGACGCATGAACGCGGCCATCGACATCGCCTCGATCGGCATGGTGACCGCGGTCGGTCTGGACGCACCATCCGCGTGTGCGGCGATGCGTGCGAGGCTTGACGGCTTCCAGGAGACACGTTTCGTCGGATCTGGCACCGATTTGCTGATCGGCGCGCCGGTGCCGCTGCCGCGCAGCTGGATCGGCGAGAAGCGCATGGCCCACCTCGCCGCCGGCGCAATCTGCGAAGCTTTCGAAAGCATCCCGCAGGCGCGCGGCCAGACCGCGCTCATCCTTTGCCTTGCGGAAAAGGACCGCCCCGGAAATCCTACTGGCGACAGCGCGCGCCTGCTTCGCAGCATAGCCGAGATTGTCGAAATCGAGCCTCGTATGCGCTCTCGTGTCGTCGCGCATGGCCGTCCTTCCGGACATGTAGCACTCGATCAGGCACGCAGAATGATCGTCTCGGGCGAAGCACCCTATGTCATGATCGCAGGCGTCGACAGCTACCTGACTGCCCCGGCGATCGCCTACTATCTTGGCGAAAATCGCCTGCTTACGACAGACAATCCAAACGGCTTCATTCCGGGCGAGGCCGCCTCTGCTATTTTGTGCACACAGTCGCAGCGCGGCGGCTTTCGCCTCTTCGGACTTGGCTTGTCGTCCGAGCAGGCATCGATCTATAACGTCGAGGATCTGCCGCTGCGTGGCGATGGCATGACCTCCGCCTATAGCATGGCCTTCAAAGAAACCGGCATCGAGATGAACCGGCTTGGCTATCGCATCGCCGACCTCATCGGCGAGCAATACTGGTTCAAGCAGACCGCGCTCGCAAGTCTGCGGCTGCTGCGGGGCAGGCATGACTTCCAAGATCTCTGGTCGCCAGGTGAATCTCTTGGCAACATCGGTGCTGCCGCCGTTCCGCTGATGATCGGCATGGCGTTCACCGCGGCGCGCAAAGGTTACGCCGCAGGAACCCCGGTGCTGATCGAGGCATCCAACGATGCGGGTGCTTGCGGCGCGGCAATTCTTGCTGTGAGGGCCGCCTGATGACGGTCTACGCGAACAGCCTCGAAGTTGCCTGCAAGGCGCAGTCCAACAAGGTGATTGCAGCTTTTCCGGACGTCTGCTTCACACCGCCGGAAAACCCGGCAACACCGCCTGGCATACCCATCCCCTACCCGTCCTTCGGTCTTGATTCCGACACTGACAACGGCACTGGCACCGTCAAGATCGGCGGCGAGAACATCACGCAGAAGAACAAATCTTACTACACCAAGACCAGCGGCACCGAGGCCGGCTGCGCGGCAAAAAAGGGCGTCATAACGTCGGTCAATACCGGAAAGGAATATGCAGTCGCCTGGTCAAGCGACGTGAAGGCTGATGGCGAACCTGTCAGCCGCATGACTGATGTATCCACCAACAATCATGCCTCTCCAACCGGCAACGCCCCGCCTTGGCCGAAGATTGGAAAACTGAAGGTCGGAAGGGCCTCCTGCGCCTCCATCCTAGCAAAGCTCGGCATGAAGGTGCACCGTTATGGCGATGCCAGCAAGGAATGTGCGTCGAACCAACAGTCAGACCATATCCTGCAGAACGCCTGTTTCCAGAATTCGCGCGGCGGTCAGGCGATCGCCACGACGCCGAGCTACACTATGAACGACGCGCCCTGCGTCTGTATTGAAGACGCCACCGATCCCAATACGGAACACGGCCGCAAGACGGCGGCGCAAGGTGAATGGGCGAAAGCGCAGCGTGCAAAGGGCACGAACCCGACCTACGAGGAAGTGCGCGAAGCCAACATGGAAGCGATGAAAAAGGCCAAGAACATCCCCGATGGTCCGAGAGGCAAGGAGCACCCTGCCATCGAATGCCTGAGGATGATATGTGACATCCATTTCCAGGCGATGATGAGCGGGCCGGAAAGCAAGAAACCCAGCACTCAAGCGCGTGCGCCCGCTACCGGCAAGTTTAAGCCGACGGTCACTAGTACCGTCCGCAGACGCTAAAGGAGATTAACGTGGCTGACTACAGCGTGACGGTGAACGGCGTGGTTGTCGCGGATGATGGAACCATCTTTTCCGCGGTCGCATATTACGACGGTGAGAGCTTCTACTCCTTCGTCATCTCGGAATCGGATGTGTCCAGTGACGACAATGAGTCTGAACGAATTTACGAAAAACCCTGCTGGTTCACGGATATATGGCGCTCTAAGTCCGGCCGCATCCTTGTCTGCGACGACAATGGCGCTGTCCATGCGGGCTCGGGCACCGATTGGGCGGGAAGCCAGGTCTCATCTCGTCCTTTGAACACCGTCTGGGGATTTGACGACAACACTATTTACTGCGGCGGAGCCGAGGGCGTCGTCTACCATTGGGACGGCGCGCGGTGGTCCACCTTCAGCCCGGGTCTCGGAAATACAATCCTGTGCATCGCCGGTACGGCGCCGAACGACCTCTACGTGTCGGGCGAAGGATCATTGTTTTGGCATTATGACGGCCAGCAGTGGTCGCAAATTCAGCTGCCGACCAATGCCATTCTGGTCGGCCTGTTGGCGCTGTCTTCCACCGACGTCCTGGTTTCCGGTAGTGCCGGGACCCTGTTTCGCGGTTCCGGTCTTGCCTGGACAGATGTCTCGCAAAGCGGCCGAGATTTCTACAAAATGGCCCTTTACCGGAAATCCATCTACATCGCCGGCGGCGGACAAGGCGTATTCACATTTGACGGCACAGCGGTATCGAAACTTAAGGACGGCTTTCCGGTCTATCGGCTATCCACCAACGGGTCGTACTTGACACTGGCAGGCGGAAACTCCGCAATCAGATATGACGGCTCGAACTGGCTTGGCCCCGACTATACCTAACAGTCCGGAATTACAGTTCGGGCTGCTCCGGTTGCCCTGCGCACGCGTTAACTTCGCTTCGCGGCCAGATAGGACCTCACTTGTCCAAGGTCCAGATCCACGATACGCGGCGTCTCAATGACCGACAGCATGCGCACGACGAACAATTCACCCTGTTCGGGGTACTCGGCATAGCGTTCTCGCGCAATCTCGCGTCCGACATCGCCTGCCACCCGTAGCCCATCGAGATGCGCCTCCAGCCGCTCGACGAGCCGGGCAAGGCGCTCCTCGTCCATGTCCGGATTCTTGCCCGGATTGAGCAGGTTGTAGTCGTAGATTGTCCACAGGAACGCTGCCATCTCTGCGTGCTGACGGACGATTTCGCGAAGAACGGGCACCGACATCAGTTCAAATTGACCGAGCCGCCGCGAATGCGGTTCGCCGCGCTGGCGTGACTTGTCACATACGTACCGCGAATCGTGATGCGACCATCCTTCTCCATGATGATGGTCGCCTTGCCGCAGCGAAGCTCAATGCGTTCGTCACCGGTGATCCGCACCTGCTCCCCGTCGCGGACGATTTGCGGTGCCGAAGTCCGGCGTGCCGGCTCGACAATGCGGCCGACAACGAGTGGCCGCCCGGGATCGCCATCCTGAAACAGCAACGCCACCTCGGCACCGATCATATCCGAAGTGAGTTCGGCAAGACTGCGCGCCGGAATCGCGGTCTCCTTCGGGTTTCCGGGAAAGACGACAAGCGGAGCGTCTTCGCCAAAGCCCAGGAATATGCCGATCACGACACCTTCGATCCGCTCCTTGACCCGTCCCATCGTCAACCTCAGTTCTGCTTTATCTCCGAGCCCTTCATGATGATGTCGCTCGAAGCTTTCACATTGATCTTGCCTGAACCGTTCACGGAAATATCCTTTCCGGTGATGGAAATCGTGCCATCCTTCTTCATCGCGATCGCCGCAGAACCGCACGTGATGGTAATGGCATCGCCCGCTTCGATGACCAAGGTCTTGCCTACCTTGATCGCGCCATCTTCGCCGACCTCAACAAGGCTGCCCTTTGCGATCTTGAGCGCGCGCGAACCGCCTACATCGGTTGCATCATCCTCGGCGATCTTGGCATCTCGCCCCTTGCCTATCTGCGAAGCATGAGCGCCGCCGATCTTGAAATTCTGATCGGCACCAATCTGGACCGACTGATTCGCAGCGATATTCCAGCTATCCGCTGCACCGATATCGTGGCTCTGCGCAGCACCCACAGTGACCGACCGTGTCGCACCGATTGTATTCGCTTGCGGGCCACCCACGGTTCGGGTTTCGGATGCCCCGACCGAATCGACCCGGGCCGCGCCAACGCTCACCGTCTGGACGATCGCCACGGTCTGCGTGTGATTGGCACCGATGGTTTCGGTCGAGTTCGAGCCGATGCCGATCGTCTCATTCGACCCCACCGTCAGCGAGCGATTGACGCCCACCGTCTCGGTGTCGTTGTTGCCGATATTCGTGGTCTGGTCGACGCCGACCTTGACCGTCTTGTTGTTGCCGACGTCCTCGTCGAGGTTGTGGCCGACGGAATGCTTGGCGTCGTGGTCGATGCGGTCGGACTGGTCGTGCTGGACAAGCTTGGTGCGGTCGTGCTTGATCAAAAGGTTGTGGTCCTTCTGCGCCTGGAAGTTAACCAGTTCGGAGCCGGCCTTGTCCTCGAACATCAGCTCGTTGTAGCCGCCGCCGCCTTTCGAGGAATTGGATTTCCAGCCCGACTGCGTTGCGTTGCCCGGCAAGCCGTAGGGCGGCATCTGCGAGGCGTTGTAGACCCTGCCGGTGATGATCGGCAGATCAGGGTCGCCTTCGAGGAAGTCGACGATCACCTCCTGGCCGATTCGCGGTATCTGGATGAAGCCCCAGCCGCTGCCGGCCCAGGTCTGCGAAACACGGACGAAGCAGGAACTGTTTTCGTTCTTCTTGCCCAGGCGGTCCCAGTGGAACTGCACCTTCACCCGCGCATATTTGTCGGTGAATATCTCCTCGCCGGAAGGGCCGACCACCGTCGCCGTCTGCGGCCCGCGCATGATGGGCCGCGGCGTGATCCGCGGAGCGCGATAGGGCAAGGCAGTCGGCGCGACACCCAGTACGACCTTGTAATTCTCGCTATGGGCTTCGTTCTGGGTTCTGTAGCCCGGATCGAACAACCTGTATTCCGCGCTGACAACCAGATACTCCTGGTTCTGGTCATCGCGCGGAAAGCTTTCCAGCTTGAACGTACAGCCGGAATGGAGGCCGCGCACGGTTCCGACCGCGGTGATGCGCTGGTGCACGGCCTGAAGCTCCTCGCGCCGGATACCGGCCAGGGTGTCGCCGCGCCCGACATCGAGATGCGCCCCAGGCTGGCGATAGTTCTCGCCGGAGGCTTCCTTGTGGCCGAACGGCTGGGCGGACTTCGCCATCAAATCGGCGCCGGGCTTCTGGAAATCATAGTCGGTATGGGCATAGGCCCCCGGCCGCACCGAACTGCCCGGAATCCATTCGGTGATATATTCGACGTCGCGCCGCGAGCCCTGTCCCTCGAAATTATAGGGTATCTTCTCGTAGCCCGGCGCCGGCTTCAGCTTGCTCATCGCATCGCACAGGACGAGCGTGTGCTTGCCCTCGTCATGCTCGAAGAAATAGAAGATGCCTTCGTGCTCAAGCAGGCGCTGCACAAAATCCAGATCGCTCTCGTCGTACTGGACGCAATATTCGCGCGAGGGGTACGACCCTTGCAGCCGCTTCTCGAATTTCGCCGTACCGTATTTCGAGAAGATCTTCTCGACGATCTCGACAGCTGTCATGTTCTGAAAGATCCGGCAATCGGTGGTGTTGCCGAGAAACCAGAGCCACGGCCTGACGACCGCTTCGTAGTAGGCCAGTCGATCCTCGATGCGGGTCAGGCGAAACTCGGACACAAGGCCGCTGAACCAACGTTTCGGATCGGATTCACCTTCAACCGAAACGACACCCCCAAGCATCTTCAGCGGATCGATATCGGCGCTGGGGCTGACGAACCCTACCGTATAGGCCAAACAACGGCTGATCTCATCGCGCCCGACAAGATGCGTGAAGGTCAACAGCTCGGCGCCAACAGGTGTCTGCACAACCGTGGCACGTTCGTTCGGCATGGGTCGTGCCCCTCCTGGACGCGGCCGCCAGCGTGGTGGATCTAAAGTTCCCGCTCTATTAACAAGATCACGCCCAGGAACTTTTTGATCCGCCACACAAGGCCATGTTGAGCCTACCACATGTTGTCCGGCAGACCAAAGAGGACGGGGGCGACTGAACCCTGCCTGTCAATGCATCGGTCGAAACGCTACTGTCCTGTTGTGCGCGCAAACTGCTAGTATGTGGAGTATCGGTCAGTGTTCGACGGCGATCCTGGATGCACATCAGTCTGCAAATCAACAATGTCGACGCCTTGCCTGCGGGCATCTCGGCTGGCTACGCGGCGCGGGATCGCAGCTTCGAGATCGGTCGCGATGCCTGTGACTGGACCCTCTCGGACCCCGACAAATTCATATCGGGCCGGCATTGCGAGATCCGCTACGAGGCAGGCGCGTTCTGGCTGCACGACGTCTCGCGCAACGGGACCTACATCAACGGATCAAACGAGCGCATGATCGGCCTGCATCGGCTGGTCAACGGCGACCGGATGCTGATCGGCCGCTATGTCGTCTTCGTGTCGATCGACGAGGAGCGCGCCGCGACGGGTCATCCCAGCCATGGTTCGACGCAGCGGGAAATGCCGGGGGCGACAAGCCGGTCGCTGGAATTCGGAGACGGGCCGTTCTTCGATCCCACGGAGCAACGGTCCGGGCAGCGGGGTGCAGCGTCGACGTTCCCGTCGCAACCGCCCCTGCTATCGACCAAGGATGAAGTGCTGCGGGCAATCGCGATCGGAGCGGGCATCTCGCCGGAACTGCTGCAGTCGCGCGATCCGCATGAAGTTGCCGCCGAAATCGGCGCGGTGCTGCGCACGGTGGTCGAGGAACTGACCTTGCTGCTGAAGGCGCGCGCGGCAGCGAAAATGCTGGCCAAGAGCACGCAGCGAACGATGATCAGCGCCGCCGACAACAACCCGCTGAAATTCGTTCCGGGAACTGACGATATCCTCGAGATCATGTTCGCACGGCGCCGGGCCGGCTATCTCGATGCCAGGCGCAGCATCGAAGATGCCTTCCGCGATCTCAAGACGCACGAATTCGCCACCTATGCCGCCATGCAGGCGGCGCTGTCGCGGCTGCTTGACGACCTGTCTCCCGAAGCGATCGGAAGAAAGCTTCCGCCGACGTCGTTCTCGTCGAAAAAGAGCCAGGCCTGGGATGCTTTTGTCGCGACCTGGCGGACCATGGAGGAAGCCCACGAGAACGGCATGCTGGACATATTCCTGGCCTATTTCAGCGAAGCCTATGCCAAGGCCGACAAGCAGAAATAGGCGCTTCAGGGAAGCCGACGAAGATACCTCTTCGGCGCGCAGTATCCGGTTCCAATCAAGAGTTTCCGGGATTACGATCGCATACGACAATTCGCCAAGCGAGTAAGGCTGATCGACCTGGGGGTCTGGGCAAATGTCATCTTACGGCGGGATAGTATCGAGTAGCCGACCGTCCTCAAGACACTGCCCTGACCGGCAGGGCCTGCCGTTGCTTTACCTGACCGCGAACCGCTCTGCGCCTGTCCGGCGAGATCGCGGGCGCCATGCGCGGACGGACGATCGACGATGAGCTCGAAGGACGATCCTTTCGGCCCGGCGGGCAAGACCGTCATTCGCGCCACGCCACGGCGTGAACGAAAGCCGGCGTCCGTCTCTGAGGAGTCCGTCGCCGATGGCGGACAACCCTCGCCGATCAAGGGATCGACCGTGTTCGATCCCGGCATCGGCCGGCATACACCGCCGGGTTGGACATCCGGGACCGTGCTTTATCAGGGAACTTCTTCCGCGGCGGCGCGGACGTCGGCTGTGCGGCAGGAGGCTCTGCTCAATGTCACCGACAGTGTCCGATATTCCGCGGCAAACCCGACCCTTGCCGCGGCCGCACCGTTGCTGATGCTGTTCGGCCAGTTCAGGCTTGTCCCTGTCGAGAGACAAGCGGGGCCGCTGGCCGAACATGTCACTGAGGCGATCGACAAGTTTGACAGAGCACTGGAGAAAGCAGGTGTTGCCGAAGAGGATGCGCGGATTGCGAGATTTGTCCTCTGCGAAACAGCCGATGATCTCATCGGCAACCTGCCTTGGCCACGCAAGGACGCCTGGGCGCAGCACAGCATGCTTTCGCAATTCTTCCACGTCGAGCCTAACGGGACAGGCTTTTTCGAAGCGCTGAACAAGATCCTGGCCAGCCCGGAGGCGCACTACGATCTGCTCGAATTGATGTATGTCTGTCTGTCGCTGGGGTATGAGGGCCAATATCGAGACCTGACGCGCGAAGACACCAATCTCGAACGCGTTCGGCGCGACGTCTACGAAACGCTTCGCTATTTCAAACCTCGCGCCGACGAGGACATTTCGCCCCGCTGGCAGGGCCTGGCGGCGGTGATGACGCAGTCTTCGACACGCCTGCCGCTCTGGGTCGTCGCGGCAGCGGCGTCGGCACTGCTGACGGCGGCGTTCTTCACGTTACGGGTCTTCATCACCAATGAAGGCGATGCCACCGCTGGCGAGTTGCTGGCCCTCAACCCATCGACACCGATCGCCATCGAGCGCGCCAGCGTGGCGCCGTTGGCGGAAACGGTGAAAGTCACCCCTCCCGCCGCCACAGCCACGCAGATCGACCGCATCCGCTCGGCACTGGCCAAGGACGTCGAAGCCGGCGGGCTGACCGTCGGCACGAAGGGCAACTTCATCGTCGTTGAAATCAACAATCTCGTGCTGTTCCAGTCCGGCCGGGCCGAGGCAAAACCAGAGTTCCAGTCCATAGCCGCTGATATCGCCGCCGCCCTGGAACTCGAGCGCGGGCCGATCAGGATCGTCGGCCATACGGACAATGTGAAGCCGCGAAAATCGAGCCCGTTCAAGTCCAACTTCGATCTCTCCGTCGCCCGGGCGAAGGCCGTCGAAACAATCATGGCACCGAAGTTCAGCGATCCCTCGCGACTGACCGTCGACGGCAAGGGCGAGGACGAGCCGATCGCCGACAATGCGACGCCGGAAGGCCGCGCCAGGAACCGCCGTGTCGATGTGATGATCGCCAAGGAGGAAACATTGTGAGCACGGCCGGTTGGAAGCGCCGATGACGCGTTGGCTGCTGCGGATATTCAGCATGATCGCGCTGGCCGGTTTTTCGGCGGCAGTGTGGTTTGCCGGACCTTTGGTCCGCTTCGCCGACAGCCGTCCTCTCGGGCCAGCGTGGCTGCGCGCGACAATCATCTGCGTGATCGTGGCAGCCCTGGCGCTCTTCTATGGATTGCGTTTCCGGCGGATGCGCAAGGTGCAAAAGGCGCTGGAGACGGCCGTTGCCCGCAACGACGACAGGGATGACGATTCGCCGATGCTCGAGACGCGAATGAACGAGGCGATCGCCGCGCTCAAACGGTCGAGCGGCAAGCGCAACTTCCTCTATGAAATCCCTTGGTACATCATCATCGGTCCGCCCGGGGCAGGCAAGACAACGGCACTGGTCAATTCGGGCCTGAATTTTCCGCTGGCCGGTTCGGGTGATGCCCAGCCGGTCGCCGGCGTTGGCGGAACACGCGCCTGCGACTGGTGGTTTACCGACCAGGCCGTGCTGATCGACACCGCCGGGCGCTACACGACGCAGGAATCCAATGCTCAGAGCGACAGCAAGAGCTGGCTCGCTTTCCTGTCGCTGCTCAAGAAATACCGCCCACGGCAACCGATAAACGGCGTCATCCTGGCGATCAGCCTTGCCGATCTCATCGGCCTCGACGATCAGCAGCTTGACGCTCACGTCGTCGAGATACGCAGCCGTCTGCGGGAAATCCACGAGACGTTGAAAATCCAGTTTCCGGTGTACCTGCTGTTCACCAAGGCCGACCTGGTTTCCGGGTTCATGGATTACTTCGGCGGCTTCGACGAGCCCCGCCGACGCAAGGTCTGGGGTGCGACATTCCAGACCACGGATCGCAACAAGAATATGGCCGCCGAGGCTCCGGCCGAATTCGATGCACTGGCAAGACGCCTGGTGGAGGAGATGCCCGACCGCCTTCAGGAAGAGGCTGATCCGGTCGCGCGCATATCCGCCTTTGGCTTTCCGGCGCAGTTTGGCGCGCTGAAGGAGCGAATTGCGAATTTCATCGCCAGCCTGTTCGATCCGACCCGCAGCCAGGTGAATGTCAGCCTGCGTGGACTCTATTTCTCTTCGGGCACGCAAGAGGGAACACCAATCGATCAGGTGTTGGGCGCGATCGGCCGCAGTTTCGGCAGCAATTCCCGCGCCCATCTTTCCGGAAGCGGCAAAAGCTTCTTTTTGTACGATCTGCTGACGGACGTCATTTTTGCCGAATCCGGATGGGTTTCGTATGACAAATCAGCCGTAAGACGTGCGGCGATCGCCAGATTCGGCGGCCTTGGCGCCATCGCGTTGATCGCCGCGACCGCCCTCGGCACCCTGGCCCTGAGCTTCACAGCCAACAGGTCGTTGATCGCCTCCACCAGGCAGGCCATGAGCCAGTATCGCCAGGCGGCGGACGCGCTGCTCAAAAGCACCGAGGTCACCGATGTCGACCTCGAAAACGTCATTGGTCCGCTCGACCAGTTGCGCAATCTGCCGGCTGGGTTCGAAACCGGCGACGCGCCGACACCGATCGAGGAGACGTTCGGCCTCAGCCAGCGGGAGAGACTTCTTTCGGCATCCAAGACGGCTTACCGGCAAGCGCTGGAACGAATGTTCCGATCGCGCCTGCTGATCCAGGCCGAGCGGACGATCCAGGCCAGGATGGCCGATCCCGCCGCGCTCTACGAACCGTTGAAGATCTACCTAATGCTTGGCGGCAAAGCGCCGAAGGTCGACGACGCGTTGATCGTCTCCTGGATGAAGCAGGATTGGGAGCAGAACCGGTATCCCGGTGAAAACAACCGCGAAGGGCGCGAGCAGCTCGAAAAGCATTTGCGGGCCATGCTTGCTCTGGACGACGCCTATGATCCGGTTTTCGAACTCAACCAGCCGCTCATCGAAGCCGCTCAGCGCTCGCTCGGGCGCATGAGCCTTGCCGACCGCGCCTCCGCATTGATCAAGTCCGCGATTTATTCGGCAGCGCTGGATGATTTTTCCGTTTCCCTCAAAGGCGGCCCGGAAGCGCAGCTGCTGTTCGAGCGTGTCGATGGCGGCGATCTGTCGGGCCTGCGTGTTCCCGGCCTCTATAGCTGGAACGGCTTCAACCATTTTTATCTCGGACAGCTCTCACACATTGCGCAGATGCTCGTCGACGACCAATGGGTGCTTGGCGGCGGCGGTGAGCAAGGCGGCATCGATCAGGAGTTGCTCAAGCTCGGCCCCGAACTTCTCGATCGTTACGGCAAGGAGTTCGCACTAGCGTGGAACAGTGTTCTCGACGGGTTGAAATTCAAAGCGATGCTGAAGGACAAGCCGCACTATGTCGTGCTTTCCGCCGTCGCCTCGCCCACCTCGCCGATCGAACAGCTGTTTACGGCGATCGCCGACGAAACAGCGCTGACGGGCGACGCTGCTTCCGGCCAAGACACGAGCACCGGGGTTGAAGGAGGCACGGTTCAGGGCCAGTCTCCAGACGCAGCAAAGATGGCCAAGGGCCTGGCTCGCATCGGCATACAAATCACCACCGGAAAATCACAAAGCCGTGCCGGCACGGGATCGGCAGCAGCGCAAAACCAGAGCCCCGGGGCCAACATCGAAGCGCAGTTCAGGTCGTTCCAGGCCCTGGTGGGCGGCCCTGCCGGACGCCGCCCGATCGATGCCTTGACCCAGAATTTCCACGACATCTACCAGAGCCTGCAACTGGCGACCGACGTGCCTTCGCAGACGGAGCGCGTCAACGCCAATCTGCAGCTGCAGATCGCCACCCTTCGTGCCAATTCCTCACGACTGCCCAAACCACTCGCCAGAATGGTCAATGCGACGGCGGACGAGTTCGAAGGCAACGTCACGGAGACCTCGGTAGCTAATCTGAACCAGGTGCTTGACCAGACGGTCACCGCTCCGTGCGAGGCGGCCGTCAACGGCCGTTATCCGTTCTCCGGCACTGGCGCCGAGGACATGGCGATGGCGGATTTCGCGAAACTGTTTGCTCCTGGCGGGCTGATGGACCGGTTCTTCGCGCAAAACCTCGCATCGCTGATCGACATGAGCGGTCAGGACTGGAGCTGGAAACAGGATGCGCGCTTCGGCCGCGACCTGTCGAAATCGACACTGAAAAACTTCCAGCTGGCGGCCGAAATCCGTATCGCCTTCTTTCCCCAGGGTGGGTCGGCGCCTTCGGTCAGCATCACCTTCACGCCGTTCTCACTGCATGGCGATGCCGATGCGGCGGTGCTCGATGTCGACGGCCAGACCGTCCAGAGCAACCAGGCGGGCAACGCGCCGAGCACCGTGACGTGGCCGAGCGGAGCGGCTTCCGGATCCGCCAGTCTGAGCCTGACGCCGGAGATGCCAGGGCGCGAATCCAGCATCAAGTTCGAAGGGCCATGGGCGCTGAAGCGGCTCATGGACAAGGCGACCATCACCGGCACCGACAGCAATGTCGAAGCGCGCTTCGTGATCGGCGGGCGCGACGTCACCTATACGGTCCAGACGGGCTCCGGCCCCAACCCCTTCCTGCTTCCGGCACTTTCCGGATTCAGCTGTCCAAAGGCGTTTTGAGATGGACTTCGCGCCGCACAATGCGTTGACACCCAGCATGTGCCTCGGGCGTCCAGACCTTAATTTCGATACTCTAATGTTCGAGCCTGTGGCAAAGTGGCGCGAGCGAGTGCCCGGGAGTGCACCGCAGAGGACGCCTGAGAAGCGCTTGGTGGCAAGTTGAGCGATGTCGCCCTTCCCTTTGAGAGTTTCGGCGTGAGCCACAAAGGCTGTGTGCGCGAGCACAATGAGGACAGCTATCTGCTCGAGCCACGAACCGGCCTTTGGGTGGTGGCCGACGGAATGGGCGGGCATGAGGCCGGAGAGGTCGCTTCGGCCAGCATTGTCGACCATCTGGCCACGATCGGCATCGCAAGCTCCGCGCCGGATCTGCGGGCGCGCTTCGAGGACAGGCTGAGCCGAGCCAATGCCGAGATCCGCGGCATATCGGAGTCTCGCGGCATAACCATCGGTTCCACGGTCGCCGCCCTGTTGGCGATGGACGGGCGGTTTGCCTGCCTATGGGCCGGCGACAGCCGGATCTATCTGATCCGCAACGCTTCGATCTCGCAGATTTCGAAAGACCACACCGAAGTGCAGGAACTCCTCGATCGAGGCATGATCAGTGCGGCCGAGGCGCTCACCTGGCCACGCCGCAATGTCATCACCCATGCGGTCGGTGTCAGCGACGAATTCGTCATCGATTTCCAACAAGGCGAACTGATGCCGGGGGACATTTTTGTGTTGAGCACCGACGGGCTGACGGCGCATGTCACCGACGCGGAGATAGAGGCCGCCGTCGTATCGGCAACACCTCGGGCCGCGTGTGAAAATCTGTTGGAAACCGTGCTGACGCGGGGCGGAACGGACAATGTCACCATTGTGCTGGTGAAGATCAAGAAAGGACGCGACGGACAACCGCTTCGCCCTGATTTGTCCGGAGCGGAGGGCCGAGGCCGATGAGCGCCGACGACAAGACGCGAATATCGCCGCAGGTGGCCAATACCGCCGTAGGCACGCAGCTCAGCGGCATCTATGAACTTGACGAGCGGATCGCGTTCGGTGGCATGGGCGAGGTCTACCGTGGCCACAACATCCAGACCGGAGACCACGTCGCGATCAAGATCGTCCTGCCCGAGTTTGCCCGTGACCAGACGATCTTGTCCTTGTTCCGCAAGGAGGCCTCGATCCTCAACCATTTGTCGCATGATGCGGTCGTGCGATACCACGTCTTCACCATCGACCCCGGGATCGGCCGCCCCTACCTTGCCATGGAATTCGTCGACGGCGAGTCGCTGTACGACATCATGCGACGTGGTCCTATGCCGGCGGAAGAGGTTCGCAAGCTCTGTCATCGCCTCGCATCCGGATTGAGCGCTGTGCATCAAGCGGGAGCAATCCATCGTGACCTCTCGCCGGACAACATCATCCTGCCGGGGGGCCGGGTCGACCGCGCAAAGATCATCGATTTCGGCATCGCGCGATCAGCGACGGTGGGTGGGGAGACGCTGATCGGCGGAAAGTTCGCGGGAAAATACAACTACGTTTCACCCGAACAGCTCGGGCTGTTCAGCGGCGACGTCAGCGAGCAGTCCGACATCTACAGCCTTGGGCTGGTGCTGGCTGCCGCTCTGCGCGGCAAGCCGATCGACATGAGCGGATCGCAATTCGAGATCATCGAAAAGCGCCGGGCCGTGCCTGATCTTTCCGACATCGACGACGATTTTCGCGGCATGGTTGAAGCCATGCTGCAGCCGGATCCGCAAGACCGGCCGGCCAGCATGGCTGATATCGCCAGGATGACGCGTGGCGAAGACGAAGGAACAACGCCGCCGACGTCCTTCACACCCCGCAACCGGCCGGCTTTGCCGCCTGCCGGGCAAACCCTTGCTCCTGATCCCAAGGGCCAGCCCCAGCCATCCAATGTCGCGGCACACAACGCGCCGATGGCAGCCGGCCTGGGCGAGCAGCGCTTCGTCCCGCATGTCCGGCCCGCGCTTTTGTCCGAACCGCGGCTTTCGCCGGTCGCCGGCCCTCCTCGCGCGGTCACTGCGGGTCTGCCCGGAAAATCCACGAAGACCCGAACCGTTGCGCTCGCTGCTTTGGCGACGCTGGCTGTCGTCTCAGGCGCGGGCCTGTATCTGAGCGGCTTCATGACGCCGGCAACGCCGACGGCCGGCAAGACATCGCTTTCCGCGGCCGAACCATCAAAGCCTGCAGCGGAAACGTCAAAGCCGATCCCGGCGGACAAAGTCGCGAACGCCCCGGAGCCGGCAAAGCCGGTTCCGCCAGCGCAGCCGGAAGCCAACGTAGCGCCGGCCGAAAATCAGCCCGCCGAAGCCCGCTCGCCGGCCGAGGAACCCCCGAAGCCGCCGGCAATGGAAGCGCAACCGCAAACAGAGGCGAGCGCGCCGCCGGCTGAAAGCCAGGCAGATGCAAAGCCGGTGCAAGCGCCCGAGCCAGCGAAGCCCATTGCTCCCCCGCAAACCCAGGCCCCCTTGAAGCCTTCTGCAACGGACGCGCAGCCTTCGGAAAAGACAGCGCCGGCAACCCAGCCGGATACGATGGCCAGCAACAATCAAACGTCGGCTCCGGCACCTGAGACTACAGCTCCAACCCCGCCAGCCGAGAAGGTCTCAACGCCACCGCTGACCCAGCCGAAGACTGTGGAGGCCCCAAAGCCCGAGCCGCAGATCAACCAGCCGGCGGTGCCCGAGGCGACCGTACCAACGCCCTCTGCGAGCCAGGCGGATGCCGCGAACGCCGAGGGCCAAAACGCCTCGTCACCGCCAGCCAAACAGCCGGACCAGGCCGTCGTCGCCTTGAACGTCCCCAAACCGGCGATACCCCCGGTCGTCGACGACATCGCGCAACGAGTCTCCTGGGTTCGCGACTTCGGCGGCGGCGACTGTTTCTACGCCAACATGACATCGTCAACCGACAAGGCCGCCGCGATCGAAGGTTTTGGTACGGCGGTCCAGCCATTCGAACGGATGCTGGGTGATTTCCAGGCAAAATTCCATGTCGAGCCGGACATCAGCGTCCGCCTCATTGAGCCGAGCCAATGCGAAGTCACCAACTTTCTGCGCTTTCTGGGGCAGGCCGCGGCCGACAAGCCGCAGCTTGTTCTCGACCGGACATCGGTGCCGAACGGTACGCCGATCGGCGGCACGCTGGTGACGCGCGGCGGGCTGATTTCCAGCGTGCTGCTGATCGATCACAAGGGCATGGTGTTCAATCTCGATGACCGTATCGTCGTACAATCGGACAAGGCTACCTTCAGCATCCCGATCGGTCTCGGCGCCGCCGACAAGGCCGCCGGAAAAGCAGTGCCGCAGATCATAATGGTGATCACGGGTCCTCAGGATATTCAGGCGGCTGCGTTCTCCACGCCGACGCCGGCCTCGGTGCTGCTGCCCAAAATTCTCGAAGAGATCGAAACCGACGGATCGCAATTTTCAGCCACTGCCAAGTACTTTCGGCTCGGCGGATAGCATGGGCGCCCGATGGAACTCCGCCGCGCGTGTTTGCCTCACTCGTCTGCCGACCTGCCCGTAAGGCAGCGCGATCCAGCTCGAGCCCTGCTCGCCCTGACAGGCCGGATGAAACTTGCCGTCATGGCGGGAGCGGCATTGCTGGCCGTGCTGGCGTCCAGCGAAGCACACGCCGAATTCACGGTCTGCAACCAGACACTCGACGTCGTCAATCTCGCCGTCGGCCAGAAGGTCGACAATGCGGACCAGACCGACGGCTGGTGGACTATCGGCGCAAATCAATGCGTGAACGTCATCCGCGAGGAACTGACAAACCGCTACATCTACGTCTACGCGACAGACGTCTTTGGCCATGCGATCCTGACCGGGTCGACCGAGATGTGCATCGAGCGGCGGCGTTTTTCGATCCGCGGCATCGACGAATGCTGGCAGCGCGGCCATATCGCGGCGCAATTTCTCGAGGTGGATACGCTTGAACAGGTCCGGTGGACATTCTTTCTGACCGGAAACAGCCCGTGACGCACAGTATCGACACGAGCTTCAGGCAGAAGAAGCAGGCGCGCCTTGCGCTTCGCAGACGCAAGCTCTGGCGCCGGCTGCTTGCCGGTCTTGCCGCGATTGTCGTGCTGTCGATCGCCGCGGGCTTCTACCTTACCGCGGACTATTGGTCGTTCGGCGACGAAGACGAAGAACTTCACGCGGTCGAAGGGGTGGACGACGTGCCGGCCGATGCATCGGTCTATGTGCCTGCCATCATCGACCTTGCCGGGGACCCGATGTGGATTACCCTTGCCCCCGACGCCGCCACGCCGAAGGGCCATTCGATCGCGAGACCGACGGATCTCGATCAGGCCGGGGTTTCGCCGCAGATCGAAATCCTGTCGGATGTGATGCTCAGCGCCAGCGAAAAATTCATGACGACGATACCGTCGACACAGGAGGACTTCGCATTCTTCCAGGCGCAACGGCAGACCGCCCCGCCACCGTCCAACGATCTGCAGGACGATCTTCAACCACCGGCGGGGGACCTGCAGAACGATCTACAGCCCACTCCTGCTCCCAACGAGGCTCCGGCTGCTGCAGGGCAGCAGATGGGCACCGACGATCCCGAAGCCGGCTGGGGTGAAACAATCGATGCCGGCGAGGCAGCCCTGCCCGCATTCCAGAAGACACAGATCGAAAACAACACGAGTGTGGCCACCGTCACGAATGAGTATCAGCGGTTCGAGGCGACCGAAGACACGTTCGTCAAAATCCTCAACGACCGCAGCCTGGACAGTGTTGCACTCGATGCGCATTTCTCCGCCGAGGACGCCAAGCTGGCGGACGAAGCCCTGAAGGCGCTTTTCAACCGGGAAGGCCTGGAACCCGGTTATGTCGTCGCCATGCGCGGTTTCAGGCCGACGCGTGAGACGACAACAATGTCGCTCATGCAGGTGTCGATCTACGCCAAGAACGTCTTTGTCGGCACGCTGACGCGCAACGCAGCGGGCGCATTCGTATCGGGGGTAGATCCCTGGGTCCGCGAAGATCTGTTCAACTACTCCGGTGCACCGGAGGAAGGCACGCACAAAAGGCAGTACCGCCTGCTCGACGCAATCTATTCGACGGCGGCGCGCAACAAAGTTCCGACCGGCGTGATCGGCGAAGCGATCATGTACCTGTCGAGAGGACAGGATCTGGACGCCTTCGCCAGCGAGGACCAGCGCCTTGTCCTGATCTATTCGCAAACGCCGCGCGGCAAGAGCGAGACCGACGGACGCGTTCTGTATGTGGGTGTGCAGGGTACTGAAAAGAACCTCGAATGCTTCGTCTTCCAGCAGAGTGACGGTCAGTTTGCATGCGTTACCGGCGATGATCAGGTTCGCTCGCTGACGGTCACCAACGGCATGGTCACGCCGGTCAACGGGGTCATGACGTCCACCTTCGGTCCACGCAAGCACCCAATTCTGGGCGTGGTTCGCATTCACAAGGGCGTCGATTGGGCGGCCCCCGTGGGTACGCCGATCGCAGCCGCCTTCGACGGCGAGATCACCTTCCAGGGCGATGGCGGCGGTTACGGCAATTTGGTGAAGATTGCGCATCCCAACGGACGCGAGACGCGCTACGCGCATATGCAGAAATTCGCGATCGCAAGCGGTGTCGGCACAAAGGTGAAGGCCGGTGACATCATCGGCTATATCGGCACCACCGGCCTCTCGACCGGGCCGCATCTGCATTTCGAACTCTATCAGAATGGCGAGGCGATCGATCCGCTGGGCACGGTGACCGCCGCGGTCGCCACCTATGATACTGGCAATTCTGGCAAATCCGGCGATGTCGCCGTCGAAACGCTGACCGATCGGATCGTTCATGTCGAAAGCGGCGGCAGCGCCCGCGCCAAGAACCCGAATTCGTCGGCAACCGGGGCCGGCCAGTTCATAACCAAGACCTGGATCCGGATGATGAACACCTACCGCCCTGAACTGGCACGAACGCTATCGACGGCCGACCTGCTCGCTCTGCGCTACGACGCCACGATCTCACGCGAGATGGTGCGAAATCTGGCGCGGGAAGGCGAAGCCTATCTTCGCGCACGCGGTCACCAGATCACAGCCGGCCGGCTCTATCTCTGCCATTTCCTGGGCATGGAAGGCGCGCATCAAGTGCTGTCGGCGTCGGGTTCGGCGCAATTGAGCGCCGTGCTCGGTTCCGCCGTCATTCAAGCCAACCCCTTTCTCACGGCCAAGACCGCCGGCTATGTCGTGGACTGGGCAGAAAGGAAAATGGGCCAAAAGGTTGCTCGGAGGGCAACTGACGCCAGCCCGCAGACAACGACAACGGAGATCCGCCAGACATCGCCGGAGTTCGAGAAATACAAGCAGGCCGTCATCGCCCTCATAATCTCGATTCAGAATACGCTTTGAACCTGCCCGCCATGGCGTCAGTCGCTCGGACTATTGGTGTTCCTGCTGCCAAGTGTTACTATAGCTAACTTTTTTCGGGCCGTTGTGAACCAAAATTGTGGTTAAGATCACATATGCCCAAGAGCCATCTTTTTGGCGCAGCGACTCTGTCGCTGATGAAATTTAGCATGCGCAGACATCAACAGTGCGCCCAGACGGGCGGAGGGCTGGTCTATGAAAGCGTTCGCAATCTTTCTGAGCGGGATTTTCCTGTTTTTCCTTACCGCCTTCGGCGCCGAGGCTGCCGTGCCTGAGGCCAAACGCGTCGCACTGGTGATCGGCAACAGCAAATATGTCCATGCGATTACCTTGCCCAACCCCGCCAACGATGCCCACCTCATCGCATCGACGCTGCGCAATGCCGGCTTCGAGGTGATCGAAGGGGTCGACCAGGACAATGCCGGCATGCACAGCCTCATCAGCCGGTTCACCGAACAATCCTACGACGCCGACTTCGCGGTCATTTTCTATGCCGGTCACGGCATGCAGGTCGACGGCAAGAATTTCCTTATTCCGGTCGACGCCGAGTTGACGTCGCCCGCCTATCTCAAGACACGCACCGTTCAGATCGACGAGTTCATGGCGGCGTTGCCATCCGACCCGGCGGTTGGCGTCCTCATCCTCGATGCCTGTCGCGACAATCCACTCGCCAGGACGCTGGCCGCATCGTTACCGAAGTCGCGCTCTTTGGGATCCGGCCTGGCGCCTATCGAAGCAAAATCAGAGGGCGTTGGAACGGGTGGCATCCTGATTGCGTATGCCACAGATCCGGGCGCCATCGCTTTTGACGGCAACGGCGTCAACAGCCCCTACTCCACCGCACTCGCCAGGCACCTGACCGAACCCGGCGTCGAGATCCAGAGCGCGCTGACGCGGGTGCGCGGCGAAGTGAGCGAGGCCACCCAAGGTCGCCAGCGGCCATGGCACAACGCGTCGCTGGGGCGCGAGGTGTTCATTGGAAACCCCGTCGCGGCGGCGGCGCCTGCCGTAAAACCAGTGGCCGACGCATCGAACGCCGCAGCGACATCCGCTCCTGCTCCTGTCGCCAGCGATCCTCCGTCGTGGGAAGTCGAGCAGCGGCTCTGGGATGAAGCCTCCAAGCGCAACTCGGTGCCGTTTTACGAGGCTTATCTCGAGCAGTTTCCAAACGGCCGCTTCGCCACGGTGGCGCGGCTGAACATCGACGAATTGAATGACCCAAAAGCCCGGAATCGGCAGGTCGCGGCACTCGATACGGACCAGGCGAACGCCAGTTCCGGCTCCGCGGTGCGCACCTCGGTCGGCGTCCCGGACGAGGTGAAGCAGACACCGGGCACCGACTTGACGGAAAGTGCCATTGGCCTTGACCGCCAGGGTCGCATCGACCTGCAATTGCGCATCGAAGCGTTGGGCAACGAGCTTGGCCGCGTCGACGGAAACATTGGCCCACAGACCCGTCAGGCGATCGGTGTCTGGCAAGCGGAGAACGGCCTGCCGCAGACCACCTATCTGACACGCGAGCAACTTGCATTCCTCGTGATCCAGACTGATCCTATGATGGAAACCGTGCGCGCCAGATATGCTGCCGATCAGGCCCGTGCGACCCAGCCGAAAAAACAGGTGGTAAAGAAGGTCCGCACGCAGAGACCGGTGGCACAGAAACCCCGCAAACAACAGCAGGTCGTTCAGAAGCGGCGCAACCGGGACACCGTGGTGCGGCAGGATGATGATCTTCCGCCGCCCCGGGATAACAACGACTTCCTCACCAAAGCGCTGATCTTCGGCACCGGTGTGGCTGTGGGTGGCGTGCTCAAACCGTGACGGCAGCGCGCGCTATTGCGTCTTTATCCGCATTTCCACACGTCGGTTGGCCGGATCGTACGGGTTGGGGCTGCGCGGATTCTTTTCGCCCATGCCGATCGGGTTGATGCGGGCGGCCTCGACACCATTGGCCGTCAGGAAGGCTGCCACCGATTGCGCTCGCCGTTGCGACAGGCCCTCGTTGTAGTGGACCGTGCCGGTGGCGTCGGTGTAGCCTTCGACAACGAAGTTGAATGTGCTCAGCCGCCTGTCCTTCAAGGCCTTGGCGAACTCGTCGAGTTCACTGCGCGCTGTCTGGTCGAGTTCGGCCGAGTCCAACCCGAAATTGATCAGCATATCGAGGCTGGATTTTTCGGCCGGCGCGTCTTTTGCCTTGGTCTTGCTCTTGCACTCTTCCTCGGTTCCTACACAAATTCCTCGCGACTTACCGAGGTCGGCGGCGCCGGCAAAAAACTTCACGATGTCTTCTGATTTCTGAACGGGGTCGGCGGAAGCGTGGGTCGAGAAAAACACGACCGCCAACACAAAGGCTGAACTGCCCCACTGCATAGCGGTTACTCCTATTGAGCATCCGATTTCGATGGCATGATCATACCAAACTCCGGGGCAATTGTCTGTCGATAAACGCCAGGGATACGGCAGTGCCGGCAGTTTTTGCAGCGTTACCGGTAGAGACTTGACCCGCGCCGCGCCTGGGGCTTGAGTGGTTAGAGCTTCTCGATGAAAGCGTGGCGGTCATGGCCAATGAGCTTCGATTCAAGACGGCACGGGATCTCTTCATGGCTTGTCCCGGTATTGCCCGGGAGATGAGAACGCTTCCAACCGAACAGCCATCGATCGAGTTTTGCCGCGGCCTGCTCGCCGGGCGCGTTCCCGAGGAGGCGATCACGTTCTGTGCCTACCTGCTCCCCGATCGGGCCGCGGTCTGGTGGGCGCATGAATGCCTGAGCCATCTGAGCGAGCTGCTCGATGGGACGGATCACGAATTGCTCGCCCATGTTCGCGACTGGGTCAGTGAACCGGACAGCCCCCGCCACCGCGCCGCAGTGAGCCAGGCAGAGGCAACGCCGCCGACAACGCCGGGCGCCTGGATTGCCTTGGCGGCAGGATGGCGTGACAATGGTTCTGTTGCTGGCGGATCTGCTGCCGGCGCAGAACCACCATCGGCCTTGCAGCCGTTTCCTGCCGCCCATGCAGTCAATGCTGGTGTTCTGGCCGGACTGGCACGTGTCGCACTCGCGGACCGCTTTGCCGTTCTTTCCGCCTTTGTCGAAATGGGCATCCAGATGGCCGAGATCGAGGCGCCGCGCCAATCGGCGGATGCCTACTAGAGCGTTTCATATTTTGACGGAAGCGTAGCCTGCGTTTTCGAAGTAGTTCTTGCATTCGGCTGCCTCGATGGTTTCGACGAGGTGGCCGATGTGGCGCCACGTGTCCTCGACGGTGCGTTTCTGA
>NZ_RZRT01000042.1:0-56720 GCF_003998295.1 Mesorhizobium sp. M7A.F.Ca.US.011.01.1.1
GTCCATGTGGGCGTCGTGCAGGACCAGGTCCTCGAGGTGGACGAGTTCGCCCTCGAGCCAGAGCGCGGAAGCCGCGTCGGCAAAATGCTGGCGCTCGACCAAGCCGTCGCGGATCGGCGAACGGGCGATCCGCTCGTCGAGGCGCACCAAAACCTCGGTCGCGCGGGCAACCGGCCCGATCAGGGTTTCCAAGCGCAGTTTGTCGAGCGCGTAAGCCATTGTTTTCATGATGGCTGATTCGCGTTGGTCAAGCTAGTGGGCATCTACCTGGACTTACGTCGTATTTGTTCAGGGAGAAATAACACTATCGATAATCACCTCTTATCGATAGTGATGGCCTTGGCAGTCCAAAGGCGCTAGATTCGGCGCGAGCACCGGCCGCGAGGGCGGCAGAAACCCGCTTGGAAGACGCCTTAATGGAGACTGCCCCTGCCCTGCCGACGTCACGCCGTACGCGACGTGCTGGTGTGCGCCTGGCCTGTCGCGATGGCGACAAACCGGCGCTTGACCGCGGCAAACAACGCCGGCGGCAGCGGCCCGTAATAGCCGCTCTCCGTCTCCAGCGGCCGGATGTCGGGGCCTGGCCAGGCGAACCGGTTGCTTTCCGTCAAAACGATCCACGACCGCTCGCAGTCAAGCCGCAAGCGCAGCTTGACTGCGGTCGGGATCTCGATGGCATCAGCGGGAACGGACGGCGGCGTGTGGGTGATCGGCAGGACACGGACGACCGGAGTGCCGTCCTCCTGCATGGCGACCAGCGCCAGCACCAGGCAGGGCCGATCCTTGCCGCCTTCTTCGCGGCCCTCGCGGTGTTGCCAACGCCAGAGATAGGAATAACCGAAGACATGGCCGACCTTGATTTCAGCCGGCAGCATTTTTTTCCGTCAGGCTTTTTGCCCCGGAGAATTTTTTGACCCAGAGGGTTTTGCCCCAGAGAGCTCGTCGTTGAGATGGTCAAAACCCGGCTCCATTTCGGAGGCTTCGACCGAAGCGATTTCGTCCGCGCTGAGCTCCGCTGTCGGTTCGACCCGCCGGTCGCGCTTCGACAGCCGGACAAAATCCTCGTAGGCCAGCAGCACGGTGCGCGGGCGGCCATTCTTGGTGATGATGACCGGATCGCGGACCGCGGCATCCTGATAGGCGCCAAAGTTTTTCGAGACGGCGGCGGCGGTGACGGTGGTGGTCATGGCCAAAACTCCTTTGTTCCGGAATATACGGGCTTTACGGGCTTTTCGCAAATATCGGGCGGTAACCAGATGGAACCAAGCTAATGACAGGGCAGCTTGCCAACGCCAAGACCGCTGAAATCGTCGCGAGACGGGCCGAAGCCCTCGACGCGCTCGATTCCGTGCTGCCCTTCGACCGTCGCGATTTTCTCGCCGGGCTTTTGACCGATGACGACGTCGCCACCCTGCGCCATCTGGCTAAAGAAGGCATCGGCGCAAATTCTCTGCGGGCGCTGGCCTCCGACCTCGGCTATCTTGAGGCTTGGGCGCTCGCCGCGACCGGGCAGCCGCTGCCCTGGCCAGCGCCGGAGGCGTTTTTGATAAAATTCGTCGCCCACCATTTGTGGGATTTCGCGAAACGCGAGACCGATCCAGCGCACGGCATGCCCGAAGACGTTGCGGCGACGCTGAAATCCCAAGGGCTTTTGCGCAGCGATGGACCGCACGCGCCCGCCACCGTGCGCCGGCGTCTGTCGAGCTGGTCGACGCTGACCAAGTGGCGCGGTCTTAGGGGAAAATTCAATGGGCCGGGGCTGCAGAGCGCCGTAAAACTGGCGGTGCGCGCCAGCGCCCGTCCCCGCGGCCGCAAGAGCAAAAAGGCGGTGACCGCCGATATTCTGGCCGTCATGCTTAAAGCCTGCGCCGGCGATCGCCTCGTGGACGTGCGCGACCGCGCCCTTCTCATCACCGCCTTCGCGTCGGGCGGCCGCCGCCGCAGCGAAATGGCTTCGCTCAGGTTCGAGCAGATCGTCGAAGAAGAGCCCGTGCCGGCCAATCCGAAGAATCCCGACGGCGATAAGCTGCCGTGCCTGTCGATCCGACTTGGCCGCACCAAGACTACACAAGCCGAAAGCGACGCGTTCGTTCTGCTCGTCGGCCGTCCGGTGTTGGTTTTGAAGGACTGGCTCGAGCGCGCCGGCGTCACCGAAGGCGCTGTGTTTCGCGGCATCGACCGTTGGGGCAATCTTGAAAAACGCGCGCTGACGCCGCAGGCGGTCAATCTAATCCTGAAACGCCGCGTCGCCGAGGCCGGGCTCGACCCAACGGCGTTTTCCGCCCACGGCCTTCGCTCCGGCTATCTCACCGAAACCGCCCGCCGCGGCATTCCGCTGCCCGAAGCCATGCAGCAGTCGCAGCATCGCTCGGTGCAACAGGCGTCGAACTACTACAACGATGCCGAACGCACGCTCGGGCGAGCGGCGCGGATAATCGTCTGAGTCGCAGATCGATCCGACACATCACAGCTTACGGCTTCAGCTCCAGGACTGTTGGTTCCGAGACAGCCGCGCTTGTCGCGGCGTGCGCGCGGCCTCCGGTTGCAGCCGACAGAAAGCCTCTCCTGTTCTCCGTTACGCGCCAAACAGCCGCTTGTCCCAGTAGACGGGCTGGTGCAAACCTGTCTGGATCCTCGAAACTCCGGATGCGCCGGATTGATCAGCACATTGCAATCGAGACGCGCCACGACACTCGGCACCAGCAGGATGACGCTGCGCCGTTCTAAACACCAGGTTTCGCCAAATGCCTTGCTCACGGTCGCCGGCATGGTGTCCCAGCCGGGCAGTGACGGCTGCGAAAAGACCTTGTAGCTGAGTTCGCGCGGGATCGAGATTTCGATGTCGTGCTGGTTGGGCGGCAGGCGGCCACTGCCATGTACCAGCTTTTCCAACAGGGCCGTCGAATAGTGCTCGCTCGTGTAGATGATAGGACATCCGCGGGTGTTCCATCGCCCTGGCGATTGTCGAACCGGTCGCATCCAAGATCGGTAGGTGCCGGCCGGACCACCGATACGAAAGGACGATAGCCTGCGATCGAGAGTCTGCGCCGTCACGCAGCCCTGCCGTACTTCAGACCTGCGAGGATATCGACCACGATTTCGGCGCCGAACTCGCTCAGGATAACGATGTCGATCGGTCGCTTGTCCTCAATCAACGGGTGCGGCCGAAACAAGAAATCGCGCGCTTCCTCTTCGTTCTGCCAGACATCGACAGCAAGACTCCAGACGCGGGCCAATCGTGTGCCCTCGTCCGACGAGAGACGATGTGCCGCCTTGCGCCGCTCGTAGGTCGCCTTGGAGATCAGTCGGTATTTGAACTGAGAATCGCCAGGCGCCAGAAGATGCGCAACGCGCTCGAGCGCCCCGATGGGAAGTCCATTCTCGATCCGGGAGATCAGCCCGAAAGGCGACCGCAACGCCACCTCCTCAATGGGCAGCCCCAACACGTCGGCGACATCTCCAAACGCCAGCATCTCACGCTCCATTCCATGTGAGGCAAAACATCGTCTCACATGATGCGCTATGCAAGCCCCGCATCAGCGCGGACCGATCCGCCAACGGCTACCCGGCCATTTTTGCTGTCACAGCGTTCGCCTTCAACGCCGCCATCAGCATAGGCCCGACCGAAAACTCCCCTGCCCTTGCCTTTTCGGTTAGAACCCGCAGGTAGCCGCCCGCCGAGTTGATGTGCTGCGCCCTTTGCAAGATGCAGGCAATCACGATGGCGGCGGTCTCCTGGCCCATCACATGGCAAGCCTCCTCGTATGCTGAGGGCGAAATACCAAGGTAGCCTCGTACCTGGACGGCGGTAATCATCAAATCGCGCCAATTTCCAATGCCTTGCACGGCATAGTCTGAAATTTCCGGGCAGGCTTTCAGCACCAGTCCGATCGGATAGCTCTTCGGTTTCTCGGCGGCTGCCTGGCTTGGCTCGACCGCCGCCCTGCTTTTCTCGAAAGCCGGTTCAAATACAAAAATGGAGTCTGTGTTTGAATCAGATTGCTGCCGCTCATTTTGGGACTCATTGGCGCTAGGATTCATGGAATTCATGAAGTTTTCCAGCATCATATCCACTTCGTCATGAAGTCTGGTCAATTCGGCAACGATCGCCTTCAGTTCGGACAGCCCTGCCCGTCGCGGGATTGCATCTACAATGGCTCTGAACCGTCTCCAGACGGCCTCCCAGTTGCCAGGAACGCCCTCCTCGATCGCGGCCTCGACAAGTTTGTGGATGTCGCGACGATGGAGGGTTATCCGCTCCCTCATTAGCCTGAGCGCCTGGCTGTCGGCGCGCACCTGTTCGGCAGCACGCTGAAACTCAGCGGCCCGTGTCAGCAGCGGCGCCAGTGAGAATCCGAAGGCCTCCTCAATGGCGCCACCCTTCCCTTTCCGGGCGAACCTTTTGCCATTTGGACTGTCGCGGCGGATGATCAGGCCGCAACTCACCAGCTCGGCCAGTTGTCGCCGCAATGTGGAACTGGGCATACCGTGTGTGCGCAGTGACAACTGTGCGTTCGAGGGGAAGACCATCAGACCGTTCTCCTCGCTGATCTGGTCGTCCGGATAGAAGGACAAGAGCCCGCTCAGCACGGCCAGAGCGCGATCTCCCACACCTACGACAACCTTGCCTTCGCACAACCAACGATAGACCTGCCACTTCTCGACGAGGGCTCCATCAGGAATCTCTCGTGATGCCGCGTTCGCTTGCACCAGCGCAAGCGTCATCGGCCGCCGCCCAAAAGGCGTCGTTCCATACCCACTCTCCATTTCCCTCACCTTTCAATCAGGCAAAAGAAATCTGCTCGCCGAAACGGCACCACGACTCTTGACAGTGATTCGGGGAAGTGCGATTCTCAGCTTGCTACAGACTTGAGAAGGGCTTCCGCGACGGTGACGTTCGGGGGCCTTTTTCTTTTGCGGTCTTAGTCTCCTGTTTTCTTCGCCATTTCCGACTCCCGAAAAGCTTCGAAAAGCTCATCGAGCTTGCCGGCAATGAATGCGCCGAAGGGCGACGCTTCCTTGGATTTCAAGGCAAGCGTGAACACTTTTCCCGTGTCGGTGATCTTGGCTCGAACTGATTTATCCTGGGGTACCCAAGCCCGCTCCTGGGGCTTCGATGCCGCCTGCGGGCGCTTCACCGGGGCGCTCACAAAGTCGAACAGACGGGCAAAACGGGCCTCACCGCCTGACTGCGCGAAATCCGCGATTGCCACGCACTCGGCTGCCCTCGCCGCAGCACCAGGATGCTCCATGAGCTTGGCAAGCTGCCACCAGCGGTCTCGGCCAATGCCCTTGGCCGCACCCACCGCAACAATCACCTGCTCTGGAATGGTGCTGATCACAGAACGCATCTTCGAGAAAGTCGTGTCGTCGAGCGAAAGAGCTGATTTCACTGTATCCGGGGAATGGCCTCGCTTGAGAATGCGGTCTGCAAAAAGCGTTCGCTCAATGAAGGACAAATCGGCTCTGGCGGCGTTCTCCTGGCCTTGGGCGATGACATGGTCCCTATCGTCCATCTTCTTGACGACGGCGCGGACCGGTCGGTCCAACTGGCGCGCGACCCTGACGCGCCTGTGGCCAAAGACGGTTTGGAAGCGGCCCGAAACCTCGGGGTGAGGCCTGACCAGAACCGGCGAATCCTGCCCTCTCTCACGAATAGCTGCCAGCAGTTCCTGGAAAGCCTCATCGTCATCGTCCATGCGGTCGGAAACGAATGACGTATCGACCAATGCCGGATCGAGATCGACGACCGAACTCTTCGAGAGTTCCTCGAACGACTGCATAATCGAGCGGGAAGCGCCGCGAGCGGCATAGGCTGAGACGTCCTTGACGTTCGCGACCGACGCCGCGGGGCCCATAACGCTGCCAAATATGTCCTTGCGTGCCATTCAATCGCTCCGATTCTCGGTTAGTCGACTGATTTCACGACTAAAATTCCCATTATTTACTGCCGTAAAACCCGCCGTCATGACCGCCCCCAAGCGCGATGGATGAGCGTCGCGATCTCTGAGTTCACCGCATCCAGTGATTCCAGTGCGCGGTCGTAGGTAGAGCGGGTAAAGGACGACTTCTCGACCTCGTAGAGTGTCTGTTTCGTCAGCCCCGCATCCGAAATGGCCGTCGACTTGAGCATCGGATTTTCCAGAATCTGGCCAGCCAGCATTGACTGCATGAAGCCAACCATCTGCGCCTGCGGGATGTCTGTCGGTTCGTAGCGCGTGATCAGGTAGCGAAACCAATCGAGCTCGATTGCTGCACCGGCCGCCTTGATGGTCTTCAAGATGCCGCCGAGCATCAGCAGGAACTGGCTCATGGACATCAGGTCGAGCATTTGAGGGTGAACCGTGATGAGGACAGATGTCGCCGCCGACATCGCCGTCAAAGTCAGATAGCCGAGTTGCGGAGGGCAATCGACAATCACGACGTCATAGCGGTCGTCCACCTCCGATAACGCCCCTGCAAGCCTGGTGAAGAACTGGCGACCTACGTTCGACGTTCTGTCCTGCATGGCGAGCGGCGTGTCGTACTCATACTCCTGCAGTTCAAGACTGGCTGGAATGATATCCAGACCGGGAAAATTCGTCGGCACGATCACGTCGGAGATCGGCTTGCGCTCGTCGTCATAACGGATCGCCTCATATACAGAGAGGTTCCGATCAAGTTCCGGCTGGAAGCCATGCAAGGCGGACAGCGAGGCTTGCGGGTCGAGATCGACGGCAAGGACGCGATGGCCCGTCAGAGCTAGATGCTGGGCGAGGTGAGCTGCGGTGGTTGTCTTGCCGCTGCCACCCTTGAAGTTGACGACAGCGACAACCTGGAGCTTGTCGCCAGGCTTGCGGTGCGGGACGTATTTCTTGACCTCGGTCCTGCCGTGTCGGTCCAGGAAATGACGCAGCTCAAGCATCTGCTCGGCGGTATAGGATCGGCGTCCCGACGGTATCTGCTCGGGCAGGGGGCCCTTGCGTTCCAGATGGAGGCGCTTCAGATTGTTCTGCGATACTCCGAGATAGTGGGCTACCTCCGCCATCGAAAAGGACCGGAGGGTCTTGGTCGCATTGGGCGGGAACTTCTCCATACGAAGCTGATTCAGTCGCCGCGATATCTCTTCGCCCTGCTCGATGATCGTGTTATCGAACTCGAAGCGTGGCAGCCGCATGGCAATGTTCATTTCTCGTCAAAACCTGAATTGGCGCTTTTTGTAAGCAATCCACTCAACAAGCGCCATTAAGCTCCGATTCGGCCAACCGCGGCAAGAAGTTTTAGGTTAACAAAAGGTCAACGAGCCCGAGGCGCTTTTTACTGCCGGTTGCAGCTGAGGTCATGAAGCCAATGCTCATGTGCGGAAGCCCATATTTGTCCCGCTCTCCTGAGCTAAACACATGTTTTCTCTGCAACAAATGCCATTTTTTACGGCAGTAAAGTCATACTTGTCGGGCAGGGACTGCAAGCGGCCGCACGCGGAACACGGCCGCCTAGATCTCAGTCGAGGTCGGGGCAGGACCGCTGGGCGCGCCAATGGCCGCCCGGAGTTCAGATCACCGTGGACGTGGTCTGGACGCTCGCTCGCGAGAATACACCGGGTTGGGGAGGGGATGCCGGCTCGAGCCGACATTTCTGGACTCGCCGGACTGACTGACGCATTCCCTTGGTGTAGGGCGATAGCGGTGTAGTGCCGGCAGGCACGTCGGGGCGGGCACGTGCGCAAGATCACTTTCAGACTGCTCGCATCTTCATGTTTAGGGCCCGCCTATGTGTGAATTGCCAAAGAACATCGATGCTGACGTGGTGATCGAGATCAGTAAGTTGCTCGATGAGCATCCTCACATGGTTCCGGTCAAGTGCATAAGCTCGCCGGGCTGGTTCGCCAAAGGGTCAAGACCGGTTTACCCGATCAATCCATTGAAGAGTTGGTCGTCGAATGGCCACGACACGCCAATTGGCAATGGTTTTCGATCTGCCAAGCCACGAGAATGTCGTGCCGCTCCCAGTGAGACGATAGGATGAAGACAGCGGGCATCCTCGCCGCTGATCGCGGTCCCTCAAAAAACTCAGTTGCTGGCCGAAAAGCCGTGGGCGGCAGTTCGCTGTCAAATCGATGCTGTGGCGGCGCTCACGCCCCAACCATGCTGGCAGGGTGACCGGATGCAAATGTGGGAATGGCAGGTGTGGGCATGCCAACTCTTGCAGGAGCGCCCCCGAAAGGATCGTGCTTGGCCATTGGCCAACGGTGACCTCGGATGAACAATTTTGGCGGCAAATGTAGCGGACGACAAAGTCCAGGCACGAATCAGACATGCCGGAACCAGGGCAATCAAACGGTCCTCTTCGGATGAGGGCGAGATGCACGGCCGGGCGGTTTAGTGCCGGTCGGAAGGTGAGGGCTTCACCGGCCGCCTTGCGCCGGCTCGCGCTCGGTAAGAAGCGCCAGCAAGGCCGGATTGATATAGAGGTTCTCGCGACCAGCCTTGACTTCTTGCAACAGGCCATTGTCGACGAGGGCCTTCAGATAGACCGATGCCGCCTGTCGTTTAGCTATGCCGGATTGCCGTTGGCATCGACACATCGCCAAATCATGTCGATAGAACCGCAATCTGTCGACATATTGTGATTGCAGCAAGGCGATCGCGCGAACGGAGGTTATTGGTCGGGGCGGGCTCCCTCTAAAGGGGCGTTTACAGCCCGCTTGCCTTGGTGAGGTTGATCCGAAACCGGTCGCGCCGGCACTGATAGCGACGGGTCATCTCCGCGGAGGCATGGCCAAGCTGTTTTTGCA
Organism: Mesorhizobium sp. M7A.F.Ca.US.011.01.1.1; assembly: GCF_003998295.1. Taxonomy (NCBI): domain Bacteria; kingdom Pseudomonadati; phylum Pseudomonadota; class Alphaproteobacteria; order Hyphomicrobiales; family Phyllobacteriaceae; genus Mesorhizobium; species Mesorhizobium sp. M7A.F.Ca.US.011.01.1.1. Next base: position 8,774 of record NZ_RZRT01000042.1, read on the forward strand.
CATATCGCTCGTCGACCTCGGCCGAGGAAGCGAGGCCGGCGCGCAGCGAATGCCCAGAGAATTTGGTCCCGCGCTCGCCTTCCGACAGATCGCCACGAACACCGGCAGCCAGCGCGGTGCGCTTGACCAGCCGCGCCACTTCCTGGGAGTTGAGCCGCTCGGCGCCCATGGCCTTGCCTTGGCCAGTGACACGGCGGAACAGCGGTCCGTGCGCGATACGAGCGTGTTTCAACCAGGTCTGCAGGTTGACCACCGGGCAGGTGGCGTCGGAGGAGCCGCGGCCGATCTCGACCTCGCGCCAGCCGGTTTTTCCCCGCAGCGTCACCAGCATGCCTTTGTCAAAACTCTCGATCCAGCCCGAAGAATCTTCGGTCTGATCGCGGCCAACATCGAGGCCGACGATTTCCGAGCGACGCAGGCCACCAGCGAAGCCAAGCAGCAACATGGCGCGATCACGAAGGCCACGCAGGGTGCCGCGGTCGAGGGTTTCCAGCATGGCCATTAAATCCTCGGACAGAATGGCTTCCTTCTGCAGGGGAGGGGAGGCGTGGGTGTTGCGGATACCGGCCAGCACGGTGGCGATGCAGCGGTGTTTCCTGTCCAGTGGTTGGCCACGCTGACTATAATTCCAAGACAGCGAAGAAAGGCGGCGCTCGATCGTCGCCACCGATTTTTTCTCCCGACCAGATCCCGAGGCTTGCGCGGTGATGTAAAGGCCTACGGTCTGAGGATCGGGCGGCAACACCTCGATGTTCTGGCGGCGCGCCCAGGCGCAAAAATGCTTCCAGTCGGCGGCGTAGGCGCGCCGGGTGTTGGCGGAGCTAGCCGCCTCAACGTAGTCGCGGGCGCGATCGGCGAGTTTTCCCAGATGCGCCGGCAGGCCAAACGTTGGCTCCGAACCGGACGCCGGCAGCGGGGCAGAGGACTTTTCGCCATTCTCGGGATCGTGCGCGGTCTGGCTCACAGCGAGCACGACACCGACAATATCAAGCAGGTCGTCGGCCGACGTCTGCGCCGCGAGTTGATCGACATCGGCCCCCGTGCTGTGGGACAATGCGGAGCCCTGCTGAGGGTGATTTCTTGGCTTCTGCTCGATGAAAACAGCCATTTCTCACTTAGAGAGCAAAACGAACGATAATGCAACATTATCGTTCGTTTATCTCGCACGACAGGCGCAGCGCTTTCTATCCATTTCGGTTGCCAAAAGCGCCGCCGTGATTCATCGTGGTTGCGATGATTCTGCGTCCCAAACCTTTTCCGCACCACTACCCCGCGCTTGCCGGTGCCCCTTCCACCGCGCCGATGGGGACTGTGCCGGCCTGGCTGCGCCGGGCCGTCCCGGATGCACAAAGCCTTGCGGGACAAGCCGTAGGGCTAACTGACCTTGAGGATGTCGCGCTCGCCGCCGGCGCTGCCATCGGCGCGCTCGATGCGGTGGTCCGCCGGCAGGAGCGCTGGGCTGGCGCCTGGCGGCAGCGGCTGGCGCTTGCGGCGGCCGCGGCAACGGCAAAGCAGGCGGGCCGCGTCGAAGATGAGGCAGCATTGCGCGATGCGGTGCTGCTCACGCGGCCGGGCGATTTTTTGTCCGTCGGTCCCGCCGGATCGATGCTGCTGGCTTGGCGCCGGCTGGCCGGCACGTCTGCCGAGAAACTGCTGACCGAGGCGAGCATCGGCGCGGTGCTGGATGACCTCGGTCTCCGCCGCGACGACGACGCAGTCGGCGACCTGGCAGATGATCTTCGACAGCTTTCCGCGAGCATCGGAATGGTCGGCATGCTGACCGGCGCGTTCACGGCCGCCGAACGATATGGCTTCGCACGAGCCTTCGGATGTTGGCTCGCGGACGCCCTGCTGGCGCAACGGCTGGGCTGGACCCACGCCGTTCCGTTGTTGGGCGCGGGGGGGGCTTTGGGCACAAGCGGTCGCTCGCGTCGATCGGCAGTCGCCTCTGCCGCGACAAGCACTGAGTCAGATCCTGAGCGCGCCAAAAGTCTGCTTGCCGCCCAGGCGCACGCCGCGCTGCGCGCCATTGATCTTTTCGCCGAACTTGAGCGCCGCGCGGACCGGCTGCTTGCGGTTGCGCCGAAACTCAGGGCCAAGGCGGCGGACGTCGTCGTGGAAAAGCTGCTCTCTGACGACGCGATCGTCGCCTCGGAACAAATCGCCGGCATGAGCGATCGCGGCCTGCGCCGCCTGTTCGACCGGCTGGTCGAGCTCGGTGCCGTGCGTGAACTGTCAGGTCGCGCGACCTTCCGCATCTACGGGATCTGAAAGCGATGGCGGAAGCTACGCGCCGACAAGGGAAGGGACAGTCAGATGACCGTCGAACAGCTGACCAGCTGTTTGACCGTGAGCTGGATCATCTGCCGCCGGAGGCAAGGTGGCGTGAATGGATGAACCGCGTCGAAGCGACCATTTTTGCCGCCAGCGAGCCGGTCACCCGCGAGATACTCACCCGCATCGTTGGCAAAGGTTGCAGCATCGACCTTCTCATCGACGACATCCGCGAAGAGCTGCGCGGGCGGCCCTACGACCTGATCGCCGTCGCCGGCGGCTGGAAACATTTGACCCGGCCTGCCTATGCAGACGCCATCCGCGCTGCTGTAGGTGGAAGTGGGAAGACGGCCGACCTTACGCAGTCGGAGGTTTTGGTGCTGATGTGCATCGGCTACTTCCAGCCGATCACCCGCGCCGAACTGTCGTCTTTCTTCGGCAAGGAGATCAGTCGCGATTTTATTGGTCATCTGCGCGGTGCCGGCCTGATCGCTTCCGGTCCGCGCAGCCCAACGCCGGGCGCGCCCTACACCTATGTGACGACGAAAAAATTCCTGCTGGAGTTCGGGCTCGACACGCTGCGCGACCTGCCGGATTTCGAGGCGCTCGAGGATGCCGGACTGCTATCGAAAGACAAGCTGCTGGCGGGGGACATCGTCCCCGATTTTGCCTCCGACCAAGAGGACGTCGGAGACTAGACGAGCGAATATGCTGCGCGTTGATACCAGGGGTCCCTGGCGTTGCAGAGGTCCAGCGCCATGCCGCTATGCCGGCTTAGCCGAAAGGAGCTCGCGAAGGGATTTCAGCTTCGCTAGCAGCTCGTCGAAAGTGATGATGGACAAACCAGACAAGCTGTTGCGATACAGCTCGAAGGAACGCTTCCGCTCGGTATCCGGGATCATACCCTACACATCGCCACTAGCTCGAGAGCCAACACCCCGTATCTTGAGATTTTTCGTTTCGAGCCGCAGCCGAACGCCGTTATGCTCGGACCGGAGCCAGTGTCATGCCATTTCGATTCGTTCACACCGCCGACATCCATCTCGACTCGCCGCTGCGTTCGCTGGCGATGCGAAACGGCGACCTTGCCGAACTCGTCGGAGACGCCAGCCGTCAGGCGTTTGTCTCCATTGTCGATCTCTGCCTTGCGGAGCGTGTCGATGTGCTGGTCATCGCCGGCGATCTTTACGATGGCGACCAGACGTCGATGAAAACGGCACGATTCCTGGCCTCACAGATGACGCGGCTGGACCAGGCCGGTATCCGGGTTTTCAAGATCCGAGGCAATCATGACGCCCTGTCGCGGATTTCGAAGCAGCTGGTGTTTCCCGACACGGTCACCATCTTCAGCGGCCGTCCCCAATCGGTGCTGCAGACGGCCGGCGGTCTGGACGTCGTATTTCATGGCTTGAGCTTTGCCAGCCCCAAGGCGCCGGACAGCCTGCTGCCCAAATATCCTGCCGCCCGCGAAGGGGCGGTCAATGTCGGCATGATGCACACCAGCCTGGCCGGATCGCCCGGTCATGATATCTATGCGCCTTGCAGTGTGGCCGACCTGCATGCTCATGGTTTTGATTACTGGGCGCTCGGACACATCCATTCTCGCCAGGTCCATCCGGGTGCAAGCACAGCAGTCATGCCGGGAATACCGCAAGGCAGGGACATCAACGAGGCCGGCGAGAAATCCGTTACCCTGGTGACGATACGTGACGACCGCTCCATCGAAATCGAGGAAAGGCTGACCAGTGTTGCACAATTCGAGCGGCTGAGCGTCGACCTGACCGGGACGGTCGAGTGGTCCGAGGTCGTCGGACGAATCCGATCCGCGCTGCAAGACGTCAGGACTGCCGTCAGGTCCCGTCATGTTGTGGTCCGTCTCGGCCTGACCGGAGCGTCGCCTCTATCCTGGGCGCTGATCCGTGACCGCGACCTGCTGCTCGCAGAAGCCGAGCAGGTCGCGGAACAGACGGGTGACACGTGGGTGGAGAAGCTCGAGCTTAACGTCTCGCCGCCCGCAGCGGAAACCTCCGAGGGCATCGCGGATCCGATTTTCGAACTCGCTCAATCCATGCGCACTGACGCCGGCTCGCAAGCCTTCCGTTCCGAGGCGAGGGCACTCGTCCAGAAGATGATTGCCGACCTGCCGCCCGACGGGCGCGACTTCGGCGGCAAGGACGAGGCCGGGTTGGAAGCCTTTCTCGACAGAGTGCTTGACAGCGGCGCCGACCTGGTCACCGCCCGCCTCAAGGCAGGTGGATCGCAATGAGGTTGCGGCGCCTTGACCTGATCCGCTATGGCAAGTTTACCGACCGGACGATCGAATTCGGTCCCAAGCCGGAATCCGGGCCCGACCTGCACATCGTGTTCGGGCTGAACGAGGCCGGCAAGTCGACGGCACTGTCTGGCTATCTCGACCTGCTGTTCGGCATCGAAGAGCGCAGCCGTTACAATTTCCTGCACGAGTACAGTGCCATGCGCATCGGCGGCGTGCTCGAACTCGGTGGCGCCGAGCATTCGTTCACAAGGACGAAACAGCGCAGCAACGCGTTGTTGAACGCAACGGGCCAGCCTGTCAGCGAAGTGGCGATAACGGCTCACCTCGCTGGTCTGTCCCGGGCCGCCTACGCGACCATGTTCTCGCTTGATGACGAAACGCTAGAAGCAGGTGGAAAATCAATCCTGGAATCGCGCGGCGACCTGGGCAAGTTGCTGTTTACGGCGAGCGCCGGCCTCGGGCACGCAAGTGATACATTGAGCGTACTCGAGACCGAAGCGGACAGGCTCTATCGCAAGCAGGCACACGGAACCGAGCTTGCGCTGCTCAAGAAGCGGCTTGCGGAACTGAAGTCCGGGAGGGACGCGATCGACACCTTGGCGTCGACTTATGAGAGCCTTGAAGCCGAGCGTCTCGACGCGACAGAAAAATACGACCGCAGCATCGCCGAACGGTCGGTGCTGTCGGCTCGGCTCGATACGATCGCGAAGTATCTTCGCGCGATCCCGATCCTTGCCGATATCCGACGTAAGGAAGCCCAACTGGCCGAGCTGCCTGAGATCGCTTCACCGTCACGGACCTGGACGGGCAGCGTCGCCGACATGATCGAGACCGACGCCAGTCTGAGAACACGGCTATCTGCGAGTGTGGACGAGCTCGAGCGGGTGACGACGAAAATCGCCTCGGTCGATGTGGATGCGGTGATCCTGGCGATCTCCGAGCGGGTTCGCGGTCTGGCCGACCGCAAAGTGCGCTACGTCTCGGCCGGTCTGGACCTGCCAAGTCGCAGGACCGAGCTGCAGATCCTCAACAATGCCGTGACGATCTGCCTTGCTGCCCTCGGACGATCCTGCGAGCCAGAACCTGCCAGACTGCTCTTGCCTGCTGCAACCATCGGCGCTGTCCGCACCATGGTCGAGCAGCGATCCGGGATCGTTACCAGCGTGCGCGTCGCGCGCGACGAGGCTGCGGCAGCCGCTGATGCGCTTCAGGCGGCACGCGAGCGGGTTGGCGAAGAACGGGCCGTGCCCGAGCCTGCCAGGGCAAGACTGGCCTCGGCTGTGTCAACGGCAAGGGCGAGTGGGCACTTGAGGGAAATCAAGGCGGCACGCGAGGCCGTGGATGCCGGCGCAATTCGATGGGAGGCCGCGATCGCGCGCTTGCATCCCTGGTCGGGAGATGCTCAGGCATTGGCCAGGGTCGCCATTCCGAATGCTGGACAGCTTGGCGCATGGAAGGCGCTTGCAGCAGAGCTCGAAAAGAGCAGGGGCGTCGTTTCCGAGCGTCTTGCCCAGCACCAGGACAATCACGACTTGCTGTCGGTGCGGCTGGATGCCCTTCGTGCCTCGGTCGATGTCACCGACGATGATGCGGCCGACGTCGTTCGGCGTGCCCGCGACGACGCCTGGGCAAGGCATCGCCATGGCCTGACTGGGGAAACGGCGGATGATTTCGCGGCAACACTGGCCCGAGACGACAGTGTCGGCGCAGGCCGTTTGGCCAACGCCCGGGAACTGGTCGAAATTCGCAGCACAAACCGCAACCTCGCAGAAACTGCGGCCACCATCGCGCATGCGCATGATCAACTTGCCCGCAACGGCTCAGATCGGGAGGCTTTGCTCTTGGAAATACGCACGGTCGCCAGAGAGCTGCTCGGACCGTGCCACGAAACATCCCCCGAGCAGCTGATCGAACTGATCGAGGATCGCATCGCTGCCCGCATCGATGCGCTCGGGGCCCGGGAGGAGATCGAGCTTTCGCGCAAGAAGGCCGAGCGGGCGGTTGATGAGGAAGGCCGAATACGGCTGGAGTTGAGCGGCGCGCTGGCGAGCGTCGGCGTCGCTTCGGATGCTGGTGACAGCCTGGAGACGGTCATGGCCGTGGCAGAGCTGTTTCTTGAGAGACAGTTCAAGGTGGACGCAGAGCGCACCGAGGCGCTCAAGACGGTTGGGACAAGGCAAGAGGATCTGGCCGCCAGGCGCCGCGCTGTCGAAGTCGCGGAGCGACGTGAGGATGAATGGCAGGCCGGTATTGCCGAAGCGCTCAAGGGGACCTGGCTGGAGAGTGGCATCTCGGTGCCCGGCATGGGCGGCGTCCTTGATCAACTGGCTGAACTGTCCAAGAGCCTTCAGGACCGGCACGGCATGCAACTGCGCATCGAAAAGATGGTGGCCGACAGGGACAATTTTCTGGTCGAGGTTACGGCCGTTGCAGCCGATGCGGGCGAGGCGGCCGACGACGACGAACCGGAACAGCTGGCGATCCGCCTTGCCCAGCGCCTGGAGCGCGCCGAGCGCATGCGCAAGGCCAAAGCAAGCCTCGTCAATGACCTGCAGCGCCTGCAGGATGGGCGTGCGATCCTCGATGCCGAGGTTTCCGCGCATGAGCGGCGAAAACACGAGGTCCTGAGCGTCTTTGGCGTGGCCACGCTCGCGGAGGTCGTGCAACGCGACGAACTGCTGCGGGACAGGGACCGCCTGCGCACAGCCGTGGCCGAACTTGAGGAGCAGGTGTCGTCCGAACTCGCGGTGGAAGGGTTCGAGCAGGCGCGTTCGATATTGGATGCTGTCGATCTAGACAGTCTCGCAATCGAGAAGGCCGAAGCCGAGCAACGGCTTCACGACCTTGACGAGGCGATACAGCAGCAGCTCATCCGGCAGACACGCGCGACCGACAAACTGGGCGCCATTGGCGGCGACAGCGCTGTTGCCCGCATCGATGCCGAACGGCGCACTGTCCTTCTGGAAATCGAGGAAAAGGCCGTCCGCTATATCGAGCTGAAATTGGGAATAATGTCGGCTGGCAATGCTTTGCGCGTCTACCGTGAACGTCATCGCTCCGGGATGATGGAGCGCGCGTCGGACGCCTTCGCTCTCATGACGCGCGGCCAGTACTCTGGCCTGACAACCCAGCCCGTGAAGGGTGGGGAAGTGCTCATCGCGTTGCAGCGTGACGGGCAATCCAAGGTCGCCGATGCGCTGTCAAAAGGGGCACGTTTTCAGCTCTACTTGGCGCTCAGGCTTGCCGGGTATTACGAGTTCGCACAGTGCCGACCCTCAGTTCCATTCATCGCCGATGACATCATGGAGACCTTCGACCATGTCCGGTCCGAGGAGGTTTTCCGGCTGTTTGGGGAGATGGCCAGTGCAGGTCAGGTAATCTACCTGACGCACCACCAGCACCTGTGCGAGATCGCCAAGGCTGTAGTGCCGGGCGTAGCGGTCCATGAGCTCGGATGAGATTGGACTTCTTGATGCGCTGCGGAAATACCGTGCCGTTCGATTTCCCCTTAGCTCCTAATCGACATTCCAAGCGCCGGCTTTGGTGTCAGCTTTGCGCCTAATGTTCGCCATTAACCGGTCTTGCCCCGAATCCTGAAAGCTGCCGCCCGGAAGGCCGACGCCATGTGGACCGGGGAAATCGGCTTAGTAGCATTTTGAAAGCTGACATCCCATTGATGGGACCTGCGCGATCGAGATTGCGCCGTTAACGGACATCCATCAAGCTGGGTTCTAATCGCCACCCTTTCTACGCGATTCCCGCTGGAAGGGGCTCCATGAACGAGTGAACTGTGAATGGTCGACTGGGTCGTTGTTGGTGCTGGCTTCACCGGAGCCACTTTAGCCGAACGCATTGCGAGCCAGCGCAACGAGCGAGTGCTGGTCGTCGAGCGACGAAACCATATAGGGGGCAACGCCCATGACAGACGCAATGCAGCTGGGCTGTTGGTCCACCAGTACGGACCGCATATTTTTCATACTAACTCCCTTCAAGTTTGGGATTATTTGCGCCCTTTTTCTGATTGGCGTCCCTATGAGCACAGGGTGCGGGCATCGATCGATGGGCAGTTGGTTCCGTTGCCGTTCAATTTAAACACGATCGATGCCGTCTTTCCCGTTGGCAAAGCTACCCGCTACGCGACGCTGCTTACGGAGCGATACGGTGAGGGCGGGCGCATCCCGATTCTAAAATTGATGGCGTTGAACGATCCTCACATGCGGGAACTTTCGACGTTCATCTACGAGAAGGTCTTCCTGACCTACACAATCAAACAATGGGGGCTTAGGCCTGAGGAGCTTTCCCCATCCGTGACCGCGCGTGTACCGGTGCTTGTCAGCCGCGACGACCGCTATTTCCAGGACAAAGTGCAGCAGATGCCCGCGGCCGGATATACTGCTCTTTTTGACCGTATGCTTAATCATCCCAATATTTCTCTGCTGCTCGGCACCGACTACCGCGCCATCGCCACGCGATATCCGTCAGCGCGGATCATCTTTACAGGCCCTATCGATGAATTCTTCAATTACCAGTTTGGCCAGTTGCCCTATCGCACTATCCGCTTCCAGGAGCGGATGATCGAGGCGGCTCGGTTTCAGCCCGTCGGCACGGTCAACTACCCCGGCAAGGAACCCTATACACGCATCACTGAGATGAAGCATCTAACTGGCGAGACTGGGCCGCGGAGCGCGCTGCTCTATGAGTATGCAACCGCGCATATCCCCGGCGTGACGGAGCCTTACTATCCGATCCCTCAGGGCTCCAACCAGACGCTGCTCAATCGCTACCTTGAGCTCGCTCAAAGACGCGATGATGTGTTCTTCTGCGGCCGTCTCGGTGACTACCGCTACTACAATATGGACCAGGCCGTCGGGGCGGCTCTGGCGCTCTTCAGGACCATTTGCAAAGTCGATAGAATGGACAACATTACCGCCTCTTGAGGAGCTGCAAACCCTCGTCGCGGACGAAGGCCGCGCGCCGATCGCGTCACCTTAGGGACGACACTCGGAAGGGCTTGGCCGTTTGGCTAATGTCCAAGTTTCAGCCACCCTCGCTAGATATGGAATTTGCGGCTCAAACCAGATGGTGGGGCAGTCGGCAAAGCCATAGCTAGAGCCGACCTATGGCGTAGGCGTAGGTGTAGGCGTAGGCGTAGGTGTAGGCGTAGGCGTAGGCGTAGGTGTAGGCGTAGGCGTAGGTGTAGGCGTAGGTGTAGGCGTAGGTGTAGGTGTAGGTGTAGGTGTAGGTGTAGGTGTAGGCGTAGGCGTAGGCGTAGGCGTAGGTGTAGGTGTAGGTGTAGGTGTAGGTGTAGGTGTAGGTGTAGGCGTTGGCGTGAGGGTTGGAGTTGGCGTCAGGGTCGGAGGTGTTCCACCACCACCACCACCACTATGTGACAAAATACTTACCGCCGCTAAATTATGCAGCACCAAAGGTGATTTAGCTAGCGTGGGCCGGGCATAGGTGCGTTTCAAGTAGCGTCCCCAATATAGGCGATGACAGCTTTCCCGTCCTATCGCAATTTATCAGTTTTAGGTTGTCAGTCCATCCTGCCCGTCGACTTCCCCATTGGGCAGGTTGATGGGTCGAAACGGATCAAGATCGAAGGCCCAGTTTGCACAATGACATTTCCCAACCTTTGAAAGAGGCTTTCGTTCAGTGTCGCAAATTTCTCCCGTTCGACCGTTCCTATGGCGATGTGAGTGATACCATACTTTGCCAGGATTCTGCAGGCATTGGCGAGCGTTGTCGAGGAATAGAAGCTTGTTACGTCTTCGGCACGAGCGATCATAGCATCATAGTCGCCACGCCAGAGCCATTCGTGATTTTGCCAGCCCAAAACAGTGGGCACACCGCTCATCGCCGAGAGCCTGCCGGCGTCTGTGTAGCTATCGCCCGACGCTTCTATCAGTACGATCCGCTGGCTGCCGTCCTGAGCTGTCAGCCAATCCAGCAATGGCCGATCGGCAGCACGATCTCGATCGATGTAGCCAAGGCCGTCCAGTGTTAGCACATTTGAGGCTAGGGTCTTACCGATCCCCCCATGGGTAGCCCAAGCGTAGGACAGTGTCGCAAAGAGCGGGATGGCTAGAACCGCCGCTAAGGCACACCCCTTGACCCCTCCCTTGTTAAGCAGAAGTCCGATCAAAAGCACGCTGGCCAACATCGCCACTGGTTGGCTGGCAAAGCTGAATTTGAACATGGTGTTTGCGCGAACGTATTCGCCGCCATAGATGTCCTCGACGTAGACTACCTCGGGGAAGGCGACCAGTAACACCGCCAGGACGGCCAACATTGCGGCACTTTTCCACGCTATATCATCACGCGCCCAAAGAAATAGGCCGGTCAAAAGTATTAGGCACGGGGCGGCTACGTGGCCGTAAATGATCGCCAATTGCCAAATCGGCGTATGTGTTTTGGCAAGCTTAAGGTGGGAGGCGATAGGCTTAAAGTTCGCTAGAAAGGGACTAGCCAGCAGGCAGGCAATGGCAATCACAGCAATGCCCCGGAACAGTAGCAAGGTTAAGCTCTTTGCTTTGACTTCGCCCGGCTGCAGCCACAGGAACAAGCCAGCCAGTCCCATCAGGATGCCGTATGACACGGCGTCCCAACTATTTGTCATCGCACTGACTGCGAACAGGAAACCAAGGGCCAATATTTCGCCGGGCGTGGCGCCTGCTGAGGATCGGTCCGCGAGGCGTCGCCCGACAATGCGAAACAGAACTAAAAGAATAAATAAGCCGGTGGGCAGGTTCAGCAAATGCGCATGCAGGTCTCCAACGGTAAAACCGTAGGCTGGCATTTCCGTAAACGCCTTATCGCCTGTTGATGGGTCGAATCCGACATAACGCGTCGAATCAGGATATCGAAATTCCCTGTTTAAGGTGGTCGGCGAGAAGGCGCGGAAGGGTCCATAAAGAACACTGTGAAAATTTCCCCCAAGGGTGACAAGCCCCGCTGCGGATACAGCCAGTGCCATAGAGACTGCCGGCTTGGCCGACCGCAACCCCTCTCGAATGATGCAATACGCCGTGATTGCGGTGAAGGAGAAAAGCACGCCGACCATGAGGTTGTAGCCGTGGTCGGCTGGTACCCCGGAAAGTTTCGTCAGCCAGGCTGCTGCGACATGGCCAAAGTAGTAATAGTTGATCGATTGGCCTGCCCACCATGGGTCGAGCGGAGGCATATAGTCAGCACGTAGCGCGGCATTGATGAAGCCGAAGTCCATGAACTTTTCTAAGTTCCTGATGTCGGGGTTAGCTGAACGCAGTGTGACGCCGGCAAGATAAACTAGAAAAAAAATTGTCTCCCATCGTTGGATTTCGGGCAGCGCCGGCATCGATTTGTTCCTGAGGGAACAAAGAGCGGAAATCGTTACCAACGCAACCAAGCCGACGATGACGCCGTAGCGTTCAAATGAGATCAGCTTGAAGCTGCTGAGTAACCAAGCCGTGTAGGTGCAAATCAACCAGCCGAGAATCTTTCCGGTGAAGTAGGGTGTGGCACCGGGGCCGGGAAAAAGGCGGCTTGTAATCGGCACTGCGAGTAGGCCGGTAACCAAAATGGCCAGCCACATCCTAACTACGGATTCCAGGCTCGCGGCATCAAGCATGGCCGCTTGAGCCTGTCCGGAAAAAGAAAATGTCAGCGACAGCTTTCGCAGACAATCTCGCAAGGCGTCTCAAGTTTAAAGTAGACGAGCCGTGCGGACGCTCACTGTAGCCCACCGTAACTTGTAGGACGCGGATATCGGTTCTTTGAAGCGCACGAGCCGCCAGCAATGCCGATGGTATAACAGATCCAGAGCGCATCCTGCCAATTGCTTCGTCCCAAACCCCATGCGCGAGAAGCTTGTAAGGGGCATTAGCGTCCTTCGCAGCCAACCCGAACTTAGCAGCCAGCAGCAATCGCAACGCTTTCGACACGAACATGCGATGTACCGGGTCTCGACGCGGCCATCGACATCCAAGGAGCACGTCGTAGTCACTCATCATCCGCCAATGCACAGCGAAATTCTCCAGAGACACCTGTCGATCGCTGTCGAGGAGGAGAAGGTGGCCGCCGGATGCCCTGTTCACACCGTTGCTCAAGGCTTGGCCATGACCGGAGTTCGCTTGGTGCAAAGGAACCACCTGCGGGTGCCGAGAGGCCAAAGCTGCCAGGATCTTCCGCGTTTGATCGGTGCTGCCGTCGTCGACCACTATGATCTCCAGGTCAGACACGACCGAAGCGATGTGCTTGAGAACCTCCTCGACGGCGTCGGCGAGGTTACTTTGCTCGTTGTAGGCGGGAAGAACGACTGATAGCGCTGGCATTTTGTGTGAATTAACTCCGGCTCATCACTACACCGCGTTAGCTTTTGAGCGGCAACTATCTTGTCACGCCCACTCGACACCCCTACCTCACGGGTGAGTTCACAACATAAACCTTCGAGGTTGAACGTCCGCTATCCTAATCCCTTGCACCCAAAGCGGAACTACTGCTGCCGCCTCAGACCGGGCGTTCAAGCGAGCGGACCCATCCACCCGCGCCGCCGCCAGAGGTGACGAAAACGTCGAAACCGCCGGTGCTGCCGTCGCCGCCGGCACGGGTCGCGCTATCCGCGCCACCGGACACGCCCGTTGCGAGGCCGCCACCCCTGCCGCCATCCGCGAATGCTACCAGCGCCAACGAGAGAGCCAGCCAGACTGGCGCGGCCAGCCTAGTGCCGCCGCGCGCGGATCGCAGGGCAAGGTGGCTCGCCTGCGAGCACATTTTGCCGAGTCTGGTCGAAAGGGATGATGCCGGTCCGGGGGCCGGAGCCCCACGACCAACTGAATTCTCAACACGTCCCATGAATTGCCCCTCGCAGCCAATTCATGCGACCCCGGATCAAGCCGAAGTTGATTTGCCTGTTAGAAAATCTCTAATGTAACGCTTGGAGTCCTGTCAATTGAGCACGCGGGACTTGAAAGATATCGGATACAAATCAGACCGTTCCATCTGCTCTTCTGCTGAGCCCAGAATTGCGATCCTGCTGCGCCTGTTAACCTTCGCGTACCATCTTGGACCGCGCCGTTCGCAACGAGTCCGCCAGCGGCGCGTCCGCTTGCTGGTGCATTCGGCCTAGAAGCCGACCGTCAGCTCGCGGCCAAAAGCAGCTAGGCCGCAATGCGCCTGATCTCGGTCATTTGGACAGTGGGAGCCTTGAACCGAAAGCGGACACACTCGCCGCCTCCAAGCCGATCGCATCGTTTGGTAGTGAGTCGGATCTTCGTCTTGCGCAAGAGATCGTCACCTCCATGGGCCGAAACGTCTTCCGGCTCGCCGAATGCCAGGTTGGTGGTACGAGGACGCTGGTGCGCTCATAGAGCTTGGAGACGAGGGGGAAGAGCAATTGCCCGTCGACTTGGATGAAAGGAAGATAGCGAGTTTGTCGAGCACCACGAAGTCAAGCCCGGTAAGATGATCGATGAAGCGACCCTGCAGGAAGCGGCGGATGAACTCGTCGGTGGCGAGCGTCATGATCTGCTGCCAGTCGGGACCGTTGCGTCGGTAGAGTCCTGTAGCGGAATGTGACGCCACTCTCGTCGAGGCGGATGAGGCGGTGGTTCGAGATGGCCACGGGATCATTTCCCGGACCTCGCGGCGTCGTCAGGCGTATCATGACCGCTTGGCAATCTGGAGACGCGGATTTATCTCACCTTGTTGCTCTACCTGAATGCCGGCATCGATCCCGGAGCTAAGCGGCCTTCGCAAACAGGCACGCAGAGATCGGTCGAAAGGTCGGAGCGATCCCAGGAGACTTCGAAGAGGCGATCCAGATAGCGTCAGAAATTACACCGATCTTGACCGAAGGCGCTCATGGCAACCCGCGCCACGTCAAGCGCTTCGTGAACACGATGAGTCTGCGCATGGCCATTGCCGCGGAGCGGGGATTTGGCGACCACAAACCTCGTTCTAATTTAGAATTTCACGCTCAAATCAATCTTGCCGCCCTGGTCGACCACGCCGTCGCCGAACTGCCCGGAATAGGACAGGCCGAGCGTCGCATTGGCCGACATTTTGAGGTCGATGCCGGCCTCGATAAGCGCGGCGTCCCTTGCGATCGGCACGCCGGCGATGGTGAAGGCCTCACCGCCGGCGAAGGCAAGCGTCGACAGCGGCGTGGTGTCGCCGAAAGCGTGACGCCAGCCGAGCATGCCGCGCGCGGTCGCATTGATGGTGCCAAGCGCAAAATCGGTCGAGCCGCGCAGCCCGAGCGTGGTGAAGGTCGCGTCGGTGGTCGAACTGCTGCTGGTCAGCGCCGCCGCGCCGCCCTTTTCGGTGAAGCCGTCCGTGTGAACGCTGACATAGGCGAGATTGGCGAAGGGCTCGAACTTGAGGCCCCCGGCATCGGCCTTATAGGCGAGTTCGCCGAAGATCTGCGCGGTGCCGGCGTCATAGTCGGCCGAAAGTTGATCGGCAAGACCGTTGAAGGCGACCGAGCGTTTTGTCGACAGGCTGCTCCAGCTGTAGGCCGCGGCGGTGCGGAAGGCGATGGCGCCCCAGTTGGTGCCGCCATAGAGACCGAGATGGTAGTTGTCGGCGGTGCCGCTGGAGTTGCGATCGTCGACATCGAAGTTCGAATGGCTGTAGCCGCCGAGCAGACCGACACGCCAGCCGCCCACCAGCGTGTCGGCGCCCGCCAGCACGCCCCCCGTCGAACGATCGAAAGCGGCGGCATTGCCGTCGCTGTCGGTACCGCCCCAGAAGCCGAACGCCTGACCCCAGACCGCAAAACGGTCGGTATCGGCGGCGACCATTTCGGGTCCGCCTTGGCCATAGGCCATCACAGGCAGAGCAGCAGTGCTGCCATCACCAAAGGCGGCGCGGATGCGGCTGGTCGCGGCATCGCGGATGAAGCGGCTGTCCTCGACCAGCATGCCCTTGGCCGAGGCATGGATCTCACCGGAAAGCTGATCGAAGGCGGCGCGGGCTTCCGCGTCAGTGGCCAGTCCGGCGACGGCGCTGAACAAGGGTCCACCGCTCAAGCTGTCCAGCCCTTCGCCGGTGGCGATCTGGTTCGGCGTCAATCCGGCATCGGCGAAATCGCGCAGCTTGGTCACGTCGAGATAGGCGTTGTTGGTGTCATATGTGTCGACGATACTGAGAAAGGCCGTGTTCGGCGGCAGCCCTGTCACCGCGCCGAACGTCCCGTTGACACCGCCATTCGCCGTGAGCACGGTGTAGTGACCGAACATCAGGTTCCCCTGAATGTTGACCGCCAGCGTAGCGCCGCTCAGGTCGGCGGTGCCGGTCACGCTGGCGAACGACGACGTCATGGGATTGACGAACACCTGATAAGTGCCGCCGGTGAAGCTGAGATTGCCGGCAACCGTGATGACGCTGCCCGGCGCACCCGAGCCTGGCGCGAACACACCGCCGTTGACGAAGGTGTTGCCGACCGCGCCAATGCCCCCCAGCGTGCCGCCGGCATTGATTGTGGTCAGCAACGATGATGCGAGCGAGCCATTCACCACCAGCGTGCCGCCATTTACATTGGTAGCGCCGGTGAAACCGGAACTGTCGGCGGTCAGGATGGTCGTGCCGCTGTAGTGGTTGAGGGTGTGCGTGCCGGTGCCGGTGCTGGCGAGGGCCGCGGAGAATTCGTAGGCCGTGCCGGTATGGTTGAAGACCAAGGTGCCGATGCCGTCGCCAAAATTCAGCTGCGCGGCCTCCAGCGTGCCCGCTGCGGCCGTATCGCCCTCCGCGGCGCCGACTACCAGCGTGCCGGTGCTGGTCGATACGTTGGCTATCGAGACAGCGCCCGCACCGCTGGTGCCGACGCGCACCGTGCCGCCATCGGAGACGAAGAGTGCGCCGGTGCCGGCATAACCGACATGGAGATCGAGGGAATTCTCCCAGAGCGCGCCTGCCCCGGCGACCGTCGCGGTGCCATTGCCGGTGGAGCCCCAGCCGATATAGCCATACGTATTCTTGACCGTGCCGCCCGCCTCGACATGGAGCGCGCCGGTGCCGCCATGGCCGACAGCGAGTTCGAAGGAATTCTCCAACAACGCGCCTGCTCCGGAAACGGTCGCGGTGCCATTGCCGGTAGGCGCCTCGCCGATATAGCTATACGTATTCTTGACCGTGCCGCCCGCCTCGACATGGAGCGCGCCGGTGCCGCCATGTCCGATATAGAGACCGAGGGACCGCCACACCGCGCCTGCCCCCGAGACCGTTGCAGTGCCATCGCCACCGATATACACGCCGATATAGCCATCCGCGTTCGTGACCGTGCCGCCCGCCTCGACATGGAGCGCGCCGGTGCCGGAAACGCCGACACTGAGTGCTTGGGAATTCTCCCATAGCGCGCCTGCCCCCGAGACTGTCGCGGTACCATTGCCGGTGCTGCCGATGCCTATATTGCCAAACGCATCCTTGACCGTGCCGCCGGCCTCGACATCGAGCGCGCCGGTGCCGGAAAACCCGACACTGAGATCGAAAGAATTCTCCCACAGCGCGCCTGCCCCCGAGATCGTCGCGCTGCCATTGCCGGTAGAACCCTGGCCGATATAGCCAAACGTATCCCTGACCGTGCCGCCTGCCTCGACATGGAGCGCGCCGGTTCCTAAATCGCCGACGCTGAGTCCTGAGGAATTCTCCCACAGCGCTCCTGCCCCAGAGACCGTCGCGGTACCATTGCCGGTAGAACCCTGGCCGATATAGCCATCCGTATTCTTGACCGTGCCGCCCGCCCCGACATTGAGCGCGCCGGTGCCGGAACCGCCGACACGAAGACCCTGGGAATTCTCCCACAGCGCACCGGCCCCGGCGACCGTCGCGGTGCCATTGCCGGTGGAGCCCCAGCCGATAGTGCCATCCGTATTCTTGACCGTGCCGCCCGCCTCGACATGGAGCACGCCGGTTCCGTACCCGCCGACAGTGAGGGGTCCGTAAGTCTGCCACAGCGTGCCTGCCCCCGAGACTGTCACGGTGCCATTGCCGGTGCTGCTGTTGCCGATAAAGCCAAACCAGTTCGTGACCGTGCCGCCAGCCTCGACATTGAGCGCGCCGGTGCCCAAAAAGCCGACAAAGAGATCGAGGGAATTGTCCCATAGTGCGCCGACCCCAGAGACCGTCGCGCTGCCGTTGGATCCGGAACCGCGGCCAATATAGCCATCCGTGTTCGTGACCGTGCCGCCCGCCCCGACGATGAGCCCACCGGTGCTGGTGTCACCGACAATGAGTTGGTCCGGGACGTGCAAGTCGGGCGGAACCGTCTGCGTCGTGCCGTCGATGACCGTCGCGATGGCCGGTGTTGGCGCGAGAATGAGCAGGTCGACTATGCTGAGTGGCAAGGTGATACTTATCGCCGTGCTTACCAGCAAGCGGTTGCGATAACGACGATCGCGATTGCTGAAATTCATGTCCCGCCCTTGCCCAAATCCCGACAGACGGCCCTCGGCAGGAAAGCCGAAGCGATCGTCGGTGTTTCAATGCCAATGGCTGATCGAACGCGGCTGGCTTTCCTAGTCGTCATATGACGACGGGTTGCCGCTTTGTGGCATGAATGATGGCTCGCGGAAGCCTGACTGTTACTTCAGGGGCACACATTCATTTTTGCTAATGATAACAGACGCCGAGTGGCCGGAAGGTGACGGAATGAGTTTTGGTGAACAGTCGTCATTTGACGACATCGGCACGGGTTGCTGGCCCCTGTTGGCTCGGTGCAACATGATCGCCGGTGACCAGGGCGGATTCGTGCATTGGTCGTCTGGATTGACCAGTTCTGGCGCCGGAGGCAGGTTGTGCCTGGAGCGACGCTCGGTCCGTCAGCTGGGGACGCCCGCCATGCACGCAAGACAAGCTGATTTGCTTTGATGGATAAGCTCCAGCATTGCGCAGGCGGCCTCGGCTCGCTCCTTCGGTCGGCCGATCAGATGCTCGCCGCCCAGCGAAGCCGGCATCTCCATCTCGCAATCCCAGACCGTCCATGCGTTTGTCGGGTCGAGCATGCAAACGTACCGTGCGTGGCTTTTTTCATAGGTCAATTTGGGTACTCCCGACCTCGGGGCCGAGCTAAGGACTTGGCGGGCGCATCGTCATACGCTCCGTACGCTACGGCTTGACTGGTTTGGTTTCCTTCTTCGGCTGCACCGCCATCGAAGGCGCATCCGGGGGCGGATCAGTATCCGTCGGCTTCGGCTGCCCCGTGACAGGCGTGTCCGGCGCTTGCGGCCCGCCCGACGTGAGATTGACCGACACCCCGTAGATCTTCCACTGCCGGTTCACCGGCTCGAACAAAAGCTCGAAATTGACCTGCAGCGGCACCGACGGAAAAACCCCCGCCATGTGCAGCATGCCGTTTGGCTCGATCTGCGGTAGCAAGGTCAGTTGCGGCTCAAGCACGGCGACGGCGCCGAAATCCAGCGTCTGCTTGCGCTGGTTGGCAAAGATGTCGCCGAGCCCTGCCGCGCTGTTGGCCTGGAAATTCGGCGAGCCGAGATCGCGCAGTACTGTGTAGTTGCCGGTCTTGTTGGCCTGGTCGAGCGCCAGGAGCGTGCCGCGTATCAGGATCAGCACGCCGTTGCGGTCGAGATTGGCGGGATGCGCCGCCTTTTGCATCACCCGCTTCTCTTTGCTTTGCGCATGCGCGGGCTGTGCAGGCACCGAGACGACCAGCACGACGGCCAATGCAGCGAAAAAACCGCGGGCGCCCGTGGTCCGCCAACCGGGCGCCCGCCACTGAAACGGCACGGAATGCTGAAGCCCCAAACCCCGCATCATCCCGGCCGTTTTCAGTTTAGCGTCCACGATGCGCCGAGGCTGACGCCGACATCGCCGTGATTGGTGGTGGCCGAGATAGCGCCATTGAGGCGGAAATCCAGGCTGGGGTTGTAGCCGAGCCCCAGCGCCAGGCCCGACTGCCCCTTGAAATTGCCGAAGCCGCCGGCGAGCGACAATTTGCCGGGCCGGTCGTCATAGCGCAGCCCCGCAGTGGCCAGCGCCAGCGCCGTGCCGGCACGGGCCTCCCTGCGGTTCTCGCCAATCTGGCTGCCGAGATCCTGGAAACCGGACTCCAGCGCGCCGACGCGACCGTCGAGCTGGGTGATGTTTGTGGCGTTGGTCGTCACCCTGGTGTCGAGATCGGCGATCTGTATGGTATGCGCCGCGATCGCATCGGTGTTGCTAGTAATGCGTGTCTCGTGATCGAGAAGCTCGTTCGTGTGGCCTGCGACCGTGGTGTTCAACGTGCCGATCTGCGTCGTGTTGCTGGCAATACGCGTCTCGTGATCGAAAAGCTCGTTCGTATGGTCGCTGATCTTTTGGGTATTTGTGCTCACCGCCGAATTCAGGGTGGTGATGGCCGTGCCTTGTGCGGCCACCGTATCGGGCAGGTTCTCCAGGGTCGCAAGGTCGAAGGTGGAGGTGGCCATATTTCCAGCGTCATCGGAGGTGACCAGATAGGTTGTCCCGGATTGCGCGTCCTTGCTGGCCTGTCGGTTAATCCCGCGCATCGTGTACGTCTGGTTGCCATTGCCGATCGCGATCTGGTTATCGCGGTCGGTGACAACGCCGTTGCCAACGGCGATCGACCCATCAAAGTTTGCTTGGGCTCCATTGCCGAGTGCGACAGCGCTGCTTCCCCCCGCCTTGGATTGGTAACCCAGCGACACGGCCGCATAGCCGTCTGCACCGGCCTGATTTCCCACCGCGATTGAGCCGTCCCCGGACGCCTGAGTTCCCGGCTGCCCCGCTTGACTGCCACCTATAGCGACCGAGCCTTCACCCACCGACCTGGCGTTGGATCCGACTGCGACGGTGGCAAACTTGGCTCCAAAACCGGCTTGGGAATTGTAGCCGACGGCTGTTCCTTGGTAATTCGCCCCACTAGAACCGCCTATGGCAATGCTCGCTCCTCCCACCGCGCTTGATGATGACCCACAGGCGAAATCGAATTGGTCATCCCCATCGCATCCGTCTTCGTCGCCTATTACCTGAGCAAACGCCGGGCCTAAGGGTGCCAGCGCCGACGCCAGAACCACGGCAATTAGGCAGATCGCTCGAATGCTCCAATAACTCATGTTACGCTCCAAGCCCATCGTCAACCCTGCTCCCGGTTCCTTGGCTTCCCCGTCGAACCAATCGCCACGAATTGGCGGCGTTGGTCACGCGAAGGGGAGACTGAAGGTGAGATGAGGGTTCTAACAGTCGTCATATGACGACTGTTCGCCGGTTTGTGGCGCAGCTACTGGCTTGCCGGAACAGACTGTTACCGTCAGGACACATATTCATTTGTGCTAATTATCGACGCGGCAGGATTGGGTGCGACTATCGCTCTGATCAGCGACGATGCAACTTGCGCGAGAGTTTCCGTGTGCTACGCTTCATTCGCCAAACGTGCGTGAATGGAAGACATCATGGCTGACGTCACCATCGAAACGGTTTCGGCCGTGGTCGGCCAGATCTACGAGGCGGCCTATGATCAGGAGCGCTGGACTGATGTGGTCGTGCGGCTGCGCGATCTGTTCGAGGCATCGCGAAGCTGTATCGCGCGGCTTGATCAGCAGGCGTTCAGCGCGGTGGGGACTGTCGATGATCCGGGGCTGTGTTCCCCCGAGGCGGCAGCGGCACACATGCGTGATCCCATCAGCACGGTCGCGGCAGCGCTGCCGGTGGGCAAAATCTTTGATCGCACAAGGATAACGGAAGACGGAGCCGGGTTCCGCCGCCGTGAGCTTTGGCAGGACTGGATGAGGCCACGCGACATGCATCACGGGCTCGCCTCCAATCTTCTGGCCTCCAACGGGTCCTATTGATTTTTCGATATCCATCGCGGCTCAAGGCAGGAAGCATTCGGAACCGACGACATCGACGTGTTGCAGAAGATCGTGCCGCATATACTGCGCGCCGGGCAGATCGGCCGGAGTCTGGAGAACACGTCCGCGCTGGCATCGGCCTTTTCGCACCTGCCCTTCGGTGTGTTTCTGGTCAACGGCCACCAGCAGATCGCGCAGATGAACGAGGCGGCCGAGACAATGCTGGCGCGGCCCGATAGCCCGCTGGCACTGAAGGACGGCACGATCGTCGCTTCCAATGCAAAGGATGCACAGGAGCTTCAGCGGTTGGTCGCTGACGCCTGCTCATTGCGGGACGGGGCCATGCCGGGAACCGGAGGAACGCTGATGGTGCCATCGGACCACAAGCGCTCCGACCTGACGCGGCTGGTGCTGTCGGTTGCGCCATTCGTCGATGCCCGCGCCTATGGCCTGGCGTCGGAACGTTGCGCGGTGATCTTGGTTACCGAGGTCGCGCGCCGCATTCCCGATGCCTTCGAGCCGCATGTCCGCAGCCTGTTCGACCTGACGCCGGCCGAAGCGCGGCTTGCGACGGCATTGGCGTCGGGCCGGTCGCTAAAAGAAGCCGCGGCAAGTTCGAACATCACCGTGAAAACCTGCCGCACTTATCTCGAACGAATTTTCTCGAAAACCCGCACCCGGCAGCAGAGCGAACTGGTCGCGCTGCTCAAGAGCAGGGAAGGGCTCAGCGGGCGCGGCCGGTAGCAACCGATTTTCACATCCGACAGTCGGCATATGCCGATTGTCGGATGTGAAGCAGTTCGTGCAAGTTTCGATCTCGATTGCAGCGGCCGGCCTTGAGAAGGCGGCCCACTGCCGATGTGGGGCAAATCGATGTTCGAAGCCGGACACGCTGTCGCGGGGTTGCTTCCGTTCGCCATTTCCTATGCGCTGGTGGCAATGCTGCCCGGCGCCAACTTCGCCGTCGTCGCTCAGGCCGCGCTAACCGCTTCGCGCGCTACCGCCCTGTCTGCTGCCGCCGGTGTTGCCTTGGGTGCAAGTTCGCTGGCGGCCATAGTCGCGACTGGCGCTGGTGCGTTGACGTTCGGGGGCCTCGCACACCAGATGGCCGCCAGCCTCTACGGTGCAATGCTGGTCTTCATCGGCTGGAATTCGATGCGGCGGGCGCTGTCGATCAAGGCTGGCGTCAACGAGCCGAAGCCTGTTCCAGTCCCTCGTTACTTCCGGCTGGGATTTGTCACGGCAGTGGCTAACCCCGCCACCGCATTGTTTTTTGCGTCCTCTACGCTGAAGCTGGATGCTCGCGGGGCGACTCACATATCCTTGGCTGTGTTGGTTTTTGCCATTGCTATCGTCTGGTTCGGCCTTCTCAGCCTTTGTATTTCCGAACCGGCCATCCGGCAATTTTACAGTCGTTTTCGAAAGCATGCGGACATCGTGCTGGGAGGAGCCCTGGTGGCGCTCGGCTTTGCCGCATTTGGCCACTGAAGCGGGATATTTTCGTGCCCTGTCATCGGCGGTTGAGCGGTTCTGTGCTTTTCAGCAACGCGACGAGTTGGCTTTGCTGGCGCGTTCCGGTCTTGGCGAAGATCCGTTCCAGGTAGGTCCGGCTGGTCTTTACCGTGATCTTCAAGTCGAACGCGGCGTCCTTCAATGGGCGCCCTTGCGAAAGGGCCGCAGCCAGGCGCGCTTCGGCGGGCGTCAGGTCGAACAATCCGGCAAGCAGCGTTGGCGACGGCACCACGGAACTGGCGCTGACTTCTGTCGCCGCAACCAGCATGTCCGCACCCGTGAAAATATCATGCGCGGCGCGGCGCAACGGCAAAAGATGGAGGACAAGAGCCGGTCGGCTTTCGTTCGCCGCCACTGGAATGGAGCGCACCGGGAAACGATGTCGGTTCTCGACGATGGCCTCCTGGAAAAGCGCGTTGGCCGAGGCATTGGCGATTGCCATGCCTCCATACGCGGTCGGCAGAAAAATCTCAGGCATCTGTTCCAGGAGGCTGTTGGCCGTCAGCACGCGCCCCGATGCGGTCATCACCGCGGCTGGCAGTCCGATGGCCTCGAGCGCCGAAACGGTAGCTCTGGCTTGCTCCATTCCAAGTCGTCCCGATACCAGGCCAGCCCGTGCGAAATGGGGGCGAAGCTGGTCGAGCTGATCGACCGACGCCTGATCGTAAAGGCCATCCTTGGTCCAGCGTTGAAAGACGAATGTGACGAGCTCACCACTCGGCATGGCTACCGCCGAACAAAGGTGCGCGCCGATGCCCGACGCCCTCAGCAGCATCCGCACCGCGTCGCGCTCGATCTCTTCCTCGGTCATGAACGCTTCGACATGGACGAAGCTCGCCGGATGCATGTCGTACATCCGCAAGACGCCAGGAGACAGTTTCCAGTCGCCGGCCAGGAATTCGTCGAACACAGGCCGGATCTTTTCGAGGGATTTGCCGTGACCTGAGGAATTATCACTGATTCTGCCGCGGGTTGGACAATTGTCGCTGATAACGAAGATGGAACCGCTGGCCGAGCCCGATAGGCCGCTGGCCACCTCAAGCGCACCCGGCCACAAGTCGGGAACGAAGGCGGCCTCGTAGATCTTGTCCGTAAGATCATCGAACATGAGAGCATAGCCTCTTTCGGAGTCAGCAAGCTACCGGCTCGGATCGCCAACGCTCCCAGACGCCAATCGATTCCTACCTGTCAAAATGCCATGCCAAGAACTGAGGTCAACCGCTGATTGCCGAAGGTTGATCCCGTTTGAGGCAAACGGCGGAGAGATCCTACACCACTTCGGCCGATGCGGTTTGCGGCCGGCCTTTCAAATTATCCAACAGTCGTCATTTGCCGATTGTTGAGAGCCAGGACTTTCGTCCAGGTTTCCGCTTCGATTGCAGCGGTCTGCCTGAGAGGTGGGTCCTGATTGTGCGGGGCCAATCGATGTTTGAAACTGGACGCGCTGTCGCGGCGGAAGTGCTTCCGTTTGCTGTTTCTTATGCTCTGGTGGCAATGCTGCCGGGGCCAACTTTGCTGTCATTGTTCAGGCCGAGCTAAGAGCTTCGCGCGCGACCGCCCTATCTGCTGCCACCGGTACCGCTCTTGGCGCGAGCGTCTTGGCGGCCGTCATCGTGATCGGAGCCGGGACGCTGCCGGTAGGGAGCATCGCACACAAGGTGGCCACTAGCCTCTATGGTGCGATGCTGGTTTTCATCGACTGGAACTCGATGAGGAGGGCGCATTCGGCCAGTGCTGGGATCGAAGAGCCGAAGCCGAGGCGGATCATTAGCCATTTCAGGCTGGCGTTTGCCACGGCAGCCGCAAATCCTGCGACCGCATTGTTTTTCGCGTCCTCCATGCTGAATTTAAATGTTCACGGGACCACCAAGATCTCGGCGATCGCAGTCCCAGTGGTGTTTATCGTCGCGATCACCTGGTTCGGCCTTGTCGGTCTTTCGATCTCCCAACCGGTCTCGCGGCGATTCTACCTTCGTCAGGGACAATGGGCTGCGGGCATGTTAGCCGCCTAGATGAAACTGGGAGAAGGTGGGGCGAGAGATGAGGACCGGTCGCCGCCGCAGGGCTGTGCTCTAAGAGTTCCTGTCGCGCTGCATTTAATGATGAGACTCCTTCTGTAATTATGCGGCGGTCGGCGTGCCATTCGACAGTGATGTGTGGGACGGCGTGGTCAAGGTAGACATCCAAGACGCAGGCAGGCTCTAATTTGGCCCCGAGCATCTGGTCCTTTCAGATCGCCCGTGCCGCCGGCAACTTGACGGCTTCCACACACGCCCTTCGCTGTTTCTCGCTCGGTCCGTGTGAATACACCCCGAAGGTGATCGATTTGCGCCGCTCTTCGTGCCCGAGGACCGCCGCTTGATACAAGTAAACCGCAACGGTCATCGTCACGGCGAAACGGTCGGGCTCTTATCGCGGAATGGGACGGGGTACGGGGGGCGTGGCGCGGTACATTATTGAGGATCAGGCGAATTTTTCACCAAACATTCCCGACCCACGCTAGATTTACCTATGGCCACTCTACGGTACGACCGCAGGAAGGAAATCGACGGGATGTGGACGGTGTTCGATGTGTTCACCGGTCTCCCGGCTGAGATTGACGGCCACCCATACGTCGACCTGGACATGGAGTATGCCAATGAAATGGCGGATGTCCTAAATACACAGGACGTTGCAAGAAGGCTCGCCCGAGGAGACATAATCGACCCATGAGCCTCCATTGGTTCTCTCCGCCAGTCCCCGTAAGGACCAGCAAGCCGGGTGCCGGTACGAATGCTCCACGAGCGAGTGTCCTCTTGGTCTCATGTTCGGAGTCGGCCGCCAGCACCGCGCTGCAATCCGCGGCGAACTCGCACTCGTGCGAATAGACCCGCAAATCGTCACTGCCGAGGCGATCGACTAGGTGGCCCTCCAGCAGGTGCGCGAACTCGTGGCCAAAGGTGAATTCCATCTGTCGGCCCGTTTTTGATTGGATTTCGCGCTCGATCTGGGCCGGTAAAGTGGCCCGGGGGTCGAGATCGAAATCGAACGACTCGCTGCCGCGCATAATGCGCAGCGCGATTATCGCAGTGTCGATGCAGTCGTCGGTCCGTATCTCGGAATAAGGACCGTACATTGCGATGTTCATGAAATAGAAGAAGTAGCGCAGGTTCTCCGCGACCATCACAACGTCGCCGAGCATGGTTCTGCGCGCGACGGCGTTCACTTCATTGATGGGTGCCAAGCCGTACGGAATGGACTTCACGATCCGCTGAAGGGGGGCGGCTCAAGCGGGAAACGTAGCGCTTCGCGTCAATGTTCTGCGCATTGTAATAGTCCGTGAGCGTCCAGCGCCGCCCGCGCTCTTCGAACTGTGCCCGCCGCTTCCGGAAAGTCCGAACCACGCGCGGTGAGGCCGCGATTGCCTCAAGTCGAACACGGAGCAGATAGTCGAGCGCTGTTCGAAGCTCGCGCAGCCGGATGATCTCATGCTTTGTTGCATAGGCAAGATGAAGATTCTCCACATCCGCCATCTCGGGGTCCGATGTGATGAAGCCGGTTATGTAGTAGGAGGTCCCATCCCCATTATCGACGATCACGCCATTGGAGGCGCGGCGCGACCCCGGCAGAAGATTGAGAATGCGGCGAACCTCCTCTTCGGTAATGTTCCGATTTCCGGGTAAAAGGGGCGGACTCATCAGCGTCGTTTTCTCCATTGTCGCAGTCCAAGCCCGTTCGCGACGCGCTTAGGCGCCGGATCGAGAGCCATAGATAAGTATGGCGGCGCGCGCAATGAACCTCTAAGTCGGCGCGGTCGTTGCTGTTGCAACCGTGCCAGCGAACAAGGCGCCAGCGACGAGCGCGTGACGGGCTAGCCGATCGCGATCGGCAAACGACCGCTTACTCCGCTCCTGCTGCCGAAACCGGACAGTCCCCTCCCGGCCCCCTTCCGGTCATTCACAAGCCGGCGCTAGCCGAAGTGAGCCAGTGCTGTTGACGTCGAAAACACATAGGCCGCGCGAACCGATACATTTTAGCCTTGCAGATCACACACACTGTAGATGTTGTGCACGTGGGTTCTGGCGCTGCTGAACGGTGGCCAAAGCTTTCAGAAATGCTGAAGAGCATCGAACCTTACCGGAAAATGCTTTCGCATGCGATTGATGCACATCCTCGCTTGGACTTTCATCCTGCACTTGTAGCCCAATTTCATAACGTGGGGCGAGACACCTTTCTGAACCATGTCAGCGGTGTGCCCTTTGGCGGCCATCCATATCCGTTGCCTCAGGATGCGTCTTTGGTTCAAAGCCTGGGACTGGATCGTAGAGCCTACATTACCGTCCATAATTCCTTCAGCGAGGTGTCTGGTCGTCCTCGAACTACGCGAGATTATCCGTTCATGGATGATGTCGTGAAAGAGGTGAAGGTGCAGTTGCCGGATCTTCCGGTTGTTCAAGTCGGCGTGGTAGGAGGCACCCTCAGTTCGGCTGACTACAATCTTTCTTCCAAGACAACACAGCCGCAAATCACCTCCGTTCTTGCGAACTCGTCCATGCATTTCGACATGGAGGGCGGGCTTGTTCATATCGCAAGCTGTGTAGGGACGCCGTGTGGTGTCGTTTTCGGTCCGACGCCGATCGGCTATTACGCCTACCCAAACAATATCAATATTGCGCCCCGTGTCTGCGGCGATTGTTGGTCCATCACTGAGGATTGGCAAAAGACCTGCCTTTTAGGCGCTGCTGAACCGCCTTGCATGTTCACCCAACCACCAAAGGCGGTGGCGCACGCGGCGTTACCGCAGCTGCGAGCCTTGTTGGGAGAGAAGATAACAGCCTGATCTGATACATGCGACGGTGGACTGTAAAACGATCCGCTATCGGCAATTCTGAGAAATCAGGCTGCCGGACTGCAATGCGCCAATGTCGGCCGTGCACAGCCTCTAGCCCGCTTCGAGGAGCGGACATTGCTGACGCATTCATCGAGGTTCAGTTCGCTCCAAAGGCGGCCGCCGGCCTACGAGACGATTGCGGGCACCGCAACATGATTCCACTCGATCCTTGCAAGTTCGGGACGTAGGCACTGCAGGGATAACCAAGCGGGAACTGCAGGAGGTCCGACCGCCATACCCTTCGCACCTTGCGCAGCCGACCTTACCCCGCATCCTCTGGCCCTTTGCCCTTGGTGACGTAGATCGCCACCAATGTACTGGGGCTGGACAGTCTCAGATAGCGGTTGCGCTTGGCCTCGTCGGCGAAGCCGATGCAACCCCAACTCGCGGGGTCTACTAAGCCTTGCTTATGCGTTCAACGCAATCTATATTCTGTTGAACACAGGAGGTTCTGATGGCCGCGCAAACACGGACCGCTTCAGAAAGCGAAGCAAAGGTCGCATCGACCCGCAATAAGCTTGTACTCGAGCAAGCGAAAGCCGCCGGACTGCTCGGCGCGGCGAAGAATACCCGCCTTTCGGGGCGAGTGCCTTCGGAGTTGATCGAGGCGGCCAAGAAGCGCGCTCATGTCACCTCGGACACGGAGCTGTTGGAACTGGCGCTGTCGCGCCTGGCTCTCGAAGATGACTTTGGCGCCCGCTTGGTCGGACGCAAGGGCAGCATCCCGGCGGACATAGATCTTGGGTTTTGATCTTTCCGAGACCCTCCGATCGCTCAAACCGCAAAAGTACACCGGAACGCTGGAGCGTAGGGCCGACGATGATCTCCCATGGGTTGCAAACGAACCCGCGATCGGGGGACCAGTGTTTCTGGATACGTGCGTCTATCTGGATGTCCTGCAAGGACGAGCACCGGTTAAAGTCGATACGCTGCTTACCTATCGCCGATGCCACCATTCCACGGTCTGCCTTTCTGAGCTGACCCACGCCTTTGGCCGGCTCGACCCAAAGCATGCCTCCACAAAAGCTGTCCTCGAGACAATCAAAGCCACGGTGGAGGACATTCCGGACCACCGTCTTCATGCCCCGGATGCAGCGATGTGGGGACAGGCCGGTGTGTTGGCTGGCTTGCTCTTCCGGCTGAGCAATCTGCCCAAGGGGGAGGGGCACGAGCGCCGCTTCGTAAATGACGCCCTCGTATTCCTGCAGGCGCGTCAGTTGGGCGCGGGCGTGCTGACCGGCAACGTCCGCGATTTTGATTTCCTTACCCAGATTCTGCCGACCGGACGGATCATTCTCTATCGAGCTCCGCCGGGACCGCAGACATCATGAACGTGCGGTCGGCCCTCCTGTCGATATTTCCACGAACTGGAACAGCTGGGTCGGGCGCCGGCGACTGACGTTAATCACCTGCAGAACACTCCGGCGTTTCTGCGTTTTGCGGAGTTATGTCAAACTCGATACCCCCAGATTAGAACTGGCTCCATACTGCGATTTTCGCTTGCCTCAGTATTGCGGCAGCTCGGCTTGGCCTGTCTCGTCGGTGGCTCAAGACGTCGCATAAATGGCAGTCTTGGATTGATAAGGAAATCTCCCGAAACTGGAGCTCAGACACATTCACGGCCTCAAGAACAGCGTGTTCGCCAATGTTTGGACTGACGCCATGCAGGTCTCCAGCGCCGCGGCCGACTGGGCCTATGCCGATGCCAAGGGCAAGCCCGGCGTCGTCGTGGGTTATGTCGAGCAGGCAGCTGCGCAGTTGGCCCTGGCCACGGGCCCGGCCGGCCAACTGTGCCAGGCCCAGATCCGCCATTACCGGCCGCTGATTGAACAGATCATCGCCCAGACAGAGCGGTGGGTCCTGGGCGGCGAGGCGCTACAGTGCGGCGACAGGCTGGTCAGCTTGTTCGAGCCGCATGCCGGCATCATCGTCAAGGGCAGCCGCGACGTCGATTATGCCCACAAGCTCAATTTGACTGCCGGCCGAAGCGGGCTGATCCTTGACCTCGTCATCGAAGCCGGAAACCCGGCCGACAGCGAGCGGTTCTTGGCGATGCTGGAGCGCCACATCGGCAAGTGTTAGGTCACGATGAGCGGTGGTCGGAACTAAGAAAGCTTTCTCAATAGGAAGTCGAAAAACCTTTCGTCATCCGCCCGTGACACATTTATGCGGATGCCGGCCGCCATTGGACTCTGTTTGTCGATGCAAAAAACGCTTCCAGGCGCTATGAAAATGCTTTCCTTGGCGCCCAGTCGAGCGAGTTCTATGTCGTCTATGCCTCGGGGTAGCATAAGGTAGAGGTAGTAGCCGCCGCCGTTGCCGGCGAAGATCGAATACCCATTCTGGCTGAGGGCTGAATGCACCCGAGTTGCTGCCGTCTCGATGCGTTGGGCGAGGCGCCTGAGGTGGCGATCATAGTGGCCTTCGGAGATCAGGCGGTGAAGAAGCCGTTCGACGTGACCAGAGCTGTTTACCGTTGTCAGCATCTTCAGTTCCGCAAGTGCCGCGACCTTGTCGGCGCGGCCTGCGATATGGCCTGACCTCAGGCTGGCGGACAGGGTTTTGGAAAAAGTACCTATCGAAATCACGTGGTTGAGTTGGTCGAGCGTTGCAAGCCGATTGGGTGGAACCAGGGAGAGATCCGCAAAGGGATCATCCTCAACGATGGTGACGTTATGCCTCGCTGCGACGGTGAGAATTGAATGAGCGACCGATAGGCTAATCGAGCCGCCGGTTGGGTTGTGGCCAATTGATTGCGTGAAGAACAGTTTTGGCCGCTCTGCCGAAACCTTCTCGGCAAAGTCTTCGATATCTGGTCCGTCAGGCAGGCGCCGGACGCCGATGACCCGAACCTGCGCCAGTTTGAGCTTGGCGAAGAGCGGGTAATATCCGGGCTCGTCGACGAGCACCACATCGCCAGGCGCCAGGAACGCCCGAACGACAAGATCGAGCGCATGATTGGCGCCGAACGTGAGCAGGATTTCCTTTTCAGTCGCCTGAATGTTCTGGTTCGACAGGCGTCGCGCGATCTGCTGCCGCAGAGGAGGAAAGCCCCAGGCGGACCCGTAGCCGTCCGCTCCTTGGGAAGGGCCGCGACCGAACAGCCCAAGATGGCGCCTTATCTCGGACTCCTCGGCCCATGCCGGGGGCGGGCGGCCGTCACCGACCCGGATCTCGAAACTCTCCTCCAGCTGCGCATTGAGGAGCGAAGCGATGTCGACGGCTTCCGATACGTGCCTCGGCCTCGTTCCATTCATTTGCGCGGTCTTGCTGACCGTGAATCCGGCCCGGGCCTTCGGCGTTACATGACCATGGTGTTCTTCGACACGCCATATTCGCGGGCCGCATTCCTGATCGAAGGCAGCTTGCTTCCCGGCGCCCGGTTGCCGGCGACAATATCCTCGACCAGCCGCGCCGCGACATTCTCCGCAAGAGTGGCACCAGATTTCCCGCCGGGTTCTGTCGCCTTCAACGTCACCTCCGATGGGTACAGATTCAGACAAATTCTCCGATCTGTACCTTTCTTGGGATGGTAACAATGATCATGCTTGTTTCAAGAGGAAAATGACAAATTGCGTGGGAGGCATCTGTGACCGGCACAGAAAAGGGCGGAGAGCGTTCCGTCATCAATTCGCGCATCGAGAACCTGCGTAATCTTTCGCCAGCCGAGAGACTTGGCCGGGTGGGCGATGTCGTGTCGCTGACCGACGCCGAGCGCCGCGTGTTTGTCGGCGGCGGCCTCCCGATTGCGCTTGCCGATGGCATGATAGAGAACGTGATCGGCACGTTCGAACTTCCAATCGGAGTTGCCACGAACTTCACGATCAACGGCCGGGACTACCTGATACCCATGGCCGTCGAAGAGCCTTCGGTCGTCGCCGCGGCGTCGTACATGGCTCGTCTTGCCCGCAAGAGCGGCGGCTTCTTCACGTCGAGCACCGGGCCGATCATGCGGGCTCAGGTGCAGGTGCTTGAGGTGCGTGACCCGCATGGTGCCCGCGCCCGCATCCTGAGGGAACGCGAGGCGATCATCGCCGCTGCAAATCTCAAGGACAAGGTCCTGATATCGCTTGGGGGAGGGTGCCGCGATGTCGAAGTCCACGTCTTCGATCAGACGAATGCCGGCCCCATGGTTGTCGTTCACCTGATCGTCGATGTGCGTGATGCGATGGGCGCAAATACGGTGAACACGATGGCTGAAGCCGTCGCGCCGATGATCGAAGCGATAAGCGGCGGCGTGGTGCGGCTTCGCATCCTGTCGAACTTCGCCGATCTCCGTATCGCGCGCGCAATGGTGACCGTCGCCCCCGAGACGCTGCAGACCGACGAATACAAGGGTGACCGCATCGCCCGCGGCATTGTCGAGGCATGCGCCCTCGCCATCGTCGACCCCTATCGTGCCGCCACCCACAACAAGGGCATCATGAACGGCATCGATCCGATCGTGGTGGCCACGGGCAATGACTGGCGCGCCATAGAAGCGGGCGCGCATGTGTGGGCTTCGCGCTCAGGGCGTTACACCGCGTTGTCGACCTGGGAGCTTGATGCCAAGGGCCATCTCGTCGGCACCCTGGAGATGCCCATGGCCCTAGGCCTTGTGGGTGGCGCGACAAAGACCCATCCGGCAGCCCGCGCCGCCCTCAGGATCCTCGGGGTCGAAAGTGCCCAGGAGCTTGCCGAGGTGGCGGTGGCGGTTGGGCTTTCCCAGAACATGGGGGCACTGCGCGCCTTGGCCACCGAGGGCATCCAGCGAGGCCACATGGCGCTGCATGCCCGCAACATCGCAATCGTCGCCGGCGCGACCGGTGACGAGATCGACAGGGTGGCGTCGACTCTGTCCTCCAACCATGACGTGCGCGTCGATCGCGCCAAGGATGTGCTTGAGCTGATCCGGGCGGAAAAGGTCTGAGATCATGCGGCACCGCGATGCTGAAAAATCGATTGCCGTCGGTTGGCGATGCGGCGGCCGGCAATGCTCGATTGCGCGACCCAAGAATCCGGGCAGATATCTCTCAGGATTGTTTTCCGGGAGAATGACGTGACCGAAGCCTATGGGAATGACGCGATTCCAACACGGACGGGCCCTCTAAGCGGGTTGACCGTTCTCGATATCACACGTGTCGTCGCCGGCCCCTTCTGCTCGATGTTGCTGGCCGACCTTGGCGCGACCGTGATCAAGGTGGAGCATCCGGACGAACCGGACTACGCCCGTACCTTCCCTCCTTTCTTCGGCGACGAGGGTGCGGAACTCAGCGCCTTCTTTTCGCAGTTCAACCGCAACAAGCTGGGAATCACGATCAATCTCAAATCCGCTGACGGCAAGGCGCTCTTGAAAAAGCTCGTGCGCCGGGCCGACGTGCTGGTCGAGAATTTTCGACCGGGAACCATGGACAGGCTGGATCTCGGATACGAGGTTCTCAAAGCCGAAAACCCCAAGCTGATCTACACCGCGATCAGCGGCTATGGCCGCAGCGGGCCAAACGCATCAAAGCCTGCCTATGACAACACCGGACAGGCGTCAGGCGGCCTGTGGTCGATGAACGGCTATGCGGATCGGCCGCCGGTTCGGGTGGGCACTATCATCGGCGACCTCGCGGCGTCCTTGTATGCTGCGATCGGCACTCTCGCAGCGCTGCGCGAGGCGGACAAAAGCGGCCTCGGACAGGTGGTCGACGTCTCGCAACAGGACTCCGTGCTGACGCTGACGGAAAATGCTGTTGTTCGTTACACGGTGAAGAACGAAATCGCCTCGCCACTCGGCAATGACCACCCCTTCGTGCGCCCCTACGGCCAGTTCCCCTGCAAGGATGGCTATGTGTTCTTCGGCGGCTACACGGACAAGTTCTGGGCGATTACCTGCGGCCTGTTCGGCGAGCCCGACAAGGCATCCGACCCTGCCATCGACACGATGGAGAAGCGGTTCGATCCGACAGTGGCGGAGACGAAGGTCAATCCGCTGCTCAACCGCTGGTTCAGCCGCTACACCAAGGCCGAACTGGAGGAGATCGCGGGCGACAAGATCCCGCTGAGCGCGATCAAGACGATTGCGGAAGTGGTCGAGGACCCGCACATCGCCGCGCGGAACATGATCGTCAAGGTTCCGATTGCCGGCAAGCTTATCGGCATGTTTGGGTTGCCGATAAAGCTTTCGGGAGCGGTTGAGGCTGCGCCCCAATCGGCGCCCGCGCCAGGAGAGCACAATGAACTGATCCTTGGGAAATTGGCAGGCCTTTCTCCAGAGGAGCTGCATGCGCTCAGGGCCGGGGGAGCGATCTAGATGGGGATTGATCTTACCCAAGACGGTTACGTTGCCACTGTCCGGATCAATCGACCGGAGAAGCTCAATGCGCTGACCTTGGCCATGTATGAGGATCTGGGCCGCGCCTTCAAGGCCGCCAAGGATGATGATGCCATTCGGGCAGTCGTCCTCGCGGGCAGCGGCGAGCGCGCCTTCTGCGTCGGAGCCGATCTAAAAGAATCCATTCCGGCGCTTGCCGCGGGTACTTTCGACATCTCTGCCTGGGACCCGGCCCACATCAAGTTCCCTGGGTTCTTCAAGCCGATCATAAGCGCGATCCGGGGCATGTGCTTTGGCGGTGGCTTCGAGATCATGCTCGCGACCGATATCCGGATTGTGGCGCATGACGCCATTTTCCAGCTGCCTGAAGCGACGCTCGGTTTTGTGCCTGCCGGCGGGACGCTGGTGCGTCTCGTCAGGCAGATCGGTTACGCCCATGCGATGGAGATCATGTTGACCGCGCGGCGTTTTACGGCGGCCGAGATGCTCGCCAAAGGCGTGGTCAATCAGGCGGTGGATAGCCAGGACGTCGAGCGTGTCGCTCTTGAAACGGCGCAACATATCGCAAGCCTGAGCCCGACCGCCGTCCAGACGATCAAGGAAGCCGCCCTCACATTGCAAGACTTGCCGCTCACGGAGGCATTTCGCCAGGAAGCGATACTGGGGCAGCGGACTTTCAGGAGCGATGACGCCAAGCGCGGCCTTGCTGCTTTCGCCGGAAAGGGGAAGTGACCATGTCGAGCGCTCCCCAAGACCTGGCATCGAATGCCCCGCGCAAGGGCGCTGGCCATCGCATTGGCGTGACGCAGGAGCTGATCGTATTCCTCGTCTCGATCGCCCTCTTCGCCTATTTCTCGATCACGCTCGACAACTTTCTCAGCCGGGACAACATCCTTAATCTGATCCGAAACGTGGCCATGCTCGGCATGCTGAGCCTTGGCATGGCGGTCGTCGTGATCGGGCGCGGCGTCGATCTTTCGCTGGTCGCGGTGATGGCCGTGTCGCTGACCTTTTCGATCGTTCTGGCCAACCAGGGCTATGCCTTTTCAACGGCCTTGGTGCTCGGCCTTGCCTTCGTCATCGCTGTCGCGATCATCATGGGTTTTCTGATCGCCTATGTCGAAATCCCCGCCATCTTTGCGACCCTTGCAGTATCGGCGATCGTCTACGGATTGGGGCGCGGCGTGATTGCCACGCTCGATGTCAACAATGTGCCGGACAATTTGAACTGGTTCCTGTTCCTGGGGCGCGGCAGCCTGCTTGGAATCCCGGTACCGATCTGGCTTTTCGCCGTCTGTGCCGCAGCTCTTTATTTCTTTCTTCGCAAGACAGGGCTCGGGCGGTTCATATACGCCATCGGCGACAACATCTCGACCGCGCGGATCACGGGCATTCCCGTCAGGCCGATGATCATCTTCCAATACGTGCTGTCCGGCGTCATGGCCTTTCTCGCCGGTTGCGTGACGGCGGCCTCCGTCGCCAGCATGAACATGAGGATGGTCAATTCCACGCTCATCTACGACGTTCTGCTGGTGGTCATCCTGGGAGGCATCGGCCTCACCGGCGGAAGGGGAGGCGTCCGCAACGTGCTGGTCGGCACGGTGCTGATCGGTCTCCTGCTCAACGGCATGACGATCCTCGACATCTCCTACACCGTCCAGAACCTGGTCAAAAGCACGGTGCTGCTTGGAGCCTTGATCGTGGACGCGCTTCTCAACCCTCGCGATGAACAGACGTCGCAGCAGGGAGACATCTGACGCTCAATATCATCCAACGGGAGGAAACCAACATGATGATAGTGAAATATGCCGCGGCAGCGGTTGTGGCCGGCATGCTCTCATTGGGCGCTGCCCATGCGCAGGAGGGCATGGTCGACGAATTGAGACAGCCGACGCTTGATTCACTCGCCGGCAAGAAGGTCATCTTCGTGCCGATGTCCATGAGTTTCGATCTGCCGGAGGGTTGGGCAGCGATCATGCAGAAGGAGGCGACACGGCTGGGCTACACCCTCGATATCCGCGACGCCAACTGGAGCACGGATACCGGCACGCGTGCCTTGACCCAGGCGATCACCGAAAAACCCGACGTGATCGTGGTGCAGAATTTCGACGTCGCGTCCTACGCGCGCACGCTGAAGAAGGCCGAGGATTCGGGGATCAAGGTCATCCAGGTCAACATGAAGTCGAGTTACCAGACGGACGCTTTTGTCGGGGCGGACTGGTTTGGCATCGGCCAGTATGCTGCCAATCGCATGATCGAGAAGTGCGGCAAGGCGAGCGGCAAGAGCGGCAAGATCGCGGTCATCCAGGGGCCGGCGACGGCAGCGGCCAGTGTCTATCAGCTCAACGCGATCTCCGAGACGCTGAAGGGTCATGACGACATCAAGATCGTTTCCAGCCAGACCGGCGACTGGGATCAGTCGAAGGCGCGCGGTATCGCACAGACGGTGATCCAGCAGAACCCAGACCTGTGCGGCATCATCGGCTTCTGGGATGTGATGGACGCCGGAACGGGGGCCGCGATCCAGGAATCCGGCAAGGATATCTATCTGATCACATCCGGTGGCGGCAACAAGACGGCATGCCAAGGGGTGGAAAACGGAACGTTTAAGGAGGTTATCTCCTACGACGTCGAAGGCCAGGGCCGCGATCTGAACAACGCGATCAAGGTGTTGCTGCAATCGAAGGAAGCAGCAGGCGCCGTGAAGTTCGCGCTGTACACGCCAAACAAGATCATCAGCAAGGAAACGATGTCGACGAACAGCTGCTGGGATTTGGATCAGCTCAAAAAGTAACTTTGTATCAGGCCACCGCGTGGAAACGCGGCAGGCCTTCCCAGCCATGTCTGCAGTTAGGATCTTTAGATGGAAGCCATCGAGCGCCTCTATTTTCGCTATTTTCCGGAAAAGGTGCTTGGCGAAGTGCTGACCAAGCGCTGGAGCGACAACGCCGTTCCCGTGCTTGCGACGATCTTGACGATTGGCTTTTTTGTTCTCCACAATCCGCATTTCTTCACGTTGTCGAGCCTGACGGAAACGTCGCGCCAGCTATCGGAGTTTTCGCTGGTCGTCGTCGCCATGGGCATTGTCTTGCTTGCTGGCGGCCTCGATCTCTCGGTCGGCAGCGTGTTTGCCTTGGCCAACATCACGGCCCTTATCTGCATCACCTTGCTGGGATGGCCGGTGTGGGCCACCGTGATGGCCACGCTGGCCGTCGGCGCCCTCTGCGGTGCGGTCAACGGCTTCCTGATCGGCTATCTGCGCATCCGGGCGTTCCTGACAACGCTGGTCACGCTGATCATCATCCGATCGATCGTCGACATCCTTCTCCTGCGTTACGCAGTCCAGATCTCGGCGGTTTTCCCGGAGTCCGACCTTTGGTACTTTATTGGAGAAGGTCAGGTCCTTAGCATTCCATTCGCTTTCCTCGTCGCCATCGTCGTCATAGGGCTTTGGCACGTCATCCTGACCAGAGCACGGGCCGGGTGGCATATCACGGCGGTCGGCGGCAGCCGTCGTTCCGCCTACAATGCCGGCCTGCGGGTCAAGTTCACGATCTTCACCACCTATGTCTGGTCGAGCGTGCTCGTGTCGTTGGCCGGCGTGTTTTTCGCCGCACGCCTGGGCAGTGCGGGATCAGATACCGGGGTCGGCCTCGAGATCGCGGCGCTGACCGCCGCCGTTCTTGGCGGCAACAGTCTCGGGGGCGGGCGTGGCTCGGTGGTAAAATCGGTGCTGGGCGCGGTTGTCGTGCTCATTTTGACTGACAGCATGGTTCGCATCGGGATCAGCGGCGGCATCAGTTCGATGATCCTCGGCATTGTCCTGCTCGCAGTCGTGGCCATCGACGTCCGCTGGCTGAAGAACCGGCACAAGCTCCTGAACAAGGTTTACGTGTCACCCGGCTACTTCCGTCTCCCGGCCCTTCCCGAGACCGACGCGGGATCCGACAGTCCCTACGCGCTCAACGATCGATTGAAGGATGTTTCGCTCATCGGCAAGGGCGAGATCGAAGGTCCCGAGGACGTCATCTTCGACCGGAACGACAATCTCTACTCTCCAAATCGGCACGGCGACATCGTTCGCTTCTTCGCGCCGGACTACACCAAATGGGAGATATTCGTTCATATCGGAGGCCACCCGCTGGGGCTGGCTTTTGACGCCAGCGAGAACCTGAATGTCTGTATCGGTGGGATGGGCCTCTATCAGGTTTCGCCGGATCGGCAGGTGACAAAGCTGACCGACGAGACCAAGCGGACGGCTCTCTCGGTGATCGACGATTCCCGTCTGAATCTTGCCGACGATCTCGACATCGCGCCGGATGGCCGCATCTTCTTTTCCGAGGCAACCATCCGCTACGACATGCACGACTGGGCGACGGATGCGCTGGAGAGCCGGGGCAATGGCCGCTTAATCTGCTTTAATCCCCGCGATCGTTCGACGAAAACGATCCTCAGAAATTTGCAGTTTCCAAACGGGGTCTGCATGGCCGGCGACGGTCAATCGTTCTTCTTCGCCGAAACCTGGGGCTGCCGTGTAAACCGCTACTGGTTCGACGGTCCCAGGAAGGGCACCTGCGAGACGACGATTCCAAATCTTCCAGGGTATCCAGACAACATCAATCGGGCCTCGGACGGAAGCTTCTGGGTGGCTCTTGTCGGCATGCGATCGCCGGCTCTCGATCTGGCGATGAGAATGCCGTCGCTGCGCAAACGCATGGCCAAGCGTGTCGCCCGCGATGAATGGCTCTTTCCGAACATCAACACGGGATGCGTGCTCAAATTCAAGCCGAACGGCGAAATCGTGGAATCCTATTGGGACCTTGGAGGCAAGAACCATCCGATGGTGACGTCGATGCGCGAGCACAAGGGATATCTGTATCTCGGCGGGCTCTACAATGATCGGATAGGTCGTCTCAAGCTGCCAGATGCTGATCCAGACTGGACGTCACAAACGTCCTATTGGGGAGCAAACGCATGAGCATGTCTGGCCGCATCGGCAGGATCTTCGACAAGTTCATGGGCGGGCGTGGCGAACATTCCATCACGGTTCCGGTCATGGACGGCGCGCTCAAGCCCAACAATTACCTGGAGCGCATTGCCAGCGTCTCGATGGTGGAGGCGGCGGATAATCTGACGATCGGGGGTGGCCAGGTGCTGCTCACCTCCGGCAATCGGCTGGTTGAGCTTCACGACAGCGGAAGCACATCGATTCGAAGCACTTTCGATGCCGAGATCACATTCCTGTCCGCATCACCGCAGGGCGCTCTTGCCCTGGGATTGGACAGGCTTGGCATCGCGATTGTCGGCGGTCGCCATCATGGCAAGCGACTTGCCGCGAACCCGTCCGGCCAGCAGCTCAACTGCCCGACGGCCGCTGTTTTCCTGGATGAAGACACGCTGGTCGTTTGCAATGGTTCAAGCGCCCATTCGGCCCTCGAATGGAGCCGGGATCTCCTGAATCTTGGCCGCAGCGGAAGTGTCGTGAGGCTTGATCTCGGATCGGGAACTGCAAGCCTCATCAAAGGCGGACTGGGATTTCCCTCGGGCGTTGCCGTTGCCGGGGCCGGCAAACTGGTCGTGGCTGAAGCCTGGAAACATCGCCTCTTGACGCTGGACATTGCCGGCGGCGACTGCATTGCCGTGGTTGCGGATTTGCCCGCCTATCCCGGGCGGATTCAGCCCGCCAGCCAGACTGGATACTGGCTGACGATGTTTGCGGTGCGCTCCCAGCTGCAGGAATTCGTGCTGCGCGAAGACCGCTACAGGCGCGAGATGATGAAAACAATTGCACCGGAATATTGGGTCGCGCCGGCGCTCTCCAGCGGACGCAGCTTCAAGGAGCCGCTGCAAGCAGGCAGCGTTATCCGATTGGGCATCCACAAACCCTGGGCACCGAGCCGTTCCTATGGTCTTCTGCTTCGCCTCGATGACAGCTTCCAGCCCGTTTGGAGCGCCCATAGCAGGGCCGACGGCCAGCGGCACGGCATCACATCCTGCGTCGAGACCGGCGACAGGCTGCTCGTCGCCTCCAAAGGTCGAGGCGAAGTCCTTGCGCTCCATCATCTCTCGCCGACCGAGCCGGACGACCTCTCGGTCTTGATGGGGTCGGCGGCATGACACCGATTGTCGAACTCAAGGCCGCTACAAAGGATTTTCGTGGCAATCCCGCTTTCTCGGATGTCGACTTTCGGCTGCTGCCCGGTGAGATTCATGCGCTGCTTGGCGAGAATGGTGCCGGAAAGTCGACCCTGACGAAGATCCTTGCCGGCGTCTATCCGCTCAGCAGCGGCAAGATGTTCATCAACGGCCGTGAGGAGAAGCTCGCAACCCCGGCTGAGGGGCTCGCGAAAGGGATAGCCATGGTCTACCAGGAAAACAGCCTGGTCCCGTCGATGTCCGTCGCTCAGAATATTTATCTGGGAAAAGAGAAGCCTCTGAACCGGCTTCGCGGCATTTACATTTCCGCGCAGCAATTCCTCCAGTCACTGAACTTCCATGTCGATCCTTCAGCCATCGTGGGCTCTTTAGGCGCCGCACAGAAGCAGATGGTCGAGATCGCGCGAGCGGTGCATCACAAGGCGAAGGTAATCATCTTCGATGAGCCCACGGCGACCCTTACCCCGGAGGAAAAGAGCTATTTCTTCAAGCTAATCAGGAAGCTGAAGGACGAGGGGGTCTCCATCATCTTCATTTCGCACGCGCTTGAAGAGGCGCTCATGGTTGCGGATCGGATTACAATCCTGAGAGATGGCAGGCTGGTGGCCTCGGACGAGGCTGCGGCGTTCGACCGCCAGAAGATCATTCAGGCCATGGTCGGCCGAACGCTGACAGATGAGATCTACAGCGGCGCCTCGCGCATGCGCGCCCCAAGGCCGCGTGGCGAAAAAGTGCTCTCGGTCGAAAATCTCTCAATGGGCAACATGGTGCGCAACACATCGTTTTCGCTGTATGCGGGGCAGGTGACCGGGATTTTCGGCCTGGTCGGCTCCGGCCGGACCGAGACGCTGAAGGTGGTATGCGGGGTTCTGAAACGCGACTTCTTTCATGGCGGAGAAGTCAAGATCGATGGCCAAGCCAAGCGCTATCTGGTGCCCGCGCCGGCTGTGCGTGACGGCATTGTCTATGTGACCGAGGAGCGAAAGGCGGAAGGCTTCTTCGAGACGATGAGCATCGCCGAAAACATCTATATGGGCCAACTCGGCGGACAATCGTTTGGCGGCTTCAACATCGTGTCGATGAAGCAAGCACGGTCTGTTGCCGAGGAATGGCGTAAACGTCTCAATGTGCGAGCCATCGACCCGGACGCGAAAGTCATCGAACTGTCCGGAGGCAATCAGCAGAAGGTCGTGATTGCCAAGGCGCTCGTCCAGAAGCCAAGACTTGTGGTCTTCGATGAGCCGACGCGCGGCGTCGACGTCGGCGCCATCGCCGAAATCCATACCTTCATCAACCAGCTTGCTGACCAGGGAATCGCTGTCGCTGTAATCTCGTCTTACCTGCCCGAGATACTCAACCTCTCCGATCGCATCCTCATTGCCCGGCAGGGCAAGATCGTCGAGGAATGACCGTCGAATTGCTACGGAAGAAACGATC
The DNA here is from genome assembly GCF_003998295.1 of Mesorhizobium sp. M7A.F.Ca.US.011.01.1.1. Taxonomy (NCBI): domain Bacteria; kingdom Pseudomonadati; phylum Pseudomonadota; class Alphaproteobacteria; order Hyphomicrobiales; family Phyllobacteriaceae; genus Mesorhizobium; species Mesorhizobium sp. M7A.F.Ca.US.011.01.1.1. The sequence goes on from NZ_RZRT01000042.1 coordinate 50,377, forward strand.
ATGTACGCGGCCGTCCATTGATGAGCGGCGATCGCAAGGTCACGATTGTCGAGGTGGGTCCTCGTGACGGCCTGCAAAACGAGAAAAGCATCGTCTCGACGGAGGACAAGCTAAAGCTTATCCGTCTGCTGGCTGATGCTGGTCTCTCTCGTATCGAAGTCACCGCGTTCGTTTCGCCAGCATGGGTGCCCCAGATGGCCGATCATGACGCGGTGATGCGGCGGACGCCGGCGCGAGAAGGCTTGATACGCTCCGTGCTGGTGCCCAACGACAAGGGTGCCATCGCCGCGATTGCCGCGGGCGCAGACCAATTGGCGGTCTTTACCAGTGCCTCGGAAACGTTCGCGTCCAGAAACATTAATTGCACCATAGCCGAAAGCCTGGAGCGATTCGTGCCGGTGATCAGCCTCGCGAAGTCGCATGGCATTCCAGTTCGCGGCTACGTTTCTTGCGCCGTCGAATGTCCCTACGAGGGCGAAATCGCACCCGATGTGGTTGCGATGGTTTGTTCGCGACTGATGCAACTTGGCTGTTTTGAGATTGCCGTCGCAGATACGATCGGCAGAGGCTCACCAGAACAGGTGGATGCCATGCTGGCTCGAGTGCTTGAAGTAGTTCCGGCATCGATGCTGGCCTGCCATTTCCACGATACCTTCGGGCGAGCTCTGGAAAATATTGACGTTGCTTTGGAGCGAACGATAGCGACTTTTGACAGTTCCGCAGGTGGGCTTGGTGGTTGCCCGTACGCTCCCGGATCGGCAGGTAACGTTGCTACGGGAGCCGTCGTTTCCCACTTGTCACAAAGAAGCTGCGTCACAGGCATCAATCCTGCCGAGTTGGAATTTGCCGAGGCATTTGCCTTGGGACTAAGGGCTTGAGCAGTCTGGGATCACCCCAAGAAGTGCCATGCTTGAGCGAACGCATTTTAAGGCTTGAGCCTCGGAGACGACGTGGCTCAGATCCGGCCCTCGTGCAAAATCTTGCTCTGCGATTTGCATAAGCGGTGGCGACCGTGGAGGCGATCATGGCTGCCGACGCACCACTCTGGATCCCGACGCAAGACCAGATCGACGCCGCGCCCAATGACCGTCTTCATGAGTTCGCGGCAGTTCAGATTTCGCAACGACCTCAAGCAAACCGAGCTGGCCGAAAGTTTGCAAAGAGTGGGTGCTCTCTTCCGGTGGCGATCTCGCCGGCAAGCAGCTCGCCGGCGATCAGGCCAAGCGTTGCGCCGCTGTGACTGAAGGCGACGTAATATCCCTTGATGCCCTTCAATTGGCCGAATACCGGCTCGCCGTCCGCGGGGATCGGCTTGGGGCCGACACCATAGCTTTCCAATTCCAGCTTCGGATGGCCCTCGAGAACCTTTGAGGCTTCGTCGAGAAGCCCCTGAATGGTCGAACCCTTCACGCCATAAGTACCATCCGAATTGACGACCACCTCTTCTTCCGACCAGGCGGAATCAAGCGCCAGGGCTCCGTCCGGCGTCGGGCGGATGGCGACGCGCGGCGTGTTGAGCACAGCCCGGAGAGGCAAGTGTAGCGGCTTTGTCCTGACCAGCAACGCGATCGGCGTCCCGTCGGCAACATGTTGGCCGGAGTCCGCGACCATTCGCGGCACATCACCACCGGTCGCCAGCAGCACCGCGTCGGCAGCGAAGCTGATGCCGCTTGTCGTGGTGACGCCAGTGGCGCTGCCGTCGACGACCGTGACCGCCGCGCTTCCAGCATCGGTGACCAGATGCCCGCCGCGCTCCATGAATTCCGCAACCAAGAGCTCGATCAGCGACGGCAGGTCGACCCAGCCCTCGCCTGGGTTGAAAATCGCACCTTGAGGCGTGACTGCGCTTGCCGAGACACCTGGCGTGACTGGCGCTATGGCGTCCGCGGACAGATGTTGCGCATCATAGCCGAGGCCCTTTTCATGAGCGAAGACATCCGCGATCTCGTTCGAGGCGTCGTCCGCGTCCCATGTCAAGCCACCGTCGAAACGCAGCCAGGCAGCATCCGGATATCTCGCCGACAATGTTCGGTAGCGATCAATACCGACCATGCGCAGGCGATGATACTCCGGCGACCGCTTGCGCGCGGAATTGAGCCACGCAAGCGAGCGGCCGGAAGCTCCCTTCGCGAGCGGTCCATCATTGATGAGGACTGTTTCGATGCCGAGTCGCGCAAGATGAACGGCCGAGGACGCGCCAAAAACACCGCCGCCGACAACGACGACCTTTGAGACAGAATGCAATTTAGCCATGAGATATTCTTTCACCGGGTAGAGGTTGGATTGGGCGGCCGGGGCGGAGGCGAGTACGGCTCACAGCACTTCGGCCAGGAAGTGCTTCAGGCGTGCGCTTTTTGGCGTGTCGAAGATCGCGGCAGGCGTGCCGGCCTCGATGACGCGGCCTTCATCCATGAAGATGACCTGGTCGGCGACCTTGCGGGCAAAGCCCATTTCATGGGTCACGACCACCATTGTCATGCCGCGGCTGCCGAGGTCCGCCATCAGGTTGAGGACGCCCTTCACCAGTTCGGGATCGAGAGCACTGGTCACCTCGTCGAACAGGATAACCTCAGGGTCCATTGCCAGCGCACGAGCGATCGCCACACGCTGCTGCTGACCACCAGACAGGCTGCCGGGGCGATGATGCTTGCGGGCCGCCAGGCCAACATCGGCCAGGCGCGCCTCGGCGATGCGCTCGGCCTCCCGCACAGGGATTCCCTTGACCTTGGTCAGCGATAGCATGACGTTTTCCAGAGCCGTGTGGTCGGGAAACAGGTTGAACTGCTGGAACACCATGCCGACACGCCGGCGCAGTTTTTCGGGTTTCATCGCCAGGATGCTCGCGCCGTCGAGCAGGACGTCACCGCCCTTGGGTTCGACCAGCCGGTTGAGGCAGCGCAGCAGGGTCGATTTGCCCGACCCTGACGGACCGATGACGCAGGTGACGGTGCCGGGCTTGACCGTCAGGCTGACGCCCTTCAGGACATCGAGGTCGCCATAGGCCATGTCGAGATTGCTGACCGCGAGACTGCCGCCCTTGAACCGTGGAAGCGCCGAGCGGTCTTCGGGGCTGGTCTGCGAAGACGGGCCGCCGATGGCGCTTTCCAGTTCGCTAACCTCGGCAAGACCACTGGTGACGAGGCCAGCCTTTTGCTTTCCGACCCGCAGCGAATTGTCGATGTAATTGACCATATGGGTCAGGGGCACGGTGATGACGAGATAGAACACGCCGGCCAGCAGCAATGGCGAGAGGTTTCCGGTGACCACCGCCTGGTCCTGGCCGACACGAAAAATCTCGCGCTCCGACGTGAGCAGCCCGAGGAAGTAGACAAGACTCGAATCCTTGACGTTGCCGATGAACTGATTGACCAGAGCCGGCAACACGCGGCGGATGCCCTGAGGGATCACGATCAGGCGCATGGCCTGCCCATAGCTCATGCTCAGAGCCCTGCAGGCTTCCATCTGTCCGCGCTCCACGCTCTGGATCCCCGAACGAAAGATTTCCCCGATATAGGCGCCGGCGATCAGACTGAGGGCAAGGATGCCGAGCGGATAGGGCGAAGGCCCAAAGATTTCGCGGCCGATGCGGGCGAAGCCCTGGCCGATCAGCAGAATGGTCACGATTGCAGGAAGGCCACGGAAAACATCCGTATAAACCCGGGCAGGAATGCGTAACCAGCGTGATTGCGAGATGCCCATGACGGCAAGGGCCATGCCTAGAACAACACCGAGCACCGTGGATGCCGCAGCCAAGATCAGCGTATTCTTCAACCCAACCGTTATCATGGTGGGAAGAACTTCCGCCATCCCCTGCCAATCCAGGAAACTGCGGCGCATATTCTCTAGCCAGTTCATTCTTTCCCCTCTGTCGGCGCTTCGCTATTCCGTTTGTCGTGGAAGACCGAAAGGCCACCGGATTTATACCGGCGGCCCTATTGTCAATTCTTGGGAAGATATTGATCCGGCATCGGCGCACCAGGAAACCACTTCTGGTAGAGCGTCTTCCAGGTTCCATCTTCCATTGCAGCATGCAGTCCGGTGCTCAGCGCAGCGCGAAAGGCGTCGTTGCCTTTGCGCACAACGAACCCAGCAGGCGCGTCGAAGGATGGAAAACTGATGGCGGGCCTAAGGTCGGAATAGCGCTTGGCATAATCCTTGGCAGGCTCGTCATCGAGAAAATGTGCGTCGATGGTCCCGTTGTTAAGCGCCACCACAGCCGAGTTGTTGTCGGGAAACCTAACGAGATCTGCGCCGGTAAAGTTTTTTGTGGCATAGATCTCCTGCAATGTACCCTGTACAACCCCGACGCGTTTTCCCTTGAGTGCTGGGATGTCGGTGATCGTCTTGTCGGCCGTAAGGACCGTGAGATAGCCGACACGGTACCCATCGGAAAAGTCGACAGTCTTCTTGCGCGCTTCCGTCGTGCCAATTGAGGCGACGGCAACGTCGAACCGACCATTGGCGACGGATGGCATGAGCGCCGAAAACTCTTGGCCGGTGAAGATCACCTGTTCAGGCTTGAAGCCAAGCCGGCCGGCGACGTTTAGGAAAAGTTCGACATCGAACCCGGTAAATGTGCCATCCGCCAGCGTGAAAGTGCTGGGCTTGTCGTCGCTCATTGTGCCGACGCTGATCACCTTGGCGTCAATGAGACCATAGGGATTGTCATCCGCCGCTGCGGCCCGCGAGACCAGACCCGCTCCGATGCATGCAACCATAAGAGCCATTGCGCCGGCCTGGACCGGCGACATCAACGACTTGAGAATTCCAATCCTGCTCATGTCTTCTCTCCACTCTGAAGGTTTGTTTTTCTTGGCACGTTCTTCTTGGCATTTGCGTCGAGGCCGTAATTTCAGGCCTCACATAGTTCGTCGTCCGTGGCAGCGGCCCGCACTGCGGGCTGTCCTTATGCCTCCTGCTCAGGTATTTCTTAAAGAGACCGGTCTCTTATTGTGTGAGACCGGTCTCTTTGGTAATCGTTATCGCCAGATTGACCTTCCGTCAACAACTCTTGTAGTCGTTCATCCGATGAAAAGAACCGCGCCCAAAACCCGCTCGATAACAGTCAGCGACGTCGCCCGCGCGGCGGACGTGTCGAAAGCGACAGCCGCGCGCGTGCTCGGCGGATACGGCGTTGTCAGCGATACGATCCGCGCGGACGTCATGGCCGCGGCCAAGGCACTAGACTATCGTCCGAACGAGCTGGCCCGCAGCATGACGACCGGCCGGTCCGGCATCATCGGGGTGGTGGTCGGCGATATCGAGAACCCGTTCTTCAGCCTGGCGGTGCGGGGTATCAGCGATGCGGCAAGGGCGGCCGGGTTCAACGTGATCCTGGCCAACTCGGGCGAGAGGATCGAAGTCGAAAAGGCAGCCGTGCGGCTTTTGATCGGCAAGCGTGTCGACGGGCTGATCGTTACGCCGTCGGAATCGCGTGACATCTCGCATCTGCGCGACATCCATCGTTCTGGCCGGCCGCTTGCGCTGCTTGACAGGGCGCTGCCCGATCTGGATGTCGACACCGTCACCGTCGACGATCACGGCATCGCCATGCGGGCAACCAGCATCCTTGCGGATGCCGGCCACCGAAAGATCGCCTATGTGACGGCGGTCGACGCCGAAGGGCATGAATACCGCCATCTCGGGCAAATCTACACCTCGTCGGTCCGCGAGCGTATCGACGGTTTCCTCACCGTGTGCCGAGAGGCCGGAATGGACCGGCCAGAGCGTCACGTTTGCCTTGGTGCAACAAGCCCTGTCGAAACGCGAAGGATTGCCGACAAGCTGCTGTCCGGACCAGATCGGCCGACAGCGATCCTCGCTTCCGACAGCGTCATAGCGCTGGAGATATTCAAGGTGATCCGTCAGCGCGGGTTGCGGGTCCCCGAGGACATTTCGCTGATCACCTTCCATGATGCGGACTGGACGAGCGTCACCACACCGCCCATCACTGTCATCGACCAGCCCGTCTATGCGCTTGGCAAGAGTGTCGCGGAATTGCTCATCCGGCGATTGAATGGAGATCAACGCCCGGCGGAAAGGCTCATTTTGCCGACCGCGATCATTGAGCGCGAATCCGTTGCCCCCCCCTCAAACAGAGGGCGGTAGATGTTAAACGTCAAGAGCGAGCGACGCGGCAGCTCAGGAGGGCAAGCTGATGGAACGCACGCAGGTTCTGGAACTGATCGACACGCTGAAGCTCTACGGGGATGTCGGGGGCGGCCTAAATAAGGGCGAGGCCGTGCAAGCTGAAGCGCGCCGTCTTTTCCACGAGCGTGGCGAAATCCATGACCAATCGTTCGCAAGGAGCGTCGGTTTGATTCCGACCACCCGCACCACCTTCT
>NZ_RZRT01000043.1:0-5226 GCF_003998295.1 Mesorhizobium sp. M7A.F.Ca.US.011.01.1.1
CAGGCCGCTTCGGTGCAGCAAGATTCTCCTGCCTTTGTGCCGGCGGTTGTGGCGGCGGCGGAACCTGCAGCCAGCCGTTCACCGAAGCAGCGGAAACGGCAAGCCACCCGAGATGCCGGCATGATCGAGCTTGAGATCGACGGCATCGCGATGCGCGTCGGCCGGGGCGCCGATACCAAGACGGTGGCCGCAGTGATCCGCGCGCTGAAGGCGACGTCGTGATCGGGCCGACGGGTGCGGTCAAGGTCATGGTGGCGACGAAGCCCGTCGACTTCCGCAAGGGTGCGGAGGGATTGGCGGCGCTGGTGCGAGAGACAATGGGGGCCGATCCGTTCAGCGGGGCCGTCTACGTCTTCCGGGCGAAGCGGACTGACCGGATCAAGCTGATCTTCTGGGATGGCACCGGGGTTTGCCTGCTAAGCGTTTGGAGGATGGGGAGTTCCGCTGGCCGAAAGTGCATGACGGCATGATGCGGCTGACGGCCGCGCAGCTCTCGGCGCTACTCGAAGGTCTCGACTGGCGGCGAGTCCATGAGGCGCGCCGGACCCGCGTGCCAGCCCAGGCGGGCTGACCCGCGACGAAGTGAATCAGCCTAGATTCCGCTGTCGCGGGCTGTCGGCGAATATGGTCTGATCCGTTCATGGCGATGACGGCTGACCAGCTTCCCGACGATCCGGACGCGCTGAAGGCGATGGTCCTGGCGCACGACGTCGAGAATGCCCGTCTGATTCAGATCATCAAGGAATTGCAGCGTCACCGCTTCGGCCGGCGTGCCGAGACGCTCCCCGAGGATCAATTGCTGCTGGGGCTCGAAGAGGCGGAGCAGATCGAGGCCGCCGGTGAGGAAGAGAAGGAGCAATCTGCTCCCGCCGAGCGGCAAGCAAAGGCCACGAGGCGCCGGGCCAACCGGGGCGCGCTGCCACCCCATCTGCCGCGCGTGGAGATGGTCGTCGACATCGAGGACCATGCCTGCCCATGCTGCCGCAATGGCTTGCATCGGATCGGCGAGGACGTGAGCGAGCGGCTCGACATCGTTCCGGCGCAGCTGCGTGTAATCGTCGTGCGCCGGCCCAAATATGCCTGCCGCGCCTGCGAGGACGTCGTGGTTCAGGCTTCCGGCGCCGGCCCGGCTGATCGAGGGTGGTCTTCCGACCGAGGCAACGGTCGCCCAGGTGCTGGTCTCAAAATATGCCGATCACCTTCCGCTCTATCGTCAGGCGCAAATCTACGCCCGGCAGGGTATCAATCTCGATCGCTCTACGCTCGCCGACTGGGTCGGCCGCGCCGCCTGGCACCTGCGTCCGGTGCATGAGCGGCTGCTTGGCAAGCTGAAGTCCTCGGCAAAACTCTTCGCCGACGAGACGACCGCGCCGGTGCTCGATCCCGGCCGCGGCAAGACTAAGACAGGTCAACTCTGGGCCTATGCCCGCGATGACCGACGATGGGAGGGGAGCGACCCGCCGGGCGTCGCCTATGTCTATGCGCCGGACCGAAAGGCCGAGCGTCCGATCGCTCATCTCGCAGGCTTCACCGGAATCTTGCAGGTCGACGGCTATGGCGGCTATCGCGTGCTGGCCGACAAAAGCGGCGTCACGCTCGCCTTCTGCTGGGCGCATGTCCGTCGGCGCTTTTATGAACTGGCAGCAGCCGGTCCCGCGCCGATCGCCAGTGACGCGCTGAGACGGATCGCCGAACTCTACAAGATCGAGGATGACATCCGTGGCCGATCGGCCAACGAGCGCCGCGCGATGCGTCAGGACAAAAGCCGCGCCATCGTCGCCGATCTCGAACCCTGGCTGCGTGAGAAGCTCGGCCTGATCAGTCAGAAGACCAAGCTCGCAGAGGCAATCCGCTACACGCTCTCACGCTGGGAAGGCCTCTCGCACTTCCTTGACGACGGCCGCATCGAGATCGACAGCAACACCGTCGAACGCTCGATCCGTCCGATCGCAATCTCGGGGTCATTCTGCCCATGTTGGGCAGGAGGTCGAAGTCCCGTGCGCAGCAATGGATCTGGGCTCCCCGCGCGCGTCGCTTGCTGCACTGCTTGAACTGAACAAGCTCTTGATCCAGCGCCGTTTCCGGCGAGGCTCTCCGGATGGTTTCATCATCGGGGAGACTCAAAATGAGAACCTTGCCGCCACCGACACGATCTCTCGTGATCGTTCGCCAGCTCAGCATGCGCTCGACTCGCACAAGCTAGTCGGGCTGAGCGCAGCGCAACGAACGATCGTGATCGCCCGGCTCGCCAATGTGCTGATGGCCGCCGCCGGTATCGTGACGGAGGAGAGCCGCGATGACGAGCCGTAATCTGATTCCGGCCACCATCCTCAAGCGCAAGGCCGTTGTCTATGTACGTCAGTCCACGCAGGCGCAAGTGCAGCTCAATCTTGAGAGCCAGCGTCGGCAATATGAGCTGGTCGACGTCGCGCGGCGCTGGGGATTCCGCAAGGTTGAGGTGATCGACGAGGACTTGGGACGCACCGCAAGTGGAGCTGTGGAACGTCCCGGTTTCGAACGCCTGGTCGACGATCTGTGCACCGGTCATGTGGGCGCTGTGCTTTGCCTGGAGGCGTCCCGCCTGTCTCGCAACGGACCGGACTGGCATCGGCTGCTCGAGTTGTGCGGCGAAGTCGATGCACGGGTGATCGATCTGGACGGAGTCTACGATCCGGGACTGCCGAACGATCGCCTGCTGCTCGGCATGAAGGGGAGCATAAGCGAGTTCGAACTCGGGGTGCTGCGTGCTCGCATGTACGAAGCTGACCGCGCCAAGGCACAGCGCGGCGAACTGCGCATCTCTGTGCCCTTCGGCTACGTCTGGCACCGGGATTACGGTCTCGGGTTCGATCCCGATATACGCCTGCAGGAGACCATTCGCCTGATATTCGCGCGTTTCCGCGAACTCGGCAGTGCCCGCCAGGTCCTGATCTCGATGATCGACGATGGCGTGCATTTCCCCAGACCCTCCGACGGCAAGAAGATGGTGTCCTTCGCCTGGGTTCCGGTCCGCTACCGCAACGTGATCTCCGTCCTGAAGAACCCGTTCTACGCCGGCGCTTATGTCTATGGTAAGAGCGAGAAGCGCACCGAGATCGTGGATGGCCGCGTCCGCAAGAGCTATGGTCATTACAAGCCGGCCAGCGATTGGGCGGTGGTGCTCAAGGAGCATCACGAAGGCTATATCGGATGGAGCGAGTACGAACGGAACCAGGAACTTCTCGCCGCCAACGCCTATGGCAAAGCCGGCGGCGTCAAGTCGGGCCGCGGCGGTCGCGCGTTGCTCCCGGGTCTTCTCTCCTGTGGTCGATGCGGGCGAAGACTGGTTGTCACGTATGCCGGACGTGGCCAAGGTTACCCGGTCTATCGTTGCGAGAACACCATGATGGCGCAGGCGCGATGCATGTCGTTCAACGGCTTTCGCACCGATGCGGCGGTGGCCCGCGAAGCCTTGGAGGCGGTTGCGCCGATGGCGATCGAGGCGGCGTTGGAGGCTGAACAGATGCAGCTGGAGAGCGAAGCCAGGCGGCGGCAGATGATCGAGATGGACCTGCAGCAGGCACGCTATGAGGCATCGCTCGCCGAGCGCCGCTACGCCGCCTGCGACCCGGAGAACCGGCTTATAGCGGCCCAGCTCGAGAGGAACTGGGAAGCTAGGCTCAGGCGCGTGGAGACCTGCGAGGCCCGGCTCAGTGAAGTCCAGCGTATGGAGCCTGTCGACGCGATCCCTGACTTCACCGGCCTCGCCCAGGATCTCGAAGCCGCCTGGAATGCGCCGGGTGTCGATATGCGGTTCCGTCAGCAACTGCTGCGCGCGCTCATCAAGGACATTGTGGCGGACGTCGATGACGACGCGCGCGATGTGATCCTGACCATCCATTGGCATGGGGGCCAGCATTCCCAGGTAAGGGTTCGCAAGTCCAAATCCGGAGAGCATGGCCAGAGTACGCCTGAGGAGGCTCTGGCGGTCATGCGATCCATGGCAACGCGATGGTCGGATGCCGAAATCGCCGCCACACTCAACCGCATGGGCATGAAGACGGGTCAGGGAAAGACCTGGACGGCGCGACGCGTCCAATCCCTGCGCACGGTGCACAAGATCAGCGGCTATCGGTCTTCCGACAAGAACGGCGAGTGGCTTACCATGTCGGACGCGGCCGCGAAGCTTGGCGTGTCGCACGTCAAAATCCGCCGGTTCGTCAGGGACGGCATATTACCAGCCGAGCAGGTCATGCGCGGCGCGCCCTACCAGATCCGCGCCAGCGACCTTGAAGATGAACGGATCAAGGCCGATTTGGCGCGCAAATCTCCGCGTATCATCAACGACGATAATCAGAAATCGCTGTTTCCCGCCATTTGAAGAGGGGGTGCATAATGAATCAGTCTTCGCGCTCAACCGCAAGAACGCGCTCTTCGCAGGCTCTGACGGCGGCGCCGAACACTGGGCAGTCATCGCCTCGCTGATCGAAACCTGCAAGCTCAATGGTGTCGAACCGCTCGGCTTATCTCGCCGATGTCCTCACCAGGATCGTCAACGGCCACCCCAACAGCCAGATCGACGATCTCCTGCCTTGGGTCTACATCAACAAGCTCGAGCTCAAGGCCGTGGCCCGAGAATACCGCTTACTCTTGACATGCACGGGCCGGAACAGGTTAACCCGCATATCTGCGCGATGCCGCGAGCATGGTTGCGGTCGGTCTTGTTGACCTGTGCCTTGAGAACGCCTTGGAATGACGGGGCTCGATACAGGTCACGTAGTCCGGCTGCCGCCAGACCAACCATTGGGATAAGGGGCCGGCTTCAAGCCTGATCCGGGCGAGATTCCATGCGGGGTTCTTCAATGCGTCAGCAAGATCGTCCGGATGACTAGCAACCTTCATCTCTCGGCAAATTCGGCGCCCTTCTCACGATGCAAACGGTGGTCTCTTTCACGGAGACGTCCAGTCCGGCATAATTTTTCATGCTGCGCTTCCTTTCCTGATGCTTGTGGCTGTTCACACAGACCACGTTTTGTCATCATCTCGAAGCGCAGCACTTCAAAACAACCCGTTCAAGGCGGGGGGCAAAGCCGAATACCACAATCTAAACACCTAGCGATGCTGTTCAAATTCGCCTTGCCGGCATGGGACCCCATCGCTGTCATCACAGGAAGCAGTACGTGGGAGGGGAACTGCTCGCAGTGATGAATCGTGTTCCGAGCCACTACCCATTCAGTTTCGTCCCAG
>NZ_RZRT01000043.1:5326-23786 GCF_003998295.1 Mesorhizobium sp. M7A.F.Ca.US.011.01.1.1
GCTGTTCAAATTCGCCTTGCCGGCATGGGACCCCATCGCTGTCATCACAGGAAGCAGTACGTGGGAGGGGAACTGCTCGCAGTGATGAATCGTGTTCCGAGCCACTACCCATTCAGTTTCGTCCCAGTTGTTACCTCCCGTATTCAGGTTGCGGTCGAACCGCGGGAAGGCCGAACTAGTGATTTCCAGGCGAATTTGATGGCCGGCCGGAAACCAATTACTTGTGGCGTCGAGATCAATCTCGATTTTGCATATAACGCTCGGTTCCATGAAAACAGCCCGATCAAAGCCCTCGCGATAGCGGACGCGCAGTATCCCGTCCACCACGTCAATCGCACGGCCATCGGGATGTACGTCCAACAGTCTGGCCACGAAGTCCGTGTCCGGGGCCGAAGAAGAGACGAAGAGGACCGCCCGGACAAATCCGGTAACCTCCATGCCCTCTGTGAGGGGCGGTGAAGTGAAGCAGAGGACGTCTGGACGAAGCTGGACGTCCTGGTAATCGCGGGGTCCTATAGTAGTTCCACTTGACTTCCCGCCGTCCATCCCCAAGAACGGCGCCGGATCCCCAGGGTCGTAGGTAAACGTGTCAGCCGGCTCGTCGGCACTCGGAGGCTCTACATCAAGAGTCCCGTCGCCTAGACGGGTCGCGGCATCCCCGCCGCTGCGGAGGAACCAGTGCTGCAGTTCCACACCAAGAGGGGGCCATTCTGACGCGGCACGCCACTCGTTGCGACCCATCACGTAGTACTGGACGCGGGGCATTCCCTCGATCCGGTCGGGCTTGTCGTTCAGCCAGCAGTCGAACCAGTCCAGGTAGATCTGCCAGCAATCCAGGCGCGCGTCGCCCAGCTCGCGCTCGCCGATAACCGTCGGGGCTTTGAGACTCTCGGTGCCACAATGCGTGGCTGGCGACAGAATGATATGTTGGTGATCGCGTGCCGCCGGGCTCAATCCGCGAGCACTAAAAACGCGCTGCTGGTGAAGCGCGTCGGCAGCCCCCACGTCGTACCACGAGTTCACGAACAGGGCTGGGACGTCGATGGTCGAGTCCTCGCTAAGCATCCCATTCCGATCCCCCCAGGGATCGCCTGGGTCACGCGAGACCCAGTCCTCCCAGTCAGTCGGCGGTCCCCCAAGGCTCTTAAGCATGTTGACGAGCGGCAGCGACGCGAAAGCCCGCTGATACTCCTCATCGCTTTTCGGTTGCACTCGGGACCGGTCCTTCGCTGCGGTTTGGTGGAACCAGGGGACAAACGCGGCAACCTCCACCGCACCGCCGAGACGGAGATCCCCGTTGCGATATCGCCCTCCGGCAGAGCCGTTCGCGCCGCCCGATCCCTGCGCAATTGCGCATCGGTGGGCTGGATGGCACAACTGCGCCAGCAAAACCTGCGCGATACCAAGCGCCGAGCACCCATATGTGCCCACGCGTCCATTCGACCATGGCTGCTGCGAAATCCAGGACAGCGTGTCATAACCGTCGTCCCTTTCATTCTCCATGAGGGTGAATACGCCGCCGGAATCGAAGACTCCACGAAGCTCCTGCACAAGTACGGCGAAGCCTTGTCCAGCAAACATTCTTGCCACTTTGTGGCGAGGCTCAACCGGACAGCGATAGGGCGTCTTACCGTATTGAGTTCGGATAAGGATTGACCCGAGTTCCCCAGTGTAACCAATAGGCCGATACAGGTCCGTGGCGAGCTCAACGCCGTCCCGCATTGGAACGCGCAAGCCGGTCTGCAAAACCACTTCGTATCGCGGCGTTGGCGGTTTAATCGGGCCTAGTTCATTACACACTTCAGAGTGCCTCCCAGACATTGAGACTGATTCAAGATGGAGTGGCCAATTTCGACGGGTCTCAGCATTCTATCTGCACGGTGGTGTGTTCGTCGCATTCACAGTACAACGATGAACTCTGTGCCGTTGCTAAGTTGTTTGAAAAGAAACTCAACCGTGCTTCTCTAGCAGGTCCGGCACTCAATGATGGCGCGTTGCCACCCCAATTTCCCTATTGCTTAAATCAATGTGACAGCGCGCCTACGCCGCTGTGCAAAACATCAATTGTGAGTCTCACCGCCATTATGTGCCGATCCATGGACCCCCATTCCATGCTGATTGACGCGGGCCGATGGGGCAAGCTGCTTGATGTGAGAAGCGACGGGCTCCCCGACCGATCGCAGCTTGTTATCACCGTTTGTTTGAAATAGTGGAGGTAGGCTAGCCAGGCGGCAAGCTGTTCAAATTCGCCTTGCCGGCATGGGACCCCATCGCTGTCATCACAGGAAGCAGTACGTGGGAGGGGAACTGCTCGCAGTGATGAATCGTGTTCCGAGCCACTACCCATTCAGTTTCGTCCCAGTTGTTACCTCCCGTATTCAGGTTGCGGTCGAACCGCGGGAAGGCCGAACTAGTGATTTCCAGGCGAATTTGATGGCCGGCCGGAAACCAATTACTTGTGGCGTCGAGATCAATCTCGATTTTGCATATAACGCTCGGTTCCATGAAAACAGCCCGATCAAAGCCCTCGCGATAGCGGACGCGCAGTATCCCGTCCACCACGTCAATCGCACGGCCATCGGGATGTACGTCCAACAGTCTGGCCACGAAGTCCGTGTCCGGGGCCGAAGAAGAGACGAAGAGGACCGCCCGGACAAATCCGGTAACCTCCATGCCCTCTGTGAGGGGCGGTGAAGTGAAGCAGAGGACGTCTGGACGAAGCTGGACGTCCTGGTAATCGCGGGGTCCTATAGTAGTTCCTCTTCACTTCCCGCCGTCCATCCCCAAGAACGGCGCCGTATCCCCAGGGTCGTAGGTAAACGTGTCAGCCGGCTCGTCGGCACTCGGAGGCTCTACATCAAGAGTCCCGTCGCCTAGACGGGTCGCGGCATTCCCGCCGCTGCGGAGGAACCAGTGCTGCAGTTCCACACCAAGAGGGGGCCATTCTGACGCGGCACGCCACTCGTTGCGACCCATCACGTAGTACTGGACGCGGGGCATTCCCTCGATCCGGTCGGGCTTGTCGTTCAGCCAGCAGTCGAACCAGTCCAGGTAGATCTGCCAGCAATCCAGGCGCGCGTCGCCCAGCTCGCGCTCGCCGATAACCGTCGGGGCTTTGAGACTCTCGGTGCCACAATGCGTGGCTGGCGACAGAATGATATGTTGGTGATCGCGTGCCGCTGGGCCCAATCCGCGCGCACTAAAAACGTGCTGTTGGTGAAGCGCGTCGGCAGCCCCCACGTCGTACCACGAGTTCACGAACAGGGCTGGGACGTCGATGGTCGAGTCCTCGCTAAGCATCCCATTCCGATCCCCCCAGGGATCGCCTGGGTCACGCGAGACCCAGTCCTCCCAGTCAGTCGGCGGTCCCCCAAGGCTCTTAAGCATGTTGACGAGCGGCAGCGACGCGAAAGCCCGCTGATACTCCTCATCGCTTTTCGGTTGCACTCGGGACCGGTCCTTCGCTGCGGTTTGGTGGAACCAGGGGACAAACGCGGCAACCTCCACCGCACCGCCGAGACGGAGATCCCCGTTGCGATATCGCCCTCCGGCAGAGCCGTTCGCGCCGCCCGATCCCTGCGCACTTGCGCATCGGTGGGCTGGATGGCACAACTGCGCCAGCAAAACCTGCGCGATACCAAGCGCCGAGCACCCATATGTGCCCACGCGTCCATTCGACCATGGCTGCTGCGAAATCCAGGACAGCGTGTCATAACCGTCGTCCCCTATATGTTCCCTAGCGTATACGCCGCCGGAATCGAAGACGCCACGACGCTCCTGCACAAGTACAGCGAACCCTTGTCCAGCAAACATTCTTGCCACTTTGTGGCGAGGCTCAACCGGACAGCGATAGGGCGTCTTACCGTATGGAGTTCGGATAAGGATTGACCCGAGTTCCCCAGTGTAACCAATAGGCCGATACAGGTCCGTGGCGAGCTCAACGCCGTCCCGCATTGGAACGCGCAAGCCGGTCTGCAAAACCACTTCGTATCGCGGCGTTGGCGGTTTAATCGGGCCTAGTTCATTACACACTTCAGAGTGCCTCCCAGACATTGAGACTGATTCAAGATGGAGTGGCCAATTTCGACGGGTCTCAGCATTCTATCTGCATGGTGGTGTTCCAGCCCACCTGCCTGTGCAATACCAGATGGAATACGCTCATTGGGGTGGCGCTGATTGCATGCCTTTCACTTAGCGAGCCAGCAGGCTGACAGGTGCTGTGGTCCAACTTCGATCGCCGGCGGCTCCTCAGCTTTGCAACGGTCGAAGGCAAGCGGGCAACGAGGATGGAAACGGCAGCCCTTCGGCACGCGCGCGGCACTTGGAACCTCGCCCTGCAGGGCCGGCAACTCGGCGCGACCTGCGTTGCCGCCAATCTGCGGTGTGGCGTTGCGCAAGGCGACGGTATACGGATGGCGAGGGTTGAATGTGATCTCGTCGGCGCTACCAATCTCGACCAATTTTCCAAGATACAAGACCGCAATCCGGTCGGCGATCAGCCAGGCAAGGGGCAAATCGTGGGTGATGAACAGCAGCGCCATGTTGTGCCTGTCGCGCAAGTCAACCAGGACCTGAAGAATCTGAGCGCGTATCGAGACATCGAGCATCGATACAGGTTCATCAGCAACGATGAGTTCCGGCCGGACGGCAAGCGCTCCTGCAATCACGACGCGCTGGCGCTGCCCGCCGGATAGCTCGTGCGGGAAGCGGGCGAAGAAATCGCCGGGAGGATTGAGCCCAGCGGCCGCAAGCGCTTCACTCACCCGGTCGGCGAGTTGAGTGGCGTTACCGACCAGCCGCAGGGACTGCAACGGCTCCGCCACGATGTCGAACACGGTGTGTCGCGGATTGAGGGCCTGATAAGCGTCCTGGAAGATCATTTGCACGCGACGCCGGTACGGACGTAGAGCCGAGAAGCCCTCTACCGACCTCATGTCGCGGCCTTCGAACAGCATTCTGCCGCCAGTCGGCTTGGCAAGCTTGGTGATGACGCGGCCCACAGTGGTCTTGCCGCTTCCCGATTCGCCGACCAGGGCGACGATCTCGCCCCGCCCGACGTTGAGGTCGATCCCGTCTACCGCGCGCATGGCGCCGACAGATCGGCCCAGGACACGGTCGAACAGACCGCCCTGGATAGGAAAATGAACTTGCAGGCTCTCGAGACGCAGGATGCCGGCAGTGTCAGGCATGAACAGCGACCTTGTCTTCTTGCGTCAAGGACCGGTGAAGGTGACAGGCGACACGTCCCCGCCCGAACTTATTGAGGCTGGGGACTTCGGTCGCGCACCCCCCCATGACCGACGGGCAACGCGGATGGAAAGCGCAGCCCGAGGGTCGATTCACCAAGTTGGGAGGATCACCCGGTATTGGCCGGATCATCTTTTTGCCGCTCGCTGGGTTCGGGATCGATTCGATCAGCTGTCGGGTGTAGGGATGTTTGGGCTGGGCGAAAATCTCGGCGACAGTGCCATCCTCGACGATGCGGCCCGCGTACATGATCATTACGCGATCACAACACTTAGCCACCACAGAAAGGTCGTGGGTGATCAAAATCAGGGCGAGGCTCAACTGCGATCGCAAGTCGCCTAGCAGGTTAAGGATCTGAGCCTGAGTGATGACGTCGAGCGCTGTGGTGGGCTCGTCACCAATGATAATCGAAGGTCGACACGCGAGCGCCATGGCAATCATCACCCTTTGTCGCATTCCGCCCGACAACTCGTGAGGGTAGGCGGAACCACGATCCGCCGGGATGCCGACCAGTTGAAGCAACTCACTTCCCCGCTTGGTCGCCTCGCCCCGCGACATGCCGAGCTTCAGCATGCATGGCTCGGCGATCTGCTTGATAATGCGGTGAACAGGATTAAGTGCGTTCATCGCGCCCTGGAAGACAACGGACGTTTCGCTCCAGCGATGTGGCCGCATCGCCGCATCATCGTCGATCGGCAGTCGGTTGCCACGATAGCGCACTTGGCCGCCGCTGACCCGCGCGTTGGGTGATAGTAGACCAGCGATCGCCATCGCGGTCGTGGTCTTGCCACTGCCCGATTCTCCGACGAGGCCCACGGCCTCTCCGGCTCGGAGCGCGAAGCTTACGCCGTCGATTGCTCGCAATGAAACGCCCTTGAGCCCATAATCGACAGAGAGCCGGTCTATTTCCAGAAGCGGTGTTTTGTCCTGGGAGGAGCTGGTCATGGGATCACCCTCCGCCGTGGATTGAACGTGTCGTCAAGGGCACTGCCAATCAGGACGAAGCTAAGCGAAACCGTGAGTACGCACAGTCCTGGGGCGCCGAGGTACCACCAGGCTCCAGCACTGGCCGCGCCGGCGCGCTGAGCGAGCGAAAGCAAAGTGCCCCATGAAGGCTGCAACGGGTCCCCGAGTCCAAGGAATGAGAGCGATGTCTCGACATAGATTGCGCTGGCGACCACCAGCGCACCATTGGCTGCGATTTGCGGCACGAGATTGGGGAGGATGTGCCGCACCATGATGCCGAAATTACTGCTACCCGCAACGCGCGCACGATCAATGAATGGTCGCTCCTTAAGCGACAGTGTCTGACTCCGGACGATACGTGCAACAAAGGACCAGCTTGTCATGCCTATAACGACAATGATCACGAAAAGAGAAGGACGGAAGCCCAGGATTTCTCCACCGCGCCCCATCACCTCGAGAACCACGGGTGTAATGACCAGCGCCAGCACGAAGGACGGCATGACAAAAAAGAAGTCTGTCAAGCGCATCAGCCAGACGTCGACCCTGCCACCATAGTAGCCAGCGGTCGTACCGATTGTAGTCCCAACGACGAGGCTGATCACAGTCGCGAGTAGCGCAATCGTAAGCGAGATCCGGGCACCATGGAGGACCAGATTGAGCACGTCCCGCCCGATTTCGTCCGTGCCGAGCAGATGCTCGCCTGATGGGGGTGCGAGGAAATCGCCAGTTGCATTGATCGCAGTCTGGAGCGGTCCCGCCAGAATATTGGGGACCGCTCCCACAACAAGAAAGAATACCAGACATACGAGGCCCACCTGAGCACCGCCATAGCTGAGAAATTGACGCAGAAAGCCTTTTATTGCGCGCGCCCGGCCTCGCGGGCAATATCGAACAATATTGTCGCTCATTGTCGGACCCTCGGATCTAGAAGGCTGTAGGCAAGATCGGCTACGAGGTTTGCGAGAACAATTGAAACGCCAAGCAACAGGAATATGCCTTGAAGGACTGGGTAGTCCCGTGCGTTGAGTGCTTCCACCGTCAGCCCGCCGATACCCGGCCAGGCGAAAACGGCTTCGACAGTGATGGCCCCGGCGACCACATAGCCAATATTGAGGGTGATCAAGGTCACGACCGGTAGCATTGCATTGCGAAATGCATGACGCATCAGCATTTGACCGTTGGTCAGCCCTTTCGCCCGTGCGGTTACCATGTAATCCTCGGTGAGTACGTCACTCATTGCGGCACGAGCGACGACGACGTACTGGCCGATTAGCCCAAGCGCCACCGCAGTGGCGGGAAGCGTGAGATGTTGCAGGTAGTCGAGGAACGAACCAAGAGAGCCCGTGATCAGGCCGGGCGAGTATGCACCATAGCCCGGGAGCCAACCCAATGCCGTGCTGAAGATTACCACCAGGATCATGCCGAGCCAGAAAGCCGGCGTAGAATAGAGCGCCAGAGAGGCTCCGGTTGCGATACGGTCGCCGGCTCCTCCCCGGCGCCAGCCTGCGTAGATCCCAAGCATCACCCCAATAACGATTGCCATTATCTGAGCAACCCCGACTAGGACTATGGTGTCCGGCAGGCGTTCCGCTATCAGGTCTGCGACATGCCTGCCCCTGAACTTGAAGCTGTAGCCGAAATCGCCGCGGAGTGTTGCCGACAGGTAGTCGACCGCCTGGTCCGGGAACAGCGGCCGGTCAAGGCCCCAACGTTGGTTCTGCGCCTCAATCTGCTCGGCGGTGACGCTGACGCGCGCCCCGCCAAGCAAAAGAGATGCAGGGTCACCTGGAATAACTCGGAATAGGATGAAGTTCAGGACTGCCACCATCAGGAGGGTTATAGAGGCCCTGACGATGATGCGCAGGATGTGACGGCTCCCTCCCCCTCCGTTCACGGCGCGGGCACCGGCTTCAAGCGATCGAATGGGAAGTAGCTGTCCATCGACATGATGCCTTGCTTTCCCCAACCCTCGAAGCAATCCCTCCGGTGGGCTTCGAGCAGGGTGGGGTAACATAGTACGATGTAAGGCGCTTCAGTATAAATTAGTCGCGCTGCCTGGTCGACCAGCTTTTGGTTTTTCTTGAGGTCAACGGTGACCTGCACCTCCGCGAACAGTTTGTCGAACTCCGCATTCGTCCAGTACGCCTTGTTCTTGATGCCGATGGAATTGCTGCTGCCGAAGATGAGCAGGTCTTTAGGTGTTGGGCCTTGCCAGGTATCGGAAATGAGCAGATCCCACCCTCCGCCGCCTTTCGCCGGAGCTGCGGCGCGGGCGCTCAGCGCACCGGAGTCGAGCCGAGTCACCGATACAGGGATACCGATTTGCTCCAACCAGCCAGCGATAAACTGCACTGCCGCGACCGGCATCTCTATATTTGCTGAAGGTCCAGACACCAGCTCTAGCTGGAAACTCTTCCCGTCCTTGTCCTCCCGAATGCCATCGCCGTTCGTGTCCCGGTACCCTGCGGCGTCAAGCCGGCGGTTGGCTTCGGCGAGATCGAAGTGGCGCCTGATGTCGTTCAGATCTGAATAGTAATCGGCCGCCACCGGCATTGCGAGTCCGACACCAGGGTCGGCGTGTCCGCGCATGGCTCGATCGACGATGGCCTTCTGATCGATCGCGTAGCCGAGCGCATCGCGAAACGCCGGATCCTGCAGAGCCTTGGTGCTACCTGCGCCATCTCCCGAAGCGGTGTTGAAGGCGAGATAGGTTTTCTGAGCTATGCGGGATTCACCGACTACAATGTCGGGATCCTTCGAGAGATCAGCCCACTGGGCGGACGTCAGGTAGTTGCCATAATCGAGTTCCCCGCTCTTAAGACCTTGCGCAATCGGATCGGCGGCATCGAAGGACCGCAGGATCACCCCCGCGATTTGGGGCTTCCCCGTACGGAAATAGGGGTTCGGCGTCAGGCGTGTAAACTGGCCCTGGTGAAACTCCGAAACGATCATAGGTCCCGTACCCACCAAAGGCGGATCGTTGCGGAAGGTTACGCGTGCGTCAGCATAGCTGATGTCCTTCCAAATGTGCTCGGGAACGATCATTATGATATTGTCTATTGGCCAGGTCGCGGGGAACTTGGTCACGATCTGCAAAGTCTCGTCGTCGAACGCTTTGATGGACTCGACGTTCTCAAGACCGCTGGTGCTGTTCCACCCGACGTTTAGCTCGTCGGGCTTGCCTATGGAATCGTGCAAATAACTATAAGTGAACGCCGCGTCCCTAGCGGTAGCAGGCTGGCCGTCCGACCACTTCATGCCGGGCCAGATCTTGAAGGTCCAAGTGAGGTTGTCGTCGGCGACGGACCAAGATTGGGCAAAGCCCTTTCGATCGTCGTATCGCTGGGCGTCTATGCAGACCAAGAAATCATAGCAAATAGCCAAGGGCCAAAAGGAGCCCCAAGTGGCGAAGGGGTTCATCGAATCAGGGCCTCCACCCAGTCCGCCGATTCGCAGGATGCGATCGTCGCACGACGAGGCGAACGCCCTCGAGTTAATCCCCCAAGGGGTCGCCGAAATCGCCAGCATTGCCTTCATAAGCGCACGACGATTATATGAGTATTGGCTCATTTTATCCTCCCTGTTTGCCGGCTTTATCATCACTTCATGTTCACACGACCACGATGATCTACGGCCTCAACCCGGAACATCTGGCTTCCTTTTGACGGAAGCTCCACAGTCCCCTCATTCCAGATAAGTAGCAGTGCCCAGGGGGGTGGTTCCTGCAAATTGGCCGCTGTGCCTGCATGAATCCGGCGTTTTTCTCGATTCTGGGCACAGCTAGCCAGAATTAAAGTCGATTGGCCGGTTCCAGCTCCTGGCGGCGCCCACGGACAATTCGCATATAGCAAACGAGGCAGTCATTCAGGTTCTGTTCGCGACCTCGGGTTGGAGGGTCCCGTCGAGCCGCAAACGCCTTTATCACGGATGTGTGATGTCGGAATGTCGATGCCGAAATTCCAGAGGATATCCTCTTCCGGCACACGACGGTCTAAGAGGCGTTCGACAAGCTGCGCGCCGCGCAACAACACGGAGCTTGAGCCGCCCGTTGAAAAACGATGTAAACGCTGATGGATCTCCAGCCTGATGCGTGGCCGCCAGCTCGTCGACCGTGAACTATCCGCAAGCCATTGATCTGGCCTTTTGATTGAGGCGGATAGCGTCTTTTGAATTGCAGGATTAGCGGTATTTGGACGCTGTTTTCCTGCAATTCGGTTTTGCGATTCCCTTGTGCTGCGGAGCGTGATTCACTCGGTTCGGCGGCGGCGAATCGAGGGGACGGCGAATGTCCAAGCCACGCGAGACGGGAGAGCAGGACCTGTTCCGCTCCAGGCTCGATCAGATCATCAACATGAAGCAGGCGATCGACCGGCCGGTGCTGGAGGAGCGTTTCGGCGCCGTCTATTCGGACGGCCCCGGCATGCCGCCGCTGCCGACCCGGCTGATGGCGGGGCTGGCGATCCTCAAGCACACCTTCAACCTGTCGGATGAGGTGCTGTGCGAGCGCTGGGTGGAGAACCCTTACTTCCAGTATCTCACCGGCGAGACGTTCTTTTGCCATACGCTGCCGTTCGACCTCTCGTCGATGACGCGCTGGCGCAGCCGCATGGGCGAGGAGCGGATCGTGGCGCTGTTGCAGGAGAGCCTCAGCCTTGCGGTCAAGACCGGGGCGATGAAGCCGGCCGACACGCGCCAGGTGATCGTCGACACAACCGTGCAGCCGAAGAACGTCATGTTCCCGACCGACGCCAAGCTCATCAACCGGGCGCGCGAACGGCTGGTGCGGCTGGCCAAGAGGGAAGGAGCTCCATTTGCGCCAGAGCTATCAGCTGGCGCTGATCAGCCACCAGCGCTATGCCCACGCCAAGCAGTTCAAGCGGGCCAACAAGGCGCTGCGCAGGCTCAAGACCTATCTCGGCCGGACCATTCGCGACATTTCTCGCCAGATCGCCGGCGATGCGGGGCTGGACGCGCTCTTCAAATGGCCGTTCTACCAGGCCGCCACCGTTCTCTAGCAACGCCAGCGCCAGCGCGGCCGCAAGATCTACAGCCTGCACGCGCACGAGGTGGAATGCATTGGCAAGGGCAAGGCGCATATGCCCTACGAGTTCGGTGTGAAGGTGTCGGTGGCCACCACGCTGAAGCGCTCCAAGGGCGGCCAGTTCGCCCTGCATGCAAAAGCGCTGCCCGGCAATCCCTATGACGGCCACACGCTGGCAAGCGTCATATCGGCCACATCAAGAACGAACACCGCATGGGCCGCAACTACCTCGCCGGCCAGCAGGGCGACGCCCTCAACGCCGTCCTGGCCGCCGCCGGATACAACTTCTCCCTCCTGCTCAGGTGGCTGAAGTGATTTTTGTGGCCCTTGATCGCCCTGCTTCAACTCCGGCCGAAGTCGGTCGCCGCTTAGCGTCTGGATCACGGTCGACCAGCACGAGTTCCAAAAATCCAACCTGCATCTCAGGCACCGCGTCCTGACCTCGGAAATCGAGGATCCAGTCTCGACAGAGTATTCGACAAGATGCGGACGTGTGTTACAATAACGAGCCGCAACTCATACCAGACATGAGCTCATATTTTGGGATAGTGGCCTCCAAGCGGTCAAGCCACGGACGCGAATGTCATCCGATAAAGGGTCGCGGCGTCATAGATGGGCAGTCCTGTCCTACGACGGATTGCTGACGTCACCATCGGGAACAATGTACATTCAAATAGGAGGGCGGCAATCCCCGGATGTGCGGCGCCAAGTCGCGCGACACAGGCTGCAACCTCCGACTCCATTTCAACAACACCAGCCGGCCACGCGTCACCTTCAATGCCGCCGATGACTACTCTTGCCTCTGCGGATGAATCTATGCCCAGCAGCTCTTTGCCGCAGTGTCTTGAGTCTGCGGCCACAACGGCGAGCTTTGCGTCAGCTGGAAGCTGCCGGAGTAGCGTGGGCGCCAGTAGCAGGCTCGACATGGCCACCGGGACTTCGACAGACGCGGCCACTGCAGCCTGGTACCGGATACTGAACCCGCAGTCCCCGGTTATCGCGACTGCTCCGCGCTCGACCAACCGCCTGGCAGCTGCAATGTAGGCCGGCTCGAGAGAAGCATCACCGGGAATGACCCTCTCCTCCAAAGCCCCGGCCGCGGTCTCTATTATAATTGGGAAGTCGAAAGTTGCCGGGTTGAAGACCGACTCCGGTTGCGGTGGCGGAAATTCACGAGGCGGAAGTCCGATCTCCAGCCCAATAATTCCGAGGGCCCTTTGTTGAGTTGTCACGGAAGCATCCTTCTTCTGGAAGCAGCTAAGATGGTGATTTCGGCAGCAAATGCCCATCACCTGCGCGATACAGGTTCTCTCTGAATGCACGAATTTAACAGCGTCGAAACGGCTGTTTCAGAGAAACATGCCTTTCCAGGCGCAGTAAGTCGGCATTGTTTTGGTGCATTCGCATGAAAGCCGTAAAAACTGGGAAACCGCAGAACGCTTGTGCGACCCTCCCCGGGCCTGTAGGATACCGGGTTTGCGTCCGCCGTCAGACAATCGTGTTAGGGCACTTTCCAGAGCCCAGATGCCCTGAATGGCAGATTGAACGCACATCAGATCTTCAAGCTCGCAACTGCCGAACGGGCAGCGCTATTTACCTAACTCGACCAATCTGGGGCTTGGACCGGACGATCCTAGTTATGCAGTCCTGAATGAACTGGGGCAGTAACCTCGACATCAACCCGGCCCTGAAAAACCGCGCGTAGGTTCGTCGCAGGGCAGCCTGCTCCGAACGGACCAGTTCCTGCCCGGAAGCCACCCACGGGATAACTCAACTAGCGGCACAACCCGCAACTCACCTCGTCTCCAGCACCGCATTGAGAAACTGCTGCGTTCGCTCGTTTTGCGGATTGCCTAAAAGCTGGCTGGGCGGGCCTTGCTCGACAATCTTACCGCCAGAAAAGAAGCACACGCGATCGGAGAACTCCTTGGCAAAGCCCATCTGGTGCGTGACCATCAGCATTGTGAGGTCATGTTCGGCGCTGAGCTTGCGGATGACGTTGAGCACCTCTCCAACCAGTTCCGGGTCAAGCGCTGATGTCACCTCGTCAAACAGCATCACCTTGGGCCGCATGGCCAACGCCCGAGCGATCGCCACGCGTTGCTTCTGGCCCCCGGAAAGCTGGATCGGGAAATGGTTCTTCTTGTCGCCGAGGCCCACCAAGTCGAGCAGCTCTGCCGCTCGGGCCTCCGCCTCCTTCTTCGAGAGCCCAAGGACGGAGATCGGCGCCTCCATGCAGTTCTGCAGAGCAGTCATATGCGGGAACAGGTTAAAGTGCTGGAACACCATACCGATCTTGGCACGCACGCGACGGAGATGACGCTCGCTCGCCGGCACTATTTGGCCGTTCTTCTGCGTATGCGTCAACGGTTCACCGTCGACCCATATCACCCCCCCGTTGATGTGCTCAAGCGTCATCAGCATGCGCAGAACGGTGGTCTTGCCCGAGCCGGACGGACCAATGATGGACACCTTCTCGTTGCGTGCGATCTCGAGATTGAGTTCGTCCAGCACCGTCAACGCGCCGTAGCGCTTTGTGACGTTCTCGAAGCGAACTATGGGTTCGTTCATGACTTTTTCGCTGCGCCTGATATCGAGGTCAAGCTCGTCCCGCCTGGCTGATGCCCTAGGGCGCTTCGTGAGATCGTCCTCGAAGCGAAGCACAAATTCGCTCATAGTATAAGGCCTCCCTATTGCAGATGGTAGCGGCGGTTGAGCCAGACGCGGACCGACTGCACGATAGCGGAAGCAACCAAGCTGAACACGTAGTAGAAGAAGCCGCACATAGTGATCGCTTCTATGTATCGATAGTTATTGCCCCCGAAATTTTTCGCCTGCTGCAGCATCTCGAAGATCGAGATTGCCGCCAGGACCGGCGTGTCCTTGAACATGCCGATGAAGTAATTGCCCAGAGCTGGCACCATGGGCGGGATCGCCTGCGGCAGAATGATTGTTCGCCAGGTCCGCGTTCGCGAAAGGTTTAGTGCCGTACAGGCCTCCCACTGGCCGCCATCCACATTCTCGATGCCGCCGCGGAAGACTTCGGAACAATAGGCTGCATAGTGGATCCCCAGCACGCCAACTCCCGCCGTCCAGGCAGGAATGAAGATTCCGATCTGCGGACCAACGAAATAGACAAAGAACAACTGCAGCAGCAAGGGCGTTGAACGGATAAACTCCACGATCTCCGCCATGGTGGTCGAGACGTAGCGGTTTGGCGACTGGCGAATCATCGCGAAGACAAGACCCAATATCAGCGCGATCGCAAACCCGAGCAGCGTAGCCTCAATGGTGACGATCGCTCCCTGATAGAGATATGGGAAAGCCTCCCATACGTAAGACCAATCCCAGATCTTCAAGCCACCTGCTCCCGAACGAAACCGCGCGAGACGCGGCGTTCCAGCCAGCGCACGAAAGGAGTGATGAGGGCGCGCGCGATGATGTAATAACCGAATAGTGCAACCGCAAAGAACAGCATATAATCGCCAGTTGCGTCGGCCGCCTGCTTGGCGGCGCTAGTAAATTCGGGAATGGTGATGAAGAAGACGAGCGAGCTACCCTTAAGCACATCGATGAGCATGTTACCCCAGGTCGGCAGCATGGCGCGCATTGCCTGTGGGAGGATAATACGCCGCATCATGGTGAGCCGCGAAAAATTGAGCGCTGTAGATGCCTCATACTGGCCCCTATCAACGGCCTGAATGGCGGCGCGGACATACTCGGCTGCGTAGCCAGAGGCATTCATTCCGATCCCCAAAATTCCGACAGTCCACGGCGACAGGAAAATACCGAAAATCGGCAATACAAAGAACCACCAGTAGAGCTGAACCAGCATGGACGTCCCGCGGAAGAATTCGATGTAGGCGATACTGAACCAGCGCAACTGCCGACGGGGAGAGACTCGGGTCAGGCCCACGAAAAGCCCAAGGACGATCGCTACGACGCAGGCGCCAAGAGTGACGATGACCGTAGTCATGACGCCCTTGGTGAGCACGGCAAAGATAAAGCTGAGATCGACCTTACTCATATGCCCTCCCCACTGACCGCCTACCGGCCAAGGGCCGGGGAGCGGTCAGACGCATAGCTTCAGCCCTTGCAAAGATCAGCGGTCTTGCTGCCATCCGGGAGATCGCGTTTGGTGTAACCATATTTGCCGACCGCGGCCATCATTTCGTCAGAGCCAATATAGTCTTTCAACACAGCATTGAACGCGTCTACCGCAGCCTGTTCGCTGAGCGGGAAGGCTATGGCGGGATGTTCATTCGGTCCCGGCGGGGTATACGGGTCAGCCACCTCAATGCTGGGATCCTGCTCGGCAAGAGTCGTCGCGTTCAGACTATAGAGCGAGCCGGCAGCGGCGCGGCCGGCCTTTACAGCCTGTACGACCTCGGGCGGTCCGGCGACCTGCATAACCTTGTCGTCAGGGAAACCTAATTTCTTCGCCTGCTCGACTGCGGTGGTACCCGTCATGATGGCCAGGGTAAGCCCCTTCTTCTGAGCGTCATGGAGGGAATGCAGCGCTTCCGGATTGCCCTTCGGCACGATCATCGAATCATTGCTCGATGCGATCGGTTCGCTGAACAGGACGTTGCGGCACCGCTCCGGCTTAATCCACATGCCGCCCGTGATGATGTCAAAGCGACCAGCCTGGAGGCCCGGGACAAGGGAACCCCAATCGGTTACGACCGGCTCGATTTTGGTCGTTCCCATCTTTCTCAGAACGTCCAGTGTCATCACATTGACCAGGCCAAGCGGCTCGTTGTTCGCACCAGGATAGGCACTGGGAGGCTCATTGGTGAAGCCAAGACGGATCGTTTCTCCGTTCTTAATCTTATCGAGCAGCGACTCCGCCGAGGCCGAACCGGCAAAGGACGAGATTGTCATCGCCGCCAGGCCGAGCGCGGCAATCCTCTTCAAGATTGCAGCCTTAAAGCATTCGTCGAGTTTCCACTTGACCACTGGTTAGTCCTCCGTTTTCGCATCGCCGATGGTCTCCCGATATGCCTCGGGAAAAGACCATTGCATCATTTGTTGAGCTTGTAGTCCGGCGGTTCCCATCATCGTGTGAGCTGCAGGGTCCCCACTTAGGTATAGATTCCTCCAGTCGATCCTTTGCTACGCCACTTGTGCATGCTTCGTGAGCGTAGCAGCGCAGCTGTGGTGCTTTGTGCGAGAAATGCAAGTTATTCGCAGAAATTCGGTGATTTTTGGGTGCATACGCACATTTCCGTCATCCCCGTGGTTCGTTGGAAGTGAACAATCGCGAGCTGTGGTATGGCCAACTGAGGCACACCACGTCTTGCATGACTCCTGCCCTGCCCGGTTGGATGGGCGCCACCGCCTGGGCTATGCCCTTGTTGCCATGGCAGGGCACAAGTTCGTCGTATGCGACACGCCGCTGAGAGATTCGCCTCGGAGACGCTGGCCCGAGCATTGTTCCCGTCACAGTTGATCATTCGTGCCATTGACGGATGAGTCTGTTCACGGCTTCGCTCCGGATCAACCTGGACGGAATCGCCGGCATTATTGAGCAGATGGAAATCTGAATTCCTGATCAGCTTCGCCAGGTTGATCCCTTGCTCCGGCGTCGCGGTAGGGTCGTTCTTGGACCAGATGATCAACGTCTGGGCCTGAAGCTGATCAAGGTAGGGGAAGATATACTTCTGCTGCAGCAGTGGATAACGATGCAGGTTTGTCTCGTCTTCCGGCAATCTCTGCCAGATCTCCCATTGTCCCCGAGCCGCGGCCCGCCGATAGGCTTCTCGCTCGGCGCATTCCACATCCTGCCCGTGGGCGCGGCAGCTTTTCCGCCGTGCGGTGATGTATTCCTCTTCGCTCGGCATCGGGCCGGAACAGCCGTAAGCCTGCCGGCAGGCCTCCAGCCAAGCTTCGTCACGGTCATCTCCGAACGCCGGCGACACGGAGTTAGCGGTCAGCAGGACAAGCTTAGAAACAAGATCGGGACGCACGATCGCGACCCGCGCGTCGACGAATGATCCTTCTGAATGGCCGACTAGCGTGATCTGCTTCAAACCCAGTTGTTGGAGGAAGCTAATTACATGATTCACACGACCGAGCCGGTTAATGTATTTGCAGTCAGCAGGATAATCCGTTCCCCCAAAATGGAGTTGATCAATCGCTACTACCGTAAATTGATCGGATAGCCCGTTCAGCTGCCGAACAAAGGAACTCTTAGCCTCT
Source organism: Mesorhizobium sp. M7A.F.Ca.US.011.01.1.1 (assembly GCF_003998295.1). Classification (NCBI taxonomy): domain Bacteria; kingdom Pseudomonadati; phylum Pseudomonadota; class Alphaproteobacteria; order Hyphomicrobiales; family Phyllobacteriaceae; genus Mesorhizobium; species Mesorhizobium sp. M7A.F.Ca.US.011.01.1.1. The sequence continues at coordinate 22,782 of NZ_RZRT01000043.1, forward strand.
GCACGGAAGCCCGCCCCCTGCAGGAAAACAATCGGCCTACCAGCTCCGTTCTCGCAGTACGATGTCTCGACACCATCAACCGATACGCGATGCTTGGTGATCATCGGTTCCTCGGCAAAAGGAGGGGCATCAGGTCGGCATTGCGACATGCGAGATGGACTGCCATTGCTCACTCCTGAGCGTAGCAGCCTCACATGCCACGTTGCCGAACTATCTCGTCTGAATACCGGAAATCGGCACCCCGGAGCCTCGCGTCTTGTCACTTTGCTCTGTCGTCGCCCAGCCACTGCGGCCGGGAGCCTTTTAGGTGCATGGGTGGCATTCCCCGCAAGATTTCAACCCTTGCACAGGTCGCCGGTCTTGGTGCCGTCCGGCAGATTGATTTTGGTGTAGCCGTATTTTGACCGACTGCATCATTTGGTCGGAGCCGATATAAGTATTCAATACCTCGTTGAAGGCATCGACCGCCTGCTGATTGGGCAGGAAGGCGAGACTTGGGTAGCCGGCCTTCCCAGCCGGCGGGGTGAACGGATCTGCCATTTCAACGCTGTCGACCTTGTCAGCGAGCTCCTTACCGTGAAGTAGTTTAGCGACCCCGCCGCCGCGCGGCCGACCTTCACTGCCTGCAAGAATTCGGCCTGGCCGGCGACCTGCATGACACGATCCTCCGGAATGCCCGCGTCTTTGGCGGTCGTGACCGTGTCGGAACCGGCGGTGGTGACCAGCGTTAGGCCCTTATCACGAATATCGTCAAAGGAGTGCTGGTCTTTTGGGATTGCCATTCGGCATGAGCAGGGCTTCGGTGAACTTAGCAAGCGGCTCGGTGAACACCACATTGCGGCAGCGCTCCGGCAGAATGTACATGCCGCCTGGCCTAGCTCCGTCTGCCGTCTCTCAAGGTTGTGTCGGCCAATTTCTCAGCCACCATAATCGTCGGAATGTTTGTGTTCGCCCGAGGGCAAAATGGCATGACGGAAGCGTCGGCGATCCTCAAACCCAAAATAC
>NZ_RZRT01000043.1:23883-56190 GCF_003998295.1 Mesorhizobium sp. M7A.F.Ca.US.011.01.1.1
TAGCTCCGTCTGCCGTCTCTCAAGGTTGTGTCGGCCAATTTCTCAGCCACCATAATCGTCGGAATGTTTGTGTTCGCCCGAGGGCAAAATGGCATGACGGAAGCGTCGGCGATCCTCAAACCCAAAATACCATGAACGCGTCCCGACGGATCGGTCACAGCGCCAGGATCCGCGGCTGCCCCCATCCTGCAGGTCGACGTCGGATGCCAACTTGGGATGACGTTCTGGCGAATATACCGATCCAGATGTTTCTCGTCGTTGACGAGATCGGAAATGCTATCCCCATCCGTTATGACGCGCCTAATCAGCCCACGGCGCAGCCGCGGCGACGCGTCCATGAGCAGCGCCAGAAATGACGTGAGTGCATAGTTTGTGCTTGTGACCTTGCTCACCAGCTTCGCTCGCGCATTCAACGCTGACGGAAACGGGTCCAGCGCCACAGAGGACAGCGAATCTTGCTGCAGCAGGCGGACTATGAAGCGAAAGCCCTGCTTGAGGCGCTCGGCGTCCCGCTTGTCGCTCAACCAGTTGAAATCGACCTCCGGCTCTATTTTATGCGAACTACCCTTGAGCGCCACAGTTCCCGTCGAGTAGCTGCGATTGACCCACACGGCGAGAGTGCCGAGGCGCCTCCCCAGCGGGTGCCAGGATGATTTGGCAGCAGTCGATATTGCCATATCGGTCGACGGGCAGCCTTCGTAACCCGACGAGTAGCGGGCGTGCATCTGAATATATTCGCTCACGCCGGGTGGCAAGCGATCGGCCGGCTTCAAATAGGCCGAAACGCAAATCGTGGGGTGTTCCTGGAGATTCTGGCCCACACCTTTCAAATCTGCAACGATAGGGATTCCGAATTGTACTAATTCCTTCGCGGGGCCGATCCCGGAGCGCATCAATATGGCGGGTGAATGGAGTGCTCCTGCGCACAGGATAACGCAAGAAGCGCTATACGATTGCACGCCCGATTTGTTCTCCGTCTCGACCCCCGTTACCGTTGTTCCCAAAAAGGTCAGCCGCGCAACTGTCGTTTCGGATAAAATCGTTAGATTGCGGCGAGAGCGGACGGTTTCGGGAAAGTACGCCATCGCGGAGGAGACCCGATGACCATTGCGGTTGGTCAATGGGACAACTGAATAGCCATCACCGAATGCACCATTGAAGTCTGGCCTGAAATGAAGCCCCAAAGCATCGTAAGCATCGGAGATTGCCCGGATGAAGCCCGACCAGTCTGATTGGCGCACACGTTTGATTGGCAAGGGGCCGTTCGTGCCATGAAATTCCCCGCCGAAATCCAAATCGCATTCTAGACGACGGAAGTAGGGCAGCACGTCTTCCCAACCCCAGCCCGTTGCACCGCTTGAGGCCCACTCATCGTAATCTCCGGGCCCGCCGCGGTTGGCGACTTGGGCATTGATGCTGGAGCCGCCACCCATGACGCGCGCCTGTTCGTAATGGACAGGCTTGCGGCCACCTCGCACCGTTGTCGCGTGGAGTGACTGCCATCGATAACCGGGATTAAGGTAAGCACGCGTTGGGTCGCCATCCTGGATGTCGTCAGGAATGGCATTCGGCGGCGTATCAGGGCCAGCTTCAATGAGCAGCACGCGAGCGCCATAGGCGGAGAGCCTGCTCGCCATCACGCATCCAGAGGAGCCACCACCCACGACGATATAATCGAAAACCACGCAAACTCGCAAATGTCTGAGTCGGGCAAAAATCTAGCAGACGGCGAGCAAGCAAAAACGCGCAATTATCTTGCAGGACGCAGGAAATCAGCGCATTCTTAAGAGATTCGCATTATGGCGGCCTCCCAACGGGGCGGAACGTTTAAACATGACCTTGCCAGCAGTCCATCAGGGCTGAAGGCGATGCCGGAGCGTCGTGACTTAAGTGGACAAAGCGCATCGCGACTGAAGGGGACAAACCTATCGCGAGATACATCAGAATGCAGCCCGGTAGGTCCAGAAGTGCTTTTGCAGCATCGCGCTGACGAGGCCGTTGTAAGGAGCAGAATGATGCTTCGCCTTGCGCTCCATCGCCGCTTTAGCGGTACGAAAACTCCCGTCCCAATCATGGCCGGCGGGCAAGGCGGCTGACCCTTGCGCCAGTCATCGGTGAATCGGATCAACCAGTTGTTGAATGCGCGTAAGATTGCGCGTTCTATACATCGATTGGCACCGCCAAGGTTACCTTCGTGCGATCCATCACAATCATCGTGCTGTAATTTCTAACAGCCGGGCTATCAAAGAAGAAACGCCTCGAGAATGCGTCGTACTCTGCCAAGTCACGCACGGAGAGAAGGAGAACGAAATCGGCGTTACCGGTGACCGCATACGCGCTCATTACTTCAGGCGCCTTCTGTAGAGACTGCTTGAAGCGATCGATGACGTCGGAACGATAGCGCTCAATGTCGACCAAGACCAGCATCATCAGGGACCTGCCCACCGCCTCAGGCGACACGATTGCAACATCAGCCTCAATTACGCCAATTTGTCGCAACTGCTTCAATCGCCGCTGACAGGCCGTGGGCGATATACCGGCCAGTTGGCCCAATTCTTCCGTTGTTTGGCGATTGTTGCGCTGAACAGCGCTTAAGATTTTCAGATCTATCCGATCCAATTCCATGGTCATTCTCCGGAATAGCTGCAATTTGCGCAGAAAAACTGCGATATGCACTCGACTGTAGCCTCAACCCCGCGCAGACGGAAGCCCAAACGATCAGGCCAGGCATGGGACCAAAGTCGGCTATCGTCCTCGACGTCAGTTATAGCCATTGGCCGAAGAGTGCTGTCCACCATCGCCCAACTGACAATGGCAGCCGACGGTCAAAAGCCGAGGCCTTGCGCCCAGTTCGGCCGAGGAAACGTCTCGGAACTTAAACGCTAAGCCGACTGGACGATGATGATAGGGGGGACCTCTATTTCCGCGCTTCGGCTTCCATTCGTTGGCTCACGCTGCCAAGAGTCTCATCTGTGTATAGGGAATCGAGCGCTAGGTTCGCCTGCCCCGGTTGCTGCATCAAATGCAGCCGTCTTGAGGTGGTTGGGAAAAATCGTCACCGCAGCCACACAAACCGCCGGCCTTATGCAACCTGCCGGCAATTTCGCATAATTACTGCATCCCGCCGCTCAGAATTTGCGCAAGGCGCCCAATGTAGCGCGCTATTGTCTCACAACGGCACCTACACGCCACTTCATAAAGCAGAAGAGGCCTGGCTTTGCAGGCTTCAGATTGAGGAGTTCGCCTATGAGCAAGCAATTCGCACCTGAAATGGATGCAGGTCTCGCGGTTTTCAATCGCCTGGAGTCTGAGGTGCGCAGCTACGTCCGCGCCTTCCCCGCCCTATTCGATCGCGGAGTCGGGACCACTCTCATCGCTGCAGACGGTCGGGAATATCTCGACTTTTTCGCCGGTGCAGGCGTTTTGAATTATGGGCACAACAACCCCGTCATCAAGAAGGCGCTGCTGGATTATATCGAGCGCGACGGAATTGTGCATGGGCTGGACCTTGCCACGACGGCCAAGAAAGCCTTCATCGAAGCTTTCGAGCGATACATTCTCAAGCCTCGTGGTCTGACATACAAATTACAGTTTCCCGGCCCCACAGGTACGAACGCGGTCGAAGCGAGTCTAAAACTGGCTCGCCAGGTGACCGGGAGATCGAACATCGTCTCGTTTACCAACTCGTTCCATGGGGAAAGCGCTGGAGCATTGGCAGCGATGGGAAACAAGGAGCACCGGGCCGCTGCCGGGTTTCCCCTCGCCCATGTGACATCGTTGCCATACGAAGGCTACCTGGGGGCGTCAGTTGACACAATCGATTACTTCGAAAAGCTTCTCAATGACCCCAACAGTGGCCTCGACAAACCTGCCGCGGTGATCCTGGAAGGGATCCAAGGTGAAGGCGGCATCAATGCTGCGAGCGTTACTTGGCTGCAACGGCTGCGCGAGCTAACGTCGCGGCACGGAATCTTGATGATCCTCGATGACATCCAGGCCGGGGTCGGTCGCGCGGGCAGTTTCTTCAGTTTCGAAGCGGCTGCAATTGTGCCGGACATCGTTACCCTGTCCAAATCTTTGTCGGCGATCGGAACCCCAATGGCCCTTATTCTCATCAAGCCTGAACTTGATGTCTGGGCCCCGGGCGCACACACCGGGACCTTCAGAGGCAACAACTATGCTTTCGTCACTGCTCGTGCGGCCCTCGAAGCTTACTGGTCCGACTCCAAGTTCGAGGATGAGATCGCTCGCAAGTCTGCGATCTTGGTCCAAGAACTCAACGCGATTACCGAGGAATTCCCCACCCTCGGCCTGAGCGTGCGAGGCCGCGGTCTGATGTACGGACTCGTTTCACCGAAGCACCACTCCTTGCCAGGTCTGGTCTCCCAGGAGGCTTTTCGTCGGGGCTTGGTGATCGAGATCGCCGGCTCATACGGTGAGGTGCTTAAGTTCATGACTGCCCTCACCATCGCCGAGGCTGACCTTCGGCGTGGTCTGTCCATCATTCGCGACAGCATTGGCGCAGTAGCGACTACCCTCGACGGTGGAGGCGCGGCTCGCTAGCCGACAAAGCACCGGGCCACTAGCAGGTCCAAAATCGGGCCGCTCGCAGTCACGGAACGGGAAGGCCGTTCCGTGGCATGTGGCAGTGGGCGAACTCGGAGCGGCTGAACGGCAGACTAGGGCTTTCACTGCCGGACCGATACCACGGTTGCCGTTCTTCCTGCGGCGCCGACCACTGTCGCTGCGCCAATTCGAAGAAAATCGAGCGATAAGAAAGAGGACTGGATGGCCAGCAACGACGTAGTCAAAAATTATATCGATGGCGAGTGGCGGGATTCTGTGTCCGGCACACGCATCGAGGTCGATGACCCGGCGAGCGCCGAAACGATTGCTGTCGTAGCTGAAGCAGGACCCCAAGACATCGAGCTTGCCGTTACTGCTGCTCACCGCGTTTTTCGCGACCGCGTGCTGATAGACATGCATCCGTATGATCGCGGTCGCATGTTGTTTCGCGTTGCCGACGCCCTTGAAGCGCGTTTCGACGAGATCGCAGCCATTAACTGCGCGGAGACGGGGAAGGCATTGGAACTTGCCGATGGCGAGGTTCAGACCGCCATCAGATACCTGCGATACTATGGTGGCTTGGCCGACAAACTTGAAGGGCGCTCGATCCCGCGCGGGGCCAACCTGGTCAACTACACAGTCAGAAGTCCCTTCGGCGTGTCCGCCCAGATCGTTCCGTGGAATGGTCCACTTGAACTGACGGCCCGCTCGCTGGCCTGCGCCATCGCAACCGGCAACTCAGTCGTGGTGAAGTCGCCGGAACTAGCTCCCCTTTCCGGAGTTGAACTTGCGCGTGCCTGTGAGACAGCGGGGCTGCCTGCCGGAGCGGTCAACGTGCTCACTGGATACGGCCAAACGGCAGGCCAGGCGCTGATCGAACATCCCGACGTTCGCCACATCGTCTTCACGGGCTCGATTACTACTGGGCGGACGGTGCTCAAGACGGCAGCGGATCGGATCGTGCCCTGCATAATGGAACTGGGCGGAAAGTCGGCTGCAGTTGTGTATTCCGATGCCGACCTCGACTGCGTTGTGGAAGCGGTACGCGTCGGGACCTTTCTGAATGCAGGCCAGAATTGCAACAACCTTACACGTCTTATTGTGGAACGTTCTATTGCAGACAAACTGGTGGAAAGAGTGAGGGTCTGCGTCGAAGGACTGTCGGTCGGTCCAGGACGCGAAAACTGCGACATCACCCCGTTGATCTCCCGAAACCAACGACAAGGAGTTGAGCGGGCCTGCCAGACGGCCCTCTCGCAGGGCGCGCGACTCGTAACCGGCGGGACTGCGCTTTCGGAGCGGAGCGGTTACTTTATGGCGGCCACGGTGTTTGCCGATGTCGCGCGAGACAGCAATCTCTTCCAGCAAGAAGTATTCGGTCCTGTTCTTGCCGTTACCACGTTCGATAATCCGGGAATGGCCGTCAATCTCGCGAACGACACCGTTCACGGTCTGGCAGCGGGCGTGTTCACGCGGGATATTGACCGGGCCCTCTGGACCGCCGACCGCCTTTGGGCCGGTCAAGTGTACGTGAATGGGTGGTATGTGGGCGGGGTGGAAACACCGTTCGGTGGGATAAACCAGTCCGGCTACGGCAGGGAGAAGGGTCAGGAAGCGCTGGACGGCTACGTTCAGACGAGAAACGTTGGTATCCGCCTCTCGCAGCCACCATCTGGAAATTGAACGCTTGCTGATCCCTACCGACGGCGCGGCTGTCGGGCGATGCAGGATTCAATGACCTCGACCAAATCGAAATAAGCCCGGCGAGAGAATCCGTATCGGAGGTCATCGAGAACAACTCTAATCATAGGATTTTTGGCTGCGGACGGGCTTTACCCACCACGGACATGTAGGAGCGCATTGCCTAGCCCGCTGCGTGGGTCGCATGGGTCAGGAGAGGATCACAGTGCTTCAGAGACAATTGAGATTCGCAGAGCTGCCGCCGAAGATTTCGACAAGTTGGCAATGTTGAACCGCGAGTTGATCGAGGCCGAGAAGCATCGAAACCCCGATGACGGTTTCAGAACTCAAGGAGCGGTTTATTCAGTTGGTGAATCGCGAAATTTGGATGGTCGACCTCTTCAGCCAGAACGGCGAGATTGTGGGCCTCGCCACTCATCGTTTGGAGCCAGACAATGCGGAGCCGAGTGGGCAACGCGTCTTTTTGAGGCAATTCTACGTCAGCTGCCAACACCGACGTTCGGAGATTGGCTGCAGGACCCTTGAGCTGCTTATTCGGTCTCGTTTCCACAACAAATCAAGGATTTTCCTCGACGTGCTGGAGACCAATCCTGGCCGCAAGACCTTCTGGTCTCACACCGGTTTTGTCGCCTACAGCACGCTCATGGAGCGTCTCGTTGAAAAAGCGGACACCAAATAACCTGCGGTGCTGGGAATTAATTTGGGGATCGGATTGTCTGGCATTTGCGTGCGTCGCGCAAAAACACGAGAATAGAATCGAGCCGGTCGTAACCGAATGGGGCTCACTTGTCCCCGGCCTGCAGGCTAGCCGCTTCGACTTCATCACGGCCGGCATGTGGATCAAGCCGGAGCGCTGCCGCAACGTGCTGTTCAGCGAACCGATCGCTACGGAGAGAGGCGCACTGCTGGTGCCTAAGGGCAACCCGGAAGGGCTGCATTCTTATGAGGATGTGCGTGACAAGGGACTCACCTTCGTCAGTGATACAGGCTACACCGCGGTCCAGGACGCGAAAAAGTCAGGCATCGCCGACGACAAAATCATGCAGGTCGCCGGACCGCCGGCGGACAGGCTGTCGCGCCGCCGCCGGTGCCCTCGACTACTTTACAGCGACTGGACTTGTTAAGAAGGACCACAGCCTTGAGCTGGCCGATTCGTTCATCGCGCCAGCCAACTATCCTGCTATCGCCTTCGAGCTCAACGAGCAGGCTGCGGTCGACGCGTTCAATGCCGTATGCAGGACTATGTTGGCTCTGGCGAAATGATGGCAGTATTCGGCAAATACGGCTACGGCAAAGACAACCTGCGGACGGCAGCAAGACCGCTGACCTCTGCAGAGGCTGAAGGCAATGTGCCTTAACACGTCCCCGGTCATGGCGGGGACGTGTTCAGTGGGCAAGCGTCTGTGAGGCGATTTCAGGTCCACCGTGGCGGTGCTCACAAGACGCGCCTCATTGCCTGAAACAAACACATCTACACTTCATCGGGTGCGCACATGTGAGCGTCGCGGCCCACAATACGACGGCCAATATGCGGGCTGGCTCACCTGCCACATCAGGCAACTGCGCAAGCAAATCCCCTGACGTGTGCCGGAACGAGAAGCAGGAGAATACTGTGGAAATCAGAGTTGTACGCCCGGGCGACCTTTCTCAATTGCGCAAGATTTGTGACGAACACATCGACTTGGAAGGGGTGACAATAGCGGACCAGGACCTGAGTCCTTATTGGAACTCGGCGTTTTTTGGAACACCTGCCCAGTTGTTCGGTTGGGTTTGTGATGAAGGAGGGTGTGTGCTGACAGTTCTGCAAATTCGCTGAGAGAGGGCGGTCATGGCAGGCTGGTGATTGTTCACGTCACCGATTCCCGCGAAGGAACGCCACCATGACCAAGATTGAAAGTAAGACCGGCAGCGCTGCCATCAAAGACATTCTGCTTTCGGACCCGGACGGACTTCACGAAGTGATCCGTGCGGTGATGCAGGAGGTACTCGAGGCCGAGATGGACGAGGCGCTGGGGGCTTCGAAGAGCGAGCGCACACCTGAGCGGCTCGGCTACCGCTCGGGTTATTACGGCCGCACCCTTGTCACGCGGGTCGGCAAGCTTGAGCTGCGGGTTCCGCAGGACCGGGCCGGCCGCTTCTCGACCGAGCTTCTCGAGCGTTACCAGCGTTCGGAGCGGGCCTTGGTGGCGACGCTTGCGGAGATGTATGTGCAGGGCGTGTCGACCCGCAAGGTCAAGGCGATCACGGAAGAGCTGTGCGGCCATGCGTTCTCGGCCTCGTCGATCTCGGCCATCAACAAGCGGCTGGACGAGAGCCTCGCTGCCTTTGCCAGGCGCCCCCTTCAAGAGCCGTTTCCTTACCTCATCCTCGATGCGCGCTAAGAGAAGGTGCGTGAGGCCGGCGTCGTCATGAGCCAGGCGGTGCTGATCGCTGTCGGCATCGACTGGGACGGCCGGCGCCAGATCCTGGCCGTCGAGATGGCCAATCGCGAAAGCCGCTCGGCCTGGAGGGATTTCCTCGTCGCGCTGAAGGCGCGCAGCCCCAAGGGCGTCGAGCTGGTTGTCTCCGCCAATCATGCCGGCCTGGTCGCGGCGATCGGCGAGGTGATCCCCGAAGCCGCCTGGCAGCGCTGCTACGTCCACTTCCTCAGGAACGCGCTCGATCACCTGCCGAGAAAGCACGGCGCCGACTGCCTGCAGGACTTGCGCTGGCTCTAATGACCGGCGCGATCTCGCCGAGGCCAAGGCCGATCTCGCCGCATGGCTGTCCAAATGGTCGGGCCGCTATCCGCGACTGACGAGTTGGGTGGAGGAGACCATCGAGCGCACGCTGACCTTCTTTTGCCTGCCGCGCCAGCATCACAAGCATCTCAAGAGCACCAACATGCTTGAACGGCACAATGAGGAAATCCGCCGGCGCACCAATGTCATGCGCATCTTCCCCAATGAAAGCTGCCTGCGCCTCGTCAGGGCGCTGGCTGCGAGACCAACGAGAACTGGATGGAGGCCAACCGCTACATCAACATGGACGATCTGCGCGAGCACAAGAAGCTCGCTCTACGCCAAGCCGCATGACCAGCATCGTGGCCGCCCCATTTTGCAGAACTTGACGCACACAACCTGAAGGAGGTAAGCGTCATGACAACTCTTAGAGGATACATGACCGCGTCGATCCGGCTTTTCCTTGTTGGTCAGGGGCGATCCTCGGGTACGCCTCCGGCGAGGGCCGCCTTGCGCGATCATGGCACGGTAGCGAGGCTGGGCTCTTAAGGTCGTCCTTAGGAGCGTAAGCCCCGCGACCATCCCATCGCTGAAAACAAACCCTTGATCAGCGGGCGCCCGACGGACCGCCTCTGTCGTCGTGGCGCTCCCATGAAGAACCTGGCCCATAGTGCATCCTTTGATTCGGAAGATAAGGATGCCCCATCAAAACCTGAGATCAAACATTTAGGCAGGCCTCGACTGGGACAAGTAAAACGGCCGCATTCGAGGCATGAGGCTGCACGCGTCTAAGATCCGAACAGCCAATACCCGAGCGTCCTCGACATCCCCGCCGCCAGAAGTCAACGATGCCCAGATCGGCCGCACGACCACCAGCAGAAGGGCGCCACCTCAACCCGTCCTACACTCAACATTTTGTCGCGTCCGCGACGTGCCTTCTTGATCCGATCCGTGGTCTGCTCACCTAAATAGCTGAAAGAGATCACGCATTTCTGTTTCCGGCCTGATTAGCCAGTTTGGCACGAGGTTTGCAACTTTGTGTGCGATCCAGTTGAACGGGCCGATTGGCACAGTCACCTGAAATCACAACTAATTAAAGGAACGGAACATGTCGGAACTGTATCGGATGGCATTACCAATGGGGGACAGCCGGCCGGCAATGCCTCCGCCCACCACAACCAGCCTTCGCCTGACTGTCTCGTGCTGGCCACGCCAGAGTAATCAATTTTGTCCTAAGAACCACAATACGACAAATCGCAGAACGTCCATCCATCCATCCTGAAACCAAGACACAGCAATCGCTTGTCGACGCAGTGTCCCACCGCCGAGAGGAAATGTAGATGAGAAAATTTGTTGCCGCCAAGCTTCATGGAATAACTGTGACCGACGCGAATTTGAACTACCGGGGCTCAATAACTTTGGATCCAGATCACTGCGACGAAGCCGGCATCCTTCCAATGGAATTCGTTGAAATCTGGAATAAATCATCGGGCGCTCGAATCAGCACTTACGTGATTTATGGAGAGCGGGGTTCTCGTTGCTGCGTGCTGAACGGAGCCGCTGCTCGCACCTGTCAGGTCGGGGACGAAATAATCGTTTGCTCCTCCGCATACATCGAGGAGCATCAGATGGTGGAGATCAAGCCGCGAGTGCTGACTTTCCACCGGGATAATTCTATCTGCGACCACATGTTCTACGAGGGTGCAATAGACGACGATGGAAGGATAACGTTCTCGATTCGCGAGGGCTCTCCCGGCGATAACGCGCTAAAACTCACTCCCTAGTAGGGCCTTTCGGTGACAGCTCGTGGCGCCGGGTCCCGGTCAAGGGCGTACTCGTCCCCAGTACTCTGGTACGCGATACAGTGCATTATCCCACTCGGCCACTATTCGGTCAGTTGCCATCAAGCCCAATCGGTTCTGCCCAGATCTGGGAAGACGATTTTGCTGCGCCAAAGGCAACTTCAGCTTCAGCCAGCGGCTGCGGGTAGAGGCGACCAATTTCACGGAATGTTTGGCCTTGGATCGTTGTCTTTAAGTCTGAGGTCCACGATGGCAAAACGACCTATCGACAAAAACGCAGAGTGGAGAACAGCCAATGTCAAGGAAAGCTCTCATCCTGGTTGAAGGCCATGCAAGAGGTAATGGAATACGATACATCCACGCGGCCCGGCGTCTTGGCTTTCATCCAATTACACTATCAGTTGATCCAACACAGTACGAGTATCTTGCGGCGGAAAGAAGCGAGGCAATCCGTGTCGATACAACCAATCTTGATACCTTGATTCGCGAATGTTCCAGGCTGCGTGAGACCAATGACATCGCTGGTATCACGGGCTTCTCGGGCATCGACGAGTCGGTCTATGCAACCGTTGGCAAACTATGTCGGCATTTCGACTTACCGGGACCCAACCCCGAATTGATTGAACGATGCTGTGACAAATTCTCTCAGCGCCAGCTACTTGCGGAAGCCGGAGTTCCGATACCCGCTTATCGCATGGCGCTGAATGTGGCAGAAGTAGAAAGCGCTGTCGCGGAGATCGGCTTTCCCGTAATTGTTAAGCCGGCAATCGGCAGCGGTAGCATCGGTGTCCGATTGTGCCGCAACGCCGATGAGTTAGCTGACCACACGACCTATCTGTTGGGTGGGAAGCACATCTGGCCGTCTTCGCCGAGGATATTGGTTGAGGAATTCGCGCGCGGCCCTTTTTATAGCGTGGAGATAATGGGCAATGAGGTTATTGGGATTGTCGCCGTTGATTTCGGCCCCCCACCGCATTTCGTCTTCCGTGAAACGACCTTCCCGGCCCCGCTTGCGGAAGACGATCATGACCGTATCGTTGATGTTTCGCTGAGGTGCTTGCAAGCTCTTGGCCTTAATTGGGGGCCAACGAACATCGAGCTCCGGTTGACTAATCATGGCCCGGTTGTAATCGAAGTGAATCCGCGTCTTGCTGGTGCGCTTGAGCCTGAACTGGTCCAACTGGCGAGCGGTGTCGATCTGGTCACCGAGCACATCAAGCTTGTCGTCGGCGAGGAATGGGATTTGCGCAGAAGGCATTTGCAGACCGCAGCCGCGCGGTTCCTAGTTGCTGATTGCGACGGCACCCTCGATTGGATCGATGGCGGCAGTCAGGCGATCGCGGTACCAGGTGTCGCTGAAATCAAATTGTATGTTGAACCCAACGCGCCGATCTTCAGGAAAGGCGATTTTCGAGACTGGATAGGACATGTCGTCGCCGTTTCACCCAGCCTTGCTCAGACCGAAGCGATACTCCAACGAGCTGTCGACTTAATCGCTTGGTCTATCACACCGCCGTCGGGCGAACAGGAGCGATCTGCAGCCCCACGACTCCCCCCCAACTGAGAGGTGATCCGTCGCCAGCATAAGAACTCTTACCCGCAATAGCTCGCCTTGTTGTCAAAAGCATAGCTGGAGTTCAAACTTATGAATATATCCAAGGGACCCCAGGCATTCCCTAGAAGTGAATACCTTCGCCGGCTCGGCTCGGTGAAGTTCGAAATGGGTCGGTGCGATATCGACGCGCTCGTCGTTTCCGACCAACATAACATTACCTATCTCACGGGGTACACCGCGCTATCAGCCTATGTTCCTCAGGCCGTTGTGGTTTCGATACGAGAAGAGGAACCGACGTTCATTCTGCGCCGCTGTGATGCGCCGGCAGCCATTCATCAATGTTTTATGGAGCGCGACAAAATCGTCGCATACCCCGAAGCGTATATTGGAAATCCTGACAAGGATGGCTATGACGCGGTAGTCGATTACTTGGAGGACGTCGGCCTCGCGAGTCGAGGCATAGGAATCGAGCTATGCTGCCTTCCATCGCAATCGGCGAAAAAGTTTAGGATGCGCCTGCCTGGTGCCACGATCGTCGATGCTACTAAGGCGGTCACTTGGAAAAGGCTCATCAAGTCAGATCTCGAGATAGCTGTAATGCGGGAGGCGGCGGCAATCTCAGACGCCGCGATTCGACGCGCTGCTGAGGTAATACGCCCCGGGGTGCGTGAAGCAGACGCGTGCGCGGAAATTGTGGCAACGTTGGTGCGCGGCGCAAACGGTAAGCCAGGAAGCGGGATCGAGGGAATAAGTTTGTGTTCATCACCGCGAACGGGAACGTGCCACATTCCGTGGAGCGAGGACGTTTTTCGCTATGGATCGCAGGTGAATCTCGAAATCGGCGGTGCGCGATATGGTTACTGTGCTGGGCTTATGCGCACTTACACGATCGGCTCACCCTCCGATCGTCTACGTCGCGTGCATGAGATCCAAGTCGCCGGCCTTGAGGTCGCTCTTGATGCGATACGGCCAGGAGCGACTTGCAGCGATGTTGCCAACGCCTTCAATCGCAGCATCGAGAAGCGGGGCCTCAAAAAGGAGACGCGTTGCGGCTATGCACACGGCATTGGTTGGTTGGAGCCGACCGCAAGCCTTAAGGATGGCGATATGACAGAGTTGCTACCAAACATGACCTTTCACCTGATGTTAGGTAATTGGATCGAGGAGGATTTTGGATACGTCATCAGCGAAACGTTCCGTGTCACAGACTCCGGCGTCGAGGTACTGACCACTGCTCCCCGGAAGATTTTTGAGATCTAAATTAGAATATGGCTTGTCATAACGACAGCGCGGACGTCCGGAATAGATCTTGCCGGTCGACGAGATGTCGCCTACCTTGTTGAAGTGCGGACGGCGAGCGGCGGTCGGCATGCGGGGCCGATCCGTGTCGAGGCGAAGCCGAACGCACGCTGGTCGCTGTACGACCAGTTCTCCTGCGGCCGATCAACTCGTCGACGACGTGACGCGCGAATGCCTTACGCGATTCCGGACACAGATCTCTGGTCGCCGCGTTGCTCGCGAACTGACGACCTGATCGCCCAGCGCGGCAAGCCCGGCATGATCGTCGCAGACCACCGCACGGAGTTTACCTCGAACACGGTCCTTGCCTGATCAATGGATCATCGCGCCGAAAATACATTCCGCTGCAAGCCCATGTGCGCAACATAAATGGCTGCACCTCTAGTCTACTCGCCACTGTTTAAAAGACTGGGGCAGGTCAATGCGCTTTCGTTACGACCTCAGAGCAAGTCTACAGGTCATAGTAGTAGGTAAGGTATGGACTCAATTTACCGATCTTGTCATAGAGCGCCCGCGCATGATAATTTGATCTGTCCGTATTCCAATAGATTCTCAGCCAGCCTTGGTCGCGACCGTAGGAGGCCAGATTCGTGAGCATGGCTTGGCCAATCCCCTGGCGCCGCGAAGACTCGTCGACATAGAGATCTGCGAGAAAACAGACCGGACGATCGCTAAGAGTATACGGGTGAATGACAAAGGTAGCAAAACCTATGGTAACGCCAGTTGCTGAGACCGCGATCAGCGCGTTAATCGGTTCGTCTGGGCGCTCGATGCGCCGCCAGATCCTATCTGTCGCCTGTTCTGATGAATTGAGACCTTGGTCGGCGCAATATGCGTACCAAAGGGACCGCCATGCATCGCGGTCGGCAGTGCCTGCGAGACGAATCTCCATGAGGGGCGGGCTCCGGCTGAGAATGGGCTCCAGGGCGCGAGGTGTTCGGCCTGAAAGGTTGACGGCTTGCGATAACTGCCACCGGCCCGCAAGACGTGCAGCACGCGACCGCCGGGTGTTATAAGATCTTTCCGCCTGTGACGGCGTCGTGGTCGCGCTGGAACTGGTTCCCGGGAGCTCGGTTCGCGATACGTCAAGCGCGAGTTGGGCGAGCGTTATCATGGGATCAAGTTCCCTCAGGTTTTCCCGCAGCACGTTTGCGACAGCGGTGCAGATCTAGTGCGATCTTTCCCTGCGACCACACGATGCAAACAATCTGACACCATAGGTGCATTCATCCCGAAGCGGGCTTCCGACCGCCGCGCTACACGCGCGACGGCGGGACAATCTAGCGGATGCGAGAGTTCTTCCAGCTTACCACGGAGATCTGCACCGCGTCGGCGCCATAATTGCGCATGCTTTAGAAAAGCAGACAATCATTGCAGTTCGCGCGCGCGTCCGGCGCCATTCCCAGTCACCCATATTGACTCAACGTTGCGCAGCATCATTTCTACAACACTAACTTGCTGCCCTTGTCGCGAAGTCAGGCGAGCGTCGATCTCGGGATAAATAAAGAAGGGCAGCGAAATTCGATCAGTCGGACCACTATGCACGACCTGGTGGGGCGTACTCTTGAAGCGGCCGTCGCTCAAGACCTGAAGGAGGTCGCCCAGATTGACTACGAGACTATCGGGCAGGCTCGGCACCGGCATCCATCGACCGCGGAACCACACCTGCAAGGAACGCAGGGGGAGTTCCTCTTGCAGCAGCAGCGTGAAGAAGCCATGATCCGTGTGCTTTGCGCAAGTGCCGCCGCGAGCTGGATACCGTATCACGCGTTGCCCAAGCGTCGGCGTGCTGAAATGGCGTTGGAACCATGCCTCTTCCATACCTATCAGGTCCGCCAGCGCATCCCCGATCTGGGGGACAATCCCGGCGAGCACGGTAGCCTGCAAAGCAAGCAGGTTTCTTGCGAAGCCAGGAGCCAAGGCTTCATCCGGAAGGCGCGTGCGGCCGGAGAACGGACGCCGGTCGCCTTCGTTCTCAATTCCGAGGTCGAATACCTCCTTTGGATCGAAGCCGGCCTCAGGATGTAGCATTTCGCCGTGTAAAGGACTGTATCCACGGGCGGCAGTGGGGTACACGTCCTGAAAGGCGTGCCCGTAGCGTTCCTTAACCGACTGTGGCAATGCGAAGAATCGCCGGGAAGCCTCAATGGCTTGCGCGATCTGTTCCCCGGGGATGCCGTGCTCGACAAGGTAGAAGAACCCGTATTCCTGGCATGCCATTTGCAGGCGCTGGCGCTCGTCACGTCGCGTTGCATCGTCTCTCAATTTCGAAAGTGAAATTTTCGGCAGCGTGGTCATAGTCAATCCCCTTTTTGGGCGCTTAAGTTGATTAGTGTTTGCCGCGGCTCTCAAAGTCGACAGTTCCTTGGATGTGGGCAACGCGCCGTCTCTTCCAATAATAACGAAAGTCGACATGATGTCCCATTCTAAGGCTAAGCCGATGGCTGGGCGGTGATTCCGTCTTAGCAATTGATCTCTAGCGCTTCCTGGTGAAGATAACAACGATTTGTATGTTAATATAGTTGTATATATTGTTACATCCGTCGCGGTTAGTTTAACATTATCACGGCCAAGATACTAAGAGCGATTTACAATTCTGAATTGCTTTATGACTTCCAGGCTCAATCCAGACCAGCGCCGACCTCCGGGTTTCATGGCAGGATCGGCCATCTCGAAGAGCTCTATGACGCGAGGTATCGCCAGCTACCTGAGCTCGTCCATCACACACGCCGTCCCGGACGATGGCCGAATGGCAGAAACCGACCGCTCGAAATTTTCCTATCCCATAGTCTTTTTCGACGCTATCCGGGTCGAGCGGTCAAGCTCAGGGACGAAGACTTCGTTCGCAAAAAAGCCATCTACATCGGGTTCGGCGTTCTGCCTGGCGGCACCAAGGAGCACATGAGCTGAGGAAGCGCTTGTCGACGTTATCCGCCGTCTCGACGAGACGACTAGCCGAGCAGCAAAGCAGGCAGCGATTTAGCTCCGTCTGCCGTCTCTCAAGGTTGTGTCGGCCAATTTCTCAGCCACCATAATCGTCGGAATGTTTGTGTTCGCCCGAGGGCAAAATGGCATGACGGAAGCGTCGGCGATCCTCAAACCCAAAATACCATGAACGCGTCCCGACGGATCGGTCACAGCGCCAGGATCCGCGGCTGCCCCCATCCTGCAGGTCGACGTCGGATGCCAACTTGGGATGACGTTCTGGCGAATATACCGATCCAGATGTTTCTCGTCGTTGACGAGATCGGAAATGCTATCCCCATCCGTTATGACGCGCCTAATCAGCCCACGGCGCAGCCGCGGCGACGCGTCCATGAGCAGCGCCAGAAATGACGTGAGTGCATAGTTTGTGCTTGTGACCTTGCTCACCAGCTTCGCTCGCGCATTCAACGCTGACGGAAACGGGTCCAGCGCCACAGAGGACAGCGAATCTTGCTGCAGCAGGCGGACTATGAAGCGAAAGCCCTGCTTGAGGCGCTCGGCGTCCCGCTTGTCGCTCAACCAGTTGAAATCGACCTCCGGCTCTATTTTATGCGAACTACCCTTGAGCGCCACAGTTCCCGTCGAGTAGCTGCGATTGACCCACACGGCGAGAGTGCCGAGGCGCCTCCCCAGCGGGTGCCAGGATGATTTGGCAACAGTCGATATTGCCATATCGGTCGACGGGCAGCCTTCGTAACCCGACGAATAGCGGGCGTGCATCTGAATATATTCGCTCACGCCGGGTGACAAGCGATCGGCCGGCTTCAAATAGGCCGAAACGCAAATCGTGGGGTGTTCCTGAAGATTCTGGCCCACACCTTTCAAATCTGCAACGATAGGGATTCCGAATTGTACTAATTCCTTCGCGGGGCCGATCCCGGAGCGCATCAATATGGCGGGTGAATGGAGTGCTCCTGCGCACAGGATAACGCAAGAAGCGCTATACGATTGCACGCCCGATTTGTTCTCCGTCTCGACCCCCGTTACCGTTGTTCCCAAAAAGGTCAGCCGCGCAACTGTCGTTTCGGATAAAATCGTTAGATTGCGGCGAGAGCGGACGGTTTCTGGTAAGTACGCCATCGCGGAGGAGACCCGATGACCATTGCGGTTGGTCAATGGGACAACTGAATAGCCATCACCGAATCAACCATTGCAGTCTGGCCTGAAATGAAGCCCCAAAGCATCGTAAGCATCGGAGATTGCCCGGATGAAGCCCGACCAGTCTGATTGGCGCACACGTTTGATTGGCAAGGGGCCGTTCGTGCCATGAAATTCCCCGCCGAAATCCAAATCGCATTCTAGACGACGGAAGTAGGGCAGCACGTCTTCCCAACCCCAGCCCGTTGCACCGCTTGAGGCCCACTCATCGTAATCTCCGGGCCCGCCGCGGTTGGCGACTTGGGCATTGATGCTGGAGCCGCCACCCATGACGCGCGCCTGTTCGTAATGGACAGGCTTGCGGCCACCTCGCACCGTTGTCGCGTGGAGTGACTGCCATCGATAACCGGGATTAAGGTAAGCACGCGTTGGGTCGCCATCCTGGATGTCGTCAGGAATGGCATTCGGCGGCGTATCAGGGCCAGCTTCAATGAGCAGCACGCGAGCGCCATAGGCGGAGAGCCTGCTCGCCATCACGCATCCAGAGGAGCCACCACCCACGACGATATAATCGAAAACCACGCAACTCCCCATCAAGGTACCAAGTGTGATGGGCTTCTTCAGCAAAGCGCTCCTCCTACCGCCTGAGATATGGTCACTTACGGCGCGGCAGCTCCACATCATGCCGTCTGTAACGGAGCGATTTGATCGCCAAATCGGTCGAGGGCATGCCCGAAGCGAGACCGAGCGACCCATCTGAACTATCTCTGAACCGACAAGCTCTCAATTCCAGGGCACATGCATCTCCGGACACGCCGGTGCGTCGGTGTGAATGATTGCAAGTTCGTAGGGCGAGAGCAGCGCTCGCCTACGGTTTCTTGCATCACCGTCTTCCGAGAAACAATGATACTAACAAGAGATAACGACGACTTTTTCGATTTTTACAGCAGTCAAGACTGTCACTTCAAAATATCGCATAACTACGTTATTGTAGACCCGGTCTCTTACATAGCGAAGGCCTACTTTCGGTGCTTTCCGAAGCGAACGCGTGTTCGTTGGGCGAATGAATGAAGTGACCTTCTCGAGCGTTAGGTTCTCGAAAGCAAACTGGATCGCTGCCCTGCCGGCCTCTGCGGCGATCCCCTTACCGGAAGACGCAAGGTGGAGGCACGATACGGTTTCCACATTAGTGGGATCTTCGGGCAGATACGGGCCACTGTACATCAATCCACAGTAGCCTGCGAATTTTCCGACTTGGCCTTCGCCTTTTACGAACACCATCCATAAGCCGAAACCATTGCTCTGCCAATGATGGATGAACTGTTGTAGTTTAGCTTTCGATTGCTCTCGGGTCGGATAGACTCCATCCCACATGGCATTTACCACAAATGGATCGCTATGAAGCTCATGTAGAAGAAGCTCGTCGCTATGCGACGGTGGCCTTAGGATTAGGCGCGGCGTTTCTAGAATGTACATGAGAAGCTCCCTTCTAGCCATAAGTTAGAGCCGCACTTACCTCCAACGCGGCCATGATCTCCTAGCATGAGCGTCAAGGCCGCAGTGCTTGATTGAAGGCGTTCGACGAGGTTTATGCTTAAGGTAGCGAGGTCTACACAAATCAAGCTTTGGGCGCCTAACCGTGTCAGTGTTGACGGCACCTGGAAAGCCGGCCCGAAGGCGATAAAAAAATTAGGCGCCTCCTTTCAGAATGGAAGCAGGCGACGCGCTGGTGAGCGGGCGCCTGATACGCGCAACATGCTGCGGCGGCGTTTACGCAAGGGGTTGCTTACCCCAAGGGGGGGGTATGGTATTGGCCCAAAACCGGCTAACTACATTGTTCATTTAAAATACGCGCCTCCTTCAAGCTTAACCTGCACTGGTCACTTTGCGAATGCCCGCCAGTGGGTTCTTCAGCGTGCCGACGGTGTGCAGGTATTCTCCCGGATCACCGAAGTCCACCATTTGCTGGTTTTTTTGTATCTGCAGTCGATTCATACATCGTCGCAGAAATTCTGGAGCGAATAGGTCATGCTGCCTGTATTTTTCGTCATATTCCGGATGTTTCGTCTGGTAGCCAAGGATGGACTCGCTTACGAGCTGCCAGAAGTGTGTCGACGGAAAATCAAGATGTTCTTCGAGTGTTACAGCCAAGTAACGAAAGAAGCAGTCGAAAACGTCGGTGAAAATGAAGTCGTGCTTCATGTCGCGATTTACTTGAATGCAGATCCTCTTAATCTCCTCCGGCACGTTGAGATCTCCGCCTAGAATACGAAGCTCCTCGCCAATGTCTTTCATGATAACTCGCGTCGGAGCGTGATCTTTCATAACTAGAATTATATTTTCTCCATGTGCCATAAACGCTAGATCGTAAGCATAAAAGCAGTGGAGAAGCGGCGCCAGATAAGATTCAAAATAGCGGCGTAGCCAAGCGGCGGCGTCTAACCCCGAGGCATTGATGAGGGCTGTCACGAGTGCTTCACCATTGTAATCGACATGAAGCAGCGACGCCATTGTCATCAGACGTTCCCCTTCTTTCAACTGCCGAAGGGGGCTTTCCCTCCACAGCGCAGAAAGCATCTGCTTGTAAGGGGAGTCCTTCTTGAGGGCGGTGTTGAAACAACGATTGCGATAGCCAATCGTCGCGACCTCGCGAAGGATGCTGAAGCCGTTGGCGGCTAAATAGGAGTCACTGTCGAGCAAATTCTTCAACCATTCGTTGATGGCGGGCGTCGCCAGCATGTGTGTCGGTGACAAGCCGCGCATAAACCCCATGTTAAGTATCGACAGCGCCGTTTTCACGTACCGTTTATGCGGATCGCTTATATTGAAAAGTGTGCGGATCGATTGCTGGGCATGATATATGTCCTTCCCCTGGCCTAGGCAGACAATGTGCCGGTTGGCGATATCCGCCGCGAAGATAGTTGAGAGCCGATTGAACCATTGCCAAGGATGCGCTGGCATATAGATGTAATCGGTCGAGTTTAGTCCCTTTTGACGCAACGCTGCGTCGAACTGTTCCAGCGCCTGTCGACCGAGTTCCTCGTGCATGAGAAGGTCGTAGTCGAGCGTTGAAATGGACTTAAACGTTGCCATTTCTTTATGGACGGCCAGCCATATGAGTCTTATCGAACTGCCCACCTCCGGCGCATAGCGACTATAGTCGAGCGCGTCAAAGCCAATGCGACCGTTATTCGCGATAAAGGTCGGGTGGCCCTCCGTCATGCCAGCCTCAACGATCTGGTAATCGGCAAAAGCCAGTTCTGCGGCGGATATCTCTGTTTTGGCCTGCTTGTACGCGCTGCCATACAGCGTGCTGCTGATCTCCTGCAGGTAAACCGGCATCATCTCTTCCTTTATGCCAAGATGGCGGCTGAACTCAATAACAAAATCAAGCGCATCCAGGGGGGCCGGCCTGCCCTCAATCCTTTTCTCCAGAGAGCCGGCGTCCACTTGCCAGTGATCTAGCAGGAGGCGCCGAGCCTGGAACCAATACTCCAACCCAGGGGTCTCGCTTTCCAGCACATACTTCCCCCAGTCGCCTTCCATTCGCTGGAGTCGAGGAGCAATTAGCAACTCGTGTGCAAATTCGCTGATTGCTTTACGGATAAGGAGCCGGTTGGCCTTTGCCCATAAATGCGGTTTCAAATGCTGCGTTACGCGTTCGGCTAGGCTTATCTCATCGTCTCGGGCTGTCATATCACTCACGATCTCAACTCCTTCAGAACGTAACGGTGTAAGGTTCGCGAACGCGCCTTACACTCGTCTCGCCAAACTTCGACGTCGCACAAAATCCGTTCTATTTTTCATCAGAAAGGATAAGAAATACCGGACCTCTTATACAAGTTAATTTCTAATGTGTTGTGTACCGTTCGTCTTCGCTCGTGATAAACCAGCAATATTACCATCTTACTTATATAATATATTAGAATACCGGTTTCACCGGCCCTGGACGTCGTCCTTCATCTTGCAACGAGCAAGAAGTGTGTATTGATTTGCACATGCCGTACTGTCGTTCGATCACGTCAAGCGGTCGGTGTCCATTGTTTGAGCTCTCCGAGTGTCCATTTTTGCTGTCCGTCTCCATACAATCGCATACGTCTAAAGCGGAATTTCCTTTGCTTGATAAGCCCAGACTGGGTAGGGGGGACTGAGTGAATGCCTACTCCGCTGAAATGCTGTCCTGCACCGCGCCAATGCTGTCGCGTACGATCGACAGACCACGGCGCAGTTCAGCCTCGGTTATGGTAAGGGCTGTCATGAACTTGAGCACCTCACCATACGAGCCAGCGATCTCGATCACCAAGCCGCGACGAAAAGCTTCCCGGGAAATGAGCCCCGGCAATGAGTGGTGCTTTGGTGATACGAGTCCATACATCAAGCCGCGGCCTCGGACATTCAGAGCAAGGCTGGGGAAGTCGTCTGCGATCGACTTGAGTTCTTGAGCCAAGATGGCTGATTTGCGAGCAATCTCATCTTCAAACTTGGAGTCGGACCAGTAAGTCTCAAGGGCCGCACGAGCAGTGACGAAAGCATAGTTGTTGCCCCTGAACGTGCCGGTGTGCGCACCCGGCGTCCAGACATCAAGTTCAGGCTTCATGAGGACAAGGGCCATAGGCGTTCCAATTGCAGACAACGACTTTGACAGGGTAACGATGTCCGGCACGATCTCAGCCGCCTCGAAACTGAAGAATTTCCCTGTGCGACCGACACCAGCCTGAATATCATCGAGGATCATCAGGATCTCGTGCCGAGAGGTCAGATCACGCAGCCGTTGCAGCCATTCAACGGTAGCAGCATTGACACCGCCTTCGCCCTGCACTGCTTCTAGGATCACCGCAGCGGGTTTGCCGAGACCACTGCTAGGATCATCGAGAAGCTTCTCGAAATACTCGATCGTGTCTGAAGCGCCGAGATAGCCCTCGTACGGCAACGATGTCACGTGCGCGAGGGGAAAGCCGACAGCATCTCGGAACTTCGTGTTTCCGGTTGCCGCCAACGCCCCAGCGCTGACTCCGTGAAACGAGTTCGTAAACGAAACGATGTTTGACCTGCCGGTCACTTGGCGAGCTAGCTTCAGAGCCGCCTCGACCGCGTTCGTACCTGTGGGGCCAGTAAATTGCAATTTATAAGACAGACCGCGGGGCTTCAAAATAAACTGCTCAAAAGCTTCGATGAAGGCCTTCTTGGCGGTCGTAGCAAGGTCGAGCCCGTGCACAATTCCGTCGCGCGCAATGTAGTCCAACAACGCCCGCGTGAAGGCTGGGTTGTTGTGCCCGTAATTCAAGGCTCCCGCGCCTCCCAAGAAGTCGATGTATTCCCGACCGTCTGTAGCTATGAGGGCAGTGCCGACGCCTCGATCGAACAGAACTGGGAACGCACGGACGTAGCTCCGCACCTCAGACTCAAGACGATCAAAGATCGCGAGGCTTACATCGTTTGTAGGAGTAAACTGCTTCTTCATAGGGCGAGTCCTGAATTGTAGCCTGCAAAGGCATCAGCCCAAACTGTCTGGCGAAGGCCATTTCAATCGGTTCGAGGTTCGGCTTGTATGACGGCAGCATGAGCAGTCACACGCCTGGCCACGCCAACTCACGGCCCAAGCCAGTCGATCGCTGCGAGGTCCAACGTCACGTCCACCAGAGAACAAGATCAGGCCGCGCAAATCCGAAAAAGCAATTCAGCACTAGGCGACGCTTTCCGTCGCCTAATTGACCGGTAACCCCGTGAACGAAGCCGCCATCGATTAGGGCGATATCCCCGGTTTTGAGCTCGAACTCGCGGCAAGGGACGGCTTCCAGATAGGCTGCCGAATAGGGATATCCAGTGGTCTCCACACCTTGCGATATCCGGTCCGCAACCGTCGGCTTGTGGCTCCAGAGCTTCAGATTGCCGCCTTCCTCAGGCATGCTGGGATAGAGGTTGAGCGCTGCGACCGTATTGTGCGCCACCGCAGAAAGCTCGTAATCATCGCCAGCACGTAAGACTTGAGCGACGTCGTCGTGGGGATCCAAGGAAAATGTGCCTGTGCCCGACCAACTGAGGCCGCGACAAACATTGGCCTGGCCGTGTTCGGAACGGGCTAGCCGCAATTCGATTCCCTGGTTGTGAAGCTCTCGCTTCAACGCCCTGAATACTGCTCGAACCGGGTCAACCAAATTCTTAAAAAGGGCATCGACGTACGGCCGCGCGTTTTCGGCGTCTGCGAAATAGGTGGCTGCATCCTTCCTGTAGTGAGATGCGCCGACATATTGTCCGGGCACACCATCTTTACGCTCTCTGAGACCAGAGCTTCCAATAAAGTTCGTAGTGATCTCCTCGGCTACTTCGGTGCTGAAAGCTTGCTTGATGTGCAGAGCGGTGAGCTCACCTTTCAGGACCGAGATGATCTCCGCCGTGTTGATCGACCCGGTCCGTTCTTTGATCGAAACCGGCGAGATGGCTGGCACTTGAGATATCTGACTAGGCATTGTCTTGCTCCTGTAGTGCGTGTTCAAGGATGGTGATGCCACGATCGAGTTCGGCATCGGTGATGGTTATCGGTGGGAGGACTTTGATAACGTCGCGATTTGGCCCCGAGGATTCGATAAGAAGGCCATTTTCGAATGCGACATCGTGCACGCGGCCGACAACTGCCGGTGAACGGCATTTCAGGCCGGCCATCAGACCGCGGCCGCGCTTCTGTTCGATGTATCTTGGAAATTTCGCAACCAGGCGATCGAGGTGCGTTTGCAGCCTGACGGCTGTCCGCTCGACACCTGCAGTAAATTTCCTATCCGACCACATCTTGCACATGGCTCCTGCCGTCACGAAGGCGAAATTGTTGCCTCTGAAGGTCCCGCTATGTTCTCCGGGCTTCCATATGTCCAAGTCGGGTCGAATCAGAACGATGGACAACGGACTACCTGAACCGCTTAGGGACTTGGAAAGACACACAATATCCGGTTCGATTTTCGCGGACTCGAATGAGAAGAAATCGCCAGTTCGGCCCGCACCCGCCTGAATATCGTCGACGATAAAAACAATGCCGTGCGTACGGCAAATGCGCTGAATTTCCGTGAGCCAAGCTGCGGATGCGGCGTTCATGCCGCCTTCGGCCTGGATGGTCTCCAGAATGATTGCGGCAGGCTTTTCTATGCCGCTCCCCGGGTCGCTCAAAACGCTGTCGATGTAACTGGCGGAATCGAAAGCTTGGCTCGGATAGCCGTCATAGGGAACACGGATCACATCGTGGCGAGCGACGCCTCCCAGTTCCCTGGTTGAGGCCGAGCCCGACACCGCTAGAGAGCCGAGCGACATGCCGTGGAACGCATTCGTAAAGGCCATGACGCTCGAGCGGCCGGTGTATTTTCGCGCCAGCGCCAGCGCCGCTTCGTTGGCGTTCGTGCCGGTCGGCCCGGGAAACTGAATCTTGTACGAAAGGCCTCTGGGTTTCAGGATCCAATCGACGAACCCTTCAATGAAGTCACGCTTTGCCGCCGTATGCATATCAAGCGACAGAAGAATGTTCTCACCGACGAGATATTCAATCGCTGGCGCCATAATATCCGGATTGTTGTGCCCGTAGTTGAGTGCGCCGGAACCCACCAGGAAATCGATAAAGGGCTTACCCGTCTCGTCCCAGATCGTCGCCCCAAGGGCCTTCGTAAAGACGGTGGGGAACGCCCGGCAATAACGACGAACGTTAGATTCATGAGCCGTGAAAGCGTCGGTGTCCATATCAAGTCCTCTGCACATAGTCTTTCAAAGAAGAGAGCTGTTTAATGGCTAGTGGTTTGCGGCAGATGTTCGTCGCTTAACGTTGAAGCAGAATGCCGGAGGCAGCTTTGTTTGGTCTGGGTTTGGTCTGGTGATGCCGGCATCCTCATCAAATATTGTTGGGTTGCGTTGCCCTCCATTCGGATGCTTTCGAATGTGCTGCAACAGGATGGCTTCTAAAGCTTCCGCGAAAGCATCGCTACTATGGCATCAGGTAGTTGACGTACCCACCCTTCGCTGCCCATAGCGCTCCGGACAAATGAATGAGTCCAAGGAGATCAGCAGGGTCGCGTCGCCAGAGGTTGTGTCGCTCGGCGGTAGCGAAGCCGCTCGCGAGCGCGCTCCTCAATAGCGCCGTAGCGAGCGAGCGGCTTCGCGGCGGTCATCAATATTCGCCGTTCAACCTCGGGCTGCGGACACCAACCTGATTCAAGAAACTATTTGATGACCGATGACACAGCGAAAGCCACGCTCTCTTTGAGAAGAATGCGGATTCCGATCTCTTGCGCGATGACTGGCCCGAGCCGCCGGATCAAGAGGGCGGGGCCGCCGTGGACCCCCTTGACGGAAAGCCCGTTCGTAGGCCAGGCGGAAGCAACCGGGAGACGCGCTGGCGAAGGGCCGCATCGGTTTCGAGAACGTCCACTACCGCGACGGCAACCATCCCCGGCCGCAGCTGGGCTGCTGCCTTCAGGCGAGTCGAAAAGGAGATCGTCCGGGAGGGTGAAGGCGTTGACGAGGTGAGCCGTGAGTAAGCAATCAAGCTCTGATCGGGATCGACTAACACTGTTTCCATCCGACCGATGGTTGACCTGTGATCGGCGTTACCTCAAGCTAGGCAGGCCGACAAGCTCGGTTGGAAGGCGAAGACCTTTCGATGAGCTCGTCTCCGAAATGCTCGAGGCCCACTGCCGCGCCTACAGGAACATACTGGCGTAACGTGAAAACACGATGGCGTCGCGGGCAGGTGCATCTGTCGTGGGGCCATCCGCACTGCCAGGCACGCCCTCTCGGCCGGCATGCACTCAGGTCCGGTCGTTTGGGTCGGCGAATTCACACATCCTGCAAAGCAGAAAACCATCTGCTCCATTCATGCGGTCGACGATTTCGCGAAAAACTGGCTTTTCAAACAGAGCGGAGTAACCCTCATATAGAAGGTTGCCCAATACGTGACGCCGTTCAAAATCCATAGAGCACAGGGTAACGTCGCCGTTTGGAAGAAGAACATTCCGATACTGTCGTGCGTCCACGCAGGTTAGGGCTCCGACCACTGGCTGACGTGGTGCAACGATCTTAGGGTCGACGCTTCCACCCCTACTGCTCACCGGCCGCGCTTTTATCAGGGCTTCGGTAGGAATAATGTCGGCTATATCTGGGTGGGGCTCGCCCAAGGCCACGAATCGGATCAAGGGGATGTCCGCGTCGACGAGTTGACGAACCAGATCGCGATACTTGTCTCCGACCAGGCGGCTGTTCATGTAGGTGCCGTCATCGAAAACATGGACCACGAATACGCCCAAGCGCAAGGCTTGCAATCGCTGCAGGTCCTGCCCGTTCATTCCCACCAGCGTCGTAAAAATCCTGATGCCATGGCCTTTGGCGAAGGCGTGCTCCACCATTTCGGTACAGTCCGGATTGAGCCAAGGTTCGGAGTATCCCGCAAAACCAATGTCGACGGAAGTCGGTACGCGGGCCAGACACCGCTTGAAATCTTCAAGATCCAGATGACTCGCATGAGACACTTTTCTTTGCCGGACCGCGAACTTGTCCTGGGGACAATATGAACATCCTACGACGCATCCCGTGGTCGTCGTTATCTCCAAAACCCTGCCGGCTGTGTTTGCTGAGCGAAGTTCCGGTAAAATCACTGGTGATTACTCCCATCTACTTCCTGCGAAGCGCCACGATGGTGTGCGTGTGCCTTTGGCTTTCTGATACCGCCTGCTGATCTACCGAGGCAACGCAGACATCTACCCTTTTTGGCAGCCTAAGCCGCCCGGTTCACCGATTTGCCGGGCCGACCCTTCACAAACTTCCAGCGCGTCGGACCAGAGACAGCATTGCATCTTTCGAGGCATCACTCGCTCCGGAGATGTAGCCTCAACCGTTGGTCGCTGGCCCGTCGCCGAGATGCGCGCGCAGCACCCTCGAACCCGCCGGAGAGAAGCTTTCTGGATGCCGTCGATCATCCTTCATCGAGCGAGTTCCGTGTTCTCATGCGGGTCAGCCCTCACACTATATTGCCGCACATCGACCAGCAAAGGCCGAGCTAGTGCGCCTGGCGCGCAGTTACTGCGAGATAGGCTTCGAAAAGCCCGACAGGGCTAAGACGCTCCGCTGTATTGAACCCGAAATGTTTTCTGACAGCTGTCAGATTTTGGACACACATCACTCATCGTCAGTCGCTTAATACGGATGGTAATTTCTTCCAGGAATCGGTGACATTGAACACCACCCTGTCATGACCGCCCAATCTCAGCGAAGCGAACTCAGCATCGCCACCAGGACCAAGCCTGAAGATAAATCCGCCGTAGCAGCGTCAACGACATTTTGCTTTCGAAGCCGGATGGATTGCACGAGGTGATTCGCGCCGTGATGCAGGAGGTGCTCGAGGCCGAGATGGACGAGGCGCTGGGTGCTTCGAAGAGCGAGCGCACGCCGGAGCGTCTCGGCTATCACGCGCGCTACTACGGGCGGAGAACTAGCTGCGCACCTACGGCGGTTGGATAATCCCAAGGTTCAAAGCTTTTACAACAGCTACCGTTCTGCTGGTCGCATCCAACTTCCGCATTACATTTTTTAAATGGAAATCTATCGTATTTCGTGATCTGCCTAAAATAGTTCCTATTTCCCAAGATGATTTTCCTTGTGACACCAAATCAATGCACTCTATTTCTCTCGGAGACAGGTTATGAGCTCGTTCCGACGCAGTCGTAGTGTCGAACTTCGTAACCATCCGATGAAACCGCAGCGCGGCCATTTGCAGGTAGGTGATCGCTCTATTCTGCAATTCGCAGTCCGAGGATTGAGCAAAACTCACAAACCTAAAGCTGCCACCAGGGCCATGTAATGGGACGGTAACGCCTGACCTCAAGCCGAATGTTGCTGCTTCGTCCAAGACGCGGCGTCCATCTTCAGTTATGTTTTCATCAGTATACACCTCGCTCCATCGAAAGGGTCCCGCCTCCTTTCGACCTTTCTTGATGAGGGGGTCTATTTTGGCATAGCCCATTCTCGAGTAGCGCTCCTGCCATTCAGCAGGATAATTCCACATCACCACAGAACCCTCCCGGTTCGGCTTGAAAGCCCTCTCTGATGCGAGCGGCCCATAGGCAATCCACGGGCAATCGAAATTCAGCGCAAACGCAGACAACAGTTCGAACAACTGTTCGGATTGAGCGACATCATCAGTCATCTTGAGGAATAGGTCTAACTCCACCGCAATCCGCCGGAGTTCCATGATGTCTCCTTCATTGCGTTCTCATTGGTGCACAGTTTGCTCCAACCCAGCCTCGCAACATCCGAAGTCAACGGGACTCGAGCCGGAGTTCCTTCCGCCACCTGGAGTACCCTCAAGAGTCGTGCCAGCTTGCGAGCGAAGCTTCTCCTTCAGGTCGTCAATCGACGGGGGAGGTACCCAGGAGGCGAACCGACAGCACTGTGTCGGGGAGCGCACAATCCGACAGTCGAGCATTCGATTGACGGAATATGGGCAGGAAAGTATTCGCGGCGCGCTTTTGAAATCAGCACCTAAGTGCCGGGCCTGAGAAAGCTGCATTGCAACTGTACTTATTTGATCGAGGCAAGAACAAGCTCAAAATTCAATCGATACATCGACCTTCTTTTCCAATCTCCCGAGTTGAGCAGCCGTAGCAATCGTATCGACTGGATGGCGGCTGACTTTCTCCAGGCTCGGTAACCTGCTGAATTTGTCCTTCGGATGTTCCCGCTCAGTTGGCACGACTTTTGAACTCACCGTCGTGAGGCGGCAAGAGCTGCCCGCCAAAATTGATGCTGTTATGGGGGAGGTCGAAATTCCAGTTTTGTCTTTTATCGTCTTTGGGACCGAGCGTGTTGATGCGCCCGCTTGGAAACTATGAGACGTTTCCCCGTCCATGGGCGCGGCGCCACTTGTCGCGACGTTTTCGCCTTCACTGTTCGCCTCTGGAACAGGCAGCCGGCCCGGCTCGCGATCATCATGACCGCGATGCTCGCCTCCACGCTGGCTGACGTGTTGATGCCGCTCTATTCTGGCCGACTCATCGACGCTGTTTCTCGTGCTGCTAATGCGGCAGCACCAGCTTCGGATTCAGCTGTTGCAGCATTCTCTGTACCGATTGCATTGGCACTCGGTGGCATTGCCATGCGCCACGTCGCCTTCATTGGCCTGAGCGACCTGGTGTTGAAAATGATTTCCGACGTCGCGACCGAAGCGTTCCATCATGTGCAGCGCTTTTCGACAGACTGGCATGCAAACAGCTTCGCCGGCTCGACAGTGCGCAAGATAACGCGCGGCATGTGGGCGCTCGACCTCCTCAACAGCACGATACTCGTCACGCTGCTCCCGTCGTTTGTCATCTTGATCGGCTCGACGGTGCTGCTCGGCTGGCACTGGCCGGTCATGGGCGTGATCTTTGCTTGCGGCTCTCTCGTCTACCTTGCGTTTTCGATTTCGCTGTCGCTCGGCTATGTCGCGCCAGCGGCGAGCCTTGCCAACCGATGGGACACAAGGCTCAGCGGCGCGCTTGCGGACGCGGTCAGTTGCAACGCTGTGGTCAAGGGCTTCGGCGCAGAGGTTCGCGAAGACGAGCGGCTTGCAAATATCATG
Source organism: Mesorhizobium sp. M7A.F.Ca.US.011.01.1.1 (assembly GCF_003998295.1). Lineage (NCBI taxonomy): Bacteria > Pseudomonadati > Pseudomonadota > Alphaproteobacteria > Hyphomicrobiales > Phyllobacteriaceae > Mesorhizobium > Mesorhizobium sp. M7A.F.Ca.US.011.01.1.1. Next base: position 54,193 of record NZ_RZRT01000043.1, read on the forward strand.
ACGAAATGGCGGCACCGCGCGCGCCGGAGCTGGGTGCGCGGAACGATCATCGGCTCAACCCAAGGCGTAACTTTGGTTGCGCTCAGGGTGGCGGTGGTCGGATATGCCCTGCTTCTGTGGTCGCATGGACAGGCAACGCCGGGCGAGATAGCATATGTTCTCACGTCCTTCATCGTCCTGCAGGGCTATCTGCGTGATGCCGGCATGCATGTCCGCAACGTGCAGCACTCGGTTAATGATATGGAAGAACTGGTGGCCATCCACAATCAGCAGGTGGATGTTGCCGATCGTCCAGAGGCCAAGCCGATCCGGATCACGAACGGCCGTATCGATTTCGAGAACGTCCACTTCCGCTACGCCAACCATCCCCTGCCGCTCTATAGCGAATGTTCGCTGTCGATTGAAGCTGGCGAAAGGGTTGGGTTGGTTGGACCCTCCGGTTCCGGCAAGACAACATTCGTGAAGCTGATCCAGAGACTCTACGACCTGAGCGGCGGCCGGATCCTGATAGACGGTCAGGACGTCTCGGAGGTGACCCAAGAGTCCCTTCGTTCGCAGATCGCGATCGTGCAGCAGGAGCCGATCCTGTTTCACAGGTCGCTTGCCGAGAACATCGCCTATGGCCGGCCTGGCGCGAGCCAGGCCGAGATCGAGCAAGCGGCACGACTGGCAAGTGCCCACGAATTCATCGCGCCCCTGCCGAAGGGCTATGGGACATTGGTCGGCGAAAGGGGTTTGAAGCTCTCCGGCGGCGAGCGCCAGCGCGTGGCGATCGCGCGCGCCTTCCTCGCGAACGCGCCGATCCTTATTCTGGACGAGGCCACATCGAGCCTCGATTCGGAATCCGAGGTGCTCATTCAACAAGCGGTGGATCGGTTGATGGTGGGCCGAACCACACTCGTCATCGCACACCGGCTGTCGACGGTCCGCTCGCTCGATCGGCTGCTCGTCTTCGACCGTGGCCGCATCATGGAGGACGGCGATCATGCCGCCCTGATCAATCTCGATGGTGGCATTTACCGCCGCCTCTTCGAACGGCAGGCGTTGGAACTCGCGAAGGGCCTGGCCTGATCGCTAAACCGGCTTGCGCGATGCGCCGAGCCGTTGCCGGAGAGGGGTGTGGCAGTGACGAGCGGCGGGCGTTAGGCGGCAAAACCAGCACGGCCGGAACTGTCCGCCAAACGGGCGAGCGGGAATGCACCACGTCTAAGCTTCGGCGAATGCGCGCAGTTACACGCGGGCACCGAATTGTCGCGCCTAACGGCGCACGCACCAAAAGGGCGGGAATGTCGACGGCCCGGGAAGAGTGCGGCCCTCGCCGTTACCCACATTTCGCCAAAGGAAGCGAAGTCAACGCACATTGAGAGGGCGGTGCTTCCCGGCCGGCCGGGATCCCTGTCGCTGGCCCAACCTACCGCACGCTGGCCACGTCAACGGTTCAAAGTCCCTTCGGTTCGCAAAGTCGTCCCCTTGGAGACCCGGAAGCGCAGGAGCTCCGACCGCAGTCTTCGCTCAACTCTGGCCATCTGCTCCGGGATTGGATTCCGTTCCCTTGCTAGCACAGTGGCAGCTGAGCACGAACTCGCCGGCCCCGTGTCTTTCGATTACGGCCAACGGGCTTAGGAAGAGATTGGATTCGCCGGCCCTCTGCGGAGCGAATGAACAGTTCTACAGATCATCGACGTCCGCGAAAAAGAGCACGCAGCCGAAATAGCAGGCCTGAAGCAGCAGCGAACAGGCCAGCGTCGTGACGACTGCCACACGGATCGAATCCAAAGCGAAGTAAACCATCGACGCATTGCTGCACAGGACCAGCCCCACGAGCCGACAAAAAGATGAAGTGCAACGCCGTTCTCCTGGTTTTCGCCAGATCATGTTGCGAGCTCGTCGGCCGCAACATGCGTCTGGCAGTTCTTGGGGCAGACGCGGCCGCAGGCTCCGCAGCCTATGCAGCGGCCGGCATCATCGACAACCATGATCATGCGATTGAGCTTGCCG
>NZ_RZRT01000044.1:0-52688 GCF_003998295.1 Mesorhizobium sp. M7A.F.Ca.US.011.01.1.1
TTGTTGGAAAGCGGCGTCGAGACGCTGCTGGTAACCGACTTGCAGGCCGATCGGGCCGAAGCGCTGGCGTCGCGGCTCAGGTCGGCCGGCGGCACGCAAAAGGTGGAGGTCGTCTCGGACCTCGCTGCGGCCTCGGCTCGCGCAGACGGCATCGTCAACGCGACGCCGGTCGGGATGGCAAAGTTGCCCGGCATGCCGATCGCCGCCGATCTGTTGCGACGTGAGTGCTGGGTCGCCGACATCGTCTACCTCCCGCTCGAAACGGAACTGCTCAGGGAGGCACGGCAACGGGGTTGCCGCACGCTCAGTGGCGAGGGAATGGCCGTTTTCCAAGCCGTGCGGGCCTTTGAACTTTTCACCGGGCTTGCGCCCGATGTTGAACGGATGAAGGCGGCGTTTGCCGCCTTTGGGAGCGTCCGTGACCCAGCCGACAAAGGACTTGGACAATAGCCAATAGGGAGGAAAGAACATGACTTTCAATGCCACACGCCGGGAAATCCTGGTCGGGGCGGGCGTGCTCGCCACGACGGCAGCCTTTCCGGCACTCGCCCAGGACAAGCCGAAACTGCGCTTCTCGGCCGTATTCTCCGAACAGGACATCCGCGCCGACATGATGAAAATGTTCGCCGACTCGATCAAGGACGACTTCGTCTTCGAGGGCTACTACGGTGGCAATCTGTTCAAGCAGGGCACTGAGCTCGTCGCCCTGCAGCGCGGCAATCTCGAGATGGGCAACATCGCACCGCAGGATATCTCCAAGCAGATCCCGGCATGGTCGATCGTCACCGCCGCCTATTTGTTTCGCGACGCCGCGCATCTGAAAACCTTCTTCGCCGGCGATCTCGGCGCAGAGATGAAGAAGATGACCGAGGACCAGCTTGGCGTGCGCGTGCTGGGGCCGACCTATTTCGGCGCCCGGCAGATCGGCCTCAAGCCGGACAAGAAGATCACCACGCCGGCCGACATGGCGGGCATCAAGCTGCGGATGCCGGGTGGCGATGCCTGGCAGTTCCTTGGCTCTGCGCTCGGCGCCAATCCCGTCGCGATGGCCTACGCCGAGGTCTATACCGGGCTGCAAACCGGAGCGATCGATGGCCAGGACAATCCGCTACCGAACGTTGAGAACATGAAGTTCTACGAGGTCATGTCGCAGATCGTGCTGACCTCGCACCTGGTCGGCTTCGATCTGCTGACCGTGTCGAAGAAGGTGTGGGATGACATGGGCGCCGACAAGCAGGCGAAGTTCCAGGCCGCCGCTGACGGCGCCATCGAATTCAGCACGCAAAAGCACCTTGCGCGCGAGAAGGAGCTGGTCGAGCTGTTCAAGGGTAAGGGCCTCAAGCTCTACGAGCCCGATATCGCTGCGTTCCGCAAATACGCTCAGGAGAAATACCTGTCGTCGGACCTCGCCAAGGACTGGCCGGTCGGCATGGTCGACAAGATCAACGCGCTCTAAGCTGGAGGCGCGGCGGGCATTGCTTGGGCCGCGCCTCCTCACTCCAGAAATGGCTTTCATAGGCGGAGAAACCCGCGTGACACCTTCGCTCCGAAACCTTGGCCGCTGGCTATACCGGCGCGCCGAGAACGTCCTCGCCGTCATGCTGGCGGCAATGTTCGCGGCCTTCCTGCTGCAGATCGTCTTCCGCTACCTGCTCAACATGCCGATCGGCTGGACCAACGAGATCAGCGTGATCCTGTGGATCTGGCTGGTGCTGTGGGGTGCGGCCTTCGTTGTCCGCGAGGAGGAGGAGATCCGCTTCGACCTCTTCTACGCCTCGGCCCCACCGCGCGTTCGCCGCATCATGTTCCTCATCGCGGCCGCATCGCTGATCGGGCTCTACACGATTTCGTTTCCTGCCGTGCTCGACTACGTGACGTTCATGAAGGTCGAAAAGACCGCCTATCTGAAGATCCGTTTCGACTGGCTGTTCTCGATCTACATCATATTCGTCGTGGCAATCATTCTCCGCTACCTCTGGCTGTCCTGGCAGGCCGTGTTCGGCAAGGCGCCGAAGGAGTTCGATCCTACCAAGGCGGGGTCGGGCGTATGAATCTCGCCAGTCCATTCTCGATCTCGGTCGTCGCGATCACCGCGCTTGCCTTCCTCGGGCTGCCGATAGGGCACTCGATGATCGCCGGCTCGATCCTCTATCTGCTGCTGGCAGGGCTGGATATGGGAACGGCGGCCGAGCAGCTCCTGAACGCGATGTACAACAACTACATCATCCTCGCCGTGCCGCTGTTCATCCTGGCCGCGGAACTGATGAACATCGGCTCGATGACCGAGCGCCTGCTGCGCTTCTGCGATGCCGTGGTCGGCCGGTTCCGGGGCGGCCTTGCCTATGTCAACGTCGTCCAGAGCATCATCTTTGCGGGCATGTCGGGGTCGGCCATCGCCGATGCTGCCGGCACCGGCAAGATGATGCAGATGATGATGACCAAGGACGGCAAGTACACGCCAAGCTACGCCGCGGCGCTGACGGCCGCGACCGCGGTCATCGGCCCGATCATCCCGCCGTCGATCCCCATGGTCATCTATGCGCTCGTCTCCGATGCCTCGATCGGTTACCTGTTCCTCGGCGGCGTTATCCCCGGCCTGCTGATGGCGGCTGCGCAGATGGGGATCGTGGCCTATCAGGCGCGGCGCAACAACTTTCCGGTCGAGGCGCCGACACCGCTGCGCGAACTGCCGGGCATTACCTGGCGTGCCTTCCCCTCGCTCATGATGCCGGTCGTCCTGCTCGGAGGCATCTACTCCGGCGTCACCACGCCGACCGAAGCGGCGGCCGTGGCCGCGGCCTATGCCCTGGTCATCTCTGTCGTGCTCTACCGCAGTGTCAGCTTCGCCGACTTCTACCAGTCCGTGCTGGCCAGCGCGCGCACCTCGGCCTCGATCGGCATGCTGATCGCCGGCGCGCTGGTCTTCAATTATGTGGTCACCGTCGAGAACATCCCGGAATCGATCAAGGCCATTCTCACAAGCTGGGACCTGTCGCCCACCGGCTTCCTGATCCTCGTCAATATCCTGCTGCTGCTGCTCGGCTGCGTGCTTGAAGGCACCACGATTCTTCTCGTGATCGTGCCCGTCCTCATCCCGACGGCGCGGGCACTCGGCATCGACATGGTGCATTTCGGCGTGATGGTGGTGGTCAACATCATGCTCGGCCTGGTGACGCCGCCATACGGTCTGCTGCTGTTCATCATGACGAGGATCGCCGAAGTGCCGCTGAAGGATATCGTCCGCGACGTGCTTCCGTTCCTGTGGGCGATGATCGCTTCGCTGGCTCTCATCACTTTTTTCCCGGAACTCGTGCTCTGGCTGCCCCGGCTGTTGGGTTACCAAGGCTGATCGAAGACAAAGGAGCCGTCATGGTGAAGCCAATCTACGTGATCAACGGCCCGAACCTGAACCGGCTCGGCAAGCGCGAGCCGGAAATCTACGGCATGACGACGCTGGCCGAGATCGAGGCCATCTGCCGCGATGCGGCCGGCGACACGCCCGTCCGTTTCCACCAGTCGAACAGCGAAGGCCAGATCATCGACTGGATCCACGAAGCGATCGACGAGGGAGCCGGGATCGTCATCAACCCGGCGGGCTTCTCCTTCACGTCGGTTGCGATCCTCGACGCCCTTAAAATGTTTCCCGGTCCGATCGTCGAACTCCACATCTCGAACATTCACAAGCGCGAGGAGATTTACCACCGATCGCTTGTGTCGAAGATCGCGACCGCGGTCATCGCCGGCCTCGGGCCTCGGGGATACGCCACAGCCGTCAAATCGTTGAGGGAGTTGGCCGACGAATAATGACGGTCGGCGATCTCGCCAGGCACGTCGCTTCTAGTTTTGACAGGAGTTAACAGGGAAGGGAAAGCCACATGTGTCCTCCAGGATGCCTTCATTCGATCTGCGAAAACGCCACCCGCAGAGGACTGCTGAAAGCCGGATTTACGCTTGGCCTTGGCGCGGCAGCGGCAGCCACGCTTCCAACCGTGCCGCGAGCCCAGGCGGCGGCGACGAGTTTTACCGACACGGTCGACCTCTCTCACGCGCTCTATGAAGGGTTTCCGACCTTCAGCGGCGAGAAATGGTTCACCGTCGAGCATCTCGTCACCTTCGCCAAGGACAAGGTGAACCTCAATCGTTGGACGATCGTCGAGCACAGCGGCACTCACATGGACGCGCCTATCCACTTCTCCGCCGACGGTTTGACGGCCGACATGATCCCGATCTCGGATCTGATCGTCCCTGTCGCCGTCATCAACATTGCGGCGCGCGCCGCCGAGAACGCGGACACATCGCTCACGCCCGATGACATCAAGGCGTGGGAGTCAAAGAACGGGCCACTCCCGGAAGGCTGTTGCGTGGTGATGAACTCCGGATGGCACAAGCTGGTCGGCGACCCGAAGTTCACCGGCAACGACAATGAGAAGAGAAATCACACCCCCGGTTTTCATGTCGAGACCGCGCAGTTTCTGATTGGCGAGCGAAAGGTGAAAGGGATCGGCGTCGACACGCTTTCACTGGACACAGGGCTTAGTTCGGGCGGGGCGTTTCCCGTCCACTACGAATGGTTGGGCAGCGGGCGTTGGGGCGTGGAATGCCTGGCGAACCTCGACGCAATCCCCGAATCCGGAGCGCGTCTCTTCCTCGGGATTCCCAAGGTGAAAGGCGCGACCGGCGGGCCCACCCGCGTCATCGCGCTTCTTTGATGCAACCAGGTACGCCCGTTCACAGATGCTGTCTGCCCCTTGGACTTGGCCAAGTCCAAGGGGCATGGCTTGGACCTCAGCGATGAAAACCTCGATCGCCACCGTATCGATCAGCGGTGACCTCCGCGAGAAGCTTGCGGCCATCGCCGCGGCCGGCTTCGACGGCGTGGAGATATTCGAGAATGACTTTCTTGCCTTCGACGGCAGCCCCGCCGAAGTCGGGCGGATGATCAGGGATCATGGCCTGGAGATCACACTTTTCCAGCCTTTCCGCGATTTCGAGGGAATGCCCGAACCGCAACGTTCGCGCGCCTTCGACCGGGCGGAGCGCAAGTTCGACCTGATGCAGGAACTCGGTACGGACCTGATGCTCGTGTGTTCCAACGTCTCGCCTCTGGCGCTGGGCGGCATCGACCGTGCCGCCGACGATTTCCGCGAACTCGGCGAACGGGCAGGACGGCGCGCCCTTCGCGTCGGCTACGAGGCGCTGGCCTGGGGGAGGCATACCAGCGACCATCGCGACGCATGGGAGATTGTCAGGCGGGCCAACCATCCCAACATCGGACTGATCCTCGACTCCTTCCACACCTTGGCCCGACGGGTGGAGTTGGAGACGATCCGCGCCATCCCCGGCGATCGCATCTTCATCGTCCAGCTTGCCGATGCTCCGCTGATCGACATGGACCTGCTGTACTGGAGCCGCCATTTCCGCAACATGCCGGGCGAAGGTGACCTGCCGGTGGTCGACTTCATGCGAGCGGTCGCGGCAACCGGTTACGATGGGCCGTTGTCGCTCGAAATATTCAACGACCAGTTCCGCGGTGGATCGCCCAGGTCTATCGCGGTCGATGGCCACAGGTCCCTGGTCTACCTCATGGACCAGGTTGCGCGCGCCGAGCCGGACATCGCGATCGACGTGCCGGCCTTGCCGGAACGGGTCGCGGTCAGCGGCATCGAGTTCGTCGAGTTCGCCGCCAACGAGACCGAGGCTGAAGAGTTGGTGCTGCTGCTGCGTGCCATGGGCTTCTCGCTGGTCGGCCGCCACAAGAACAAGGATGTGGTGTTGCTTCGCCAAGGCGCCATCAACATTGTCGTCAACACCGAAAAAGAAGGGTTGGCGCACTCCTCGTACCTCGTTCACGGCGCTTCCGCCTATGCGTTCGGACTGAAGGTCGACGATGCGGCCGCAACCGTGGCCCGCGCTCGTGCATTGGGCGCCGAGCCTTTTGAACAACGCCATGGTCCCGATGAGCTGGCGATACCGGCGATACGGGGGGTCGGAGGCGGCGTGATCTACTTCATCGACGGCAGGAGCGAGTTGGCAAAAGTCTGGGAGATTGAATTCGAACCGGTCAACGACGCAGGCGACGATGCCGGGCTGATGGCAATCGACCACCTCGCTCAATCAATGAACTATGAGGAGATGCTGACCTGGCTGCTTTTTTACACATCGATCTTCAGGACGACAAAATTGCCCATGGTGGATGTTATCGATCCGGCCGGTGTCGTACGCAGCCAGGTCGTGGAGAGCGATGATGGCGGGCTTCGGCTTACTTTGAACGGTGCGGAAAACCGCAGGACGCTGGCCGGCCATTTTATCGCTGAGAGCTTTGGCTCGGGCGTGCAGCATCTGGCCTTCTCCTGCCGCGATATCGTCCAGACCGCCGACCGCCTGACCGAGCTCGGCTTCAATGCGTTGGAGATTTCACCGAACTACTACGATGATCTCGAAGCACGTCTCGGGCTCGAACCGGAATTCACGAACCGGTTGCGGGCCCGAAACATCCTCTTCGATCGGGATGAGGGCGGTGACTATTTCCAGCTCTACAGCCAGACCTACGGCGAAGGTTTCTTCTTCGAGATCGTCGAGCGCCACGGCTATCGAGGCTACGGGGCAGCCAATGCTCCGTTCCGCATTGCCGCCCAGAAGCGAACACTGCGGCCCATAGGCATGCCAAGGATCTAACCGTTCGACATCACCGAAAAGCGAAATGTTTACTCTGGGCACAAGCTGACTTGGCTCCTCTTTCGCTACTGGTGCATACGTGCCGCCTCGCCCTGTGCGCTCGGATGTCTGCTTTTGGGATGCTGCTAGGTCTGCTCAACGACCGACATGGTGAAGGGTTTCGGGTGCCGGCAGGCGTACGAAAGCCTCTCATGCAGGAACCCGCGGGCCACGAGGGTGGCTATGGGGATTTCGATTTACGGCTGATGTCGGCGATGTCGGGACCGCCGGAGGGAAGCGCCGCTATGGATGCTGCCAGGTCGCTTCGTCGCGTTTTCGCGGAGTGTTGTCGACCCGGCGCGCGACTGGACGTGTCCCCTTCGGCGTCGATGATCACCATGGACGCGCGTGGGTCCGTCGCCGAAGGCTGAGGGCCTGCGACTGAAGTCTGGACCATGCCATGCCGGGTCATGGGGAAGTCTCCCAGTTCGGTGCCGAAGTGTCCGGCGGTCCGCGCGGCGGCTTCCGGCGTTCGAACACTTCGATGATGATCATGCGTCCGCCGCAGCACGGGCACGCCGGGCGGAAGTCGTCCGGTTCGTTCGGGGTGTTCTCATCGGGCGGCGCAGCGACACTCAGCAGTTCGCGGGCACGTGCGAGGCTAGCCTTGCGGGCGGAGCCCGCGAGCAGGCCGTAGTGCCGGATGCGATGGAAGCCGCGCGGAAGGACATGGAGCAGGAAGCGGCGGATGAACTCGTCGGTCGCGAGCGTCATGACCTTCTGCCGATCGGCGCCGTCGCGACGGTAGTCCCTGTAGCGGAAGGTGACGCCGCTCTCGTCGAAGGCGATCAGCCGGCGGTTCGAGATCGCGACCCGATGCGTGTAGCGCGACAGGTAGGCGAGCACCGCATCCGGCCCGGCAAACGGCGCCTTGGCGTAGACAACCCAGCGCTTCTTCCGGACGGCAGCAAGCTGGCGCAGGAAGGCGCGTCGCTCGGTGAAGTGCGCCATCGACCCGAAAAAGGTGAGACAGCCGGCGTCGTGCAGCGCGACCAGCCGGGTCAGGAACAGTCGGCGGAACAGCGCCCCAAGCACTCGCACCGGGAGCAGGAACGCCGGGCGCGACGAGACCCAGCGTTTCCCGTCCGGTGCGATGCCGCCGCCCGGCACGATCATGTGTACGTGCGGATGGTGGGTCATTGCCGAGCCCCATGTGTGGAGCACGGCGGTGATGCCGATGCGTGCGCCGAGATGCTTGGGATCGGCGGCGATCGTCAGCATCGTCTCCGATGCCGCCTTGAACAGCAGGTCGTAGACCAGCGCCTTGTTGTGGAAGGCAATGTCGGCGATCTCGGCGGGCAGCGTGAACACGACGTGAAAGTAGCCGACCGGTAGCAGGTCGGCCTCGCGCTCAGCCAGCCATGTCCGCGCGGCCGCGCCCTGGCACTTCGGGCAGTGCCGGTTGCGGCAGGAGTTATAGGCGATCCGCCATTGGCCGCAGTCCTCGCAGGCCTCGGCGTGACCGCCGAGCGCTGCGGTGCGGCAATGCTCGATCGCCGACATCACCTTGAACTGGATGAGGCTCAGGTGACCTGCATGGGCGGCCCGATAGGCGGGGCCGGCAGCACGGAAGATGTCGGCGACCTCGACAGAGGTGCGCACGGCTCAGCCGGGCGGCGTCTTGCCTTCCATCAGCGCCATCAGCCGGTCGAGCGGCCCTGCGACCGCATGGATCGTCCGCGTCGAGACCTTGGTGTAAAGCGCAGTCGTATCGAGCTTGCTGTGGCCAAGCAGCACCTGGATGACGCGGATGTCGACATCCTGTTCGAGCAGGTGGGTGGCGAAGCTGTGGCGCAGCGTGTGCGGGCTGACGCGTTTGCGGATGCCCGCGACTTCGGCTGCCTCCTGGACCGCCCGGTGCAATTGCCGCGACGAGATCGGCGCCGTGCAGCTGCGCCCCGGAAACAGCCAGCCATGCGGGAGCATCACCCCGCGCCGCCTGCCTTCGCGCCACCATAGCCGCAGCAGTTCAAGCAGTTGCGGTGAGAGCATCGCATTACGGTCCCTGCGGCCCTTGCCCTGCTCGACGCGGATCAGCATGCGCGTGCTATCGACATCGTCGACCTTGAGGTGTGCGACCTCGGACACGCGCAGGCCCGCGCCATAGGCGACGCCGAGTGCGGCCTTGTACTTGATGCCTGGTGCGGCTTCGAGCAGGCGCGCCGCTTCCTCCACGCTCAGCACGTCGGGGAGCTTGCGCTGATACCTCATGATCACCAGCGCACGCGCCAGATCTCGCCGCTTCAGCGTCACGAGGAACAGGAACCGCAAGGCTGAGACCGCGCCATTGATCGTCGCAGGGCCGACGCCGCTCTCATGCTGATGCAGCTGGAATCGACGGATGTCCTCAGCCGTCGCAGTGTGGGGCGAGCGGCCAAGGAACACAGCGAAGCGCCGGACGTGACGAACATAGTCCTGCTGGGTATGGGAGCCCAGGCCACGCATGAGCATGTCGTGCTGCATGCGCTGGCGAAGCGGAGAGATTGGTGCATCGGTCGACAGAGTAGCCATGGCGAGTTCCTCTCGTTGAAGGGAACTCCATGGTCAGATCGACGCCTCTACCCGCTCAAGGTCTATGAATATCGCGCCATCGCAGAACGAGGCGCCCCTCCCGCGGAGCGGGTTCGTGCATGAGGCGCGAACATGACCTCCAGCATTGTCAACCGCGATGTCCGCTTATGGGCTATGGCAAAGGTTGCCTCTATGACTGAGATTGAGGCGCAAAGCCGACGTTCAGCGAGCTAATCTTCTATTTCCGATTGGGTACCACTGCGAAAGTGAGCGATGCCCGCCTTGAAAGGGGTCGAACCAAGGACCGATCATCGGTTAGGTTCACGTTGGATAACGGTGATTTATGGAACCCATTTCATTTGTAGCGGTTATTGCGGCTTTCCTGTCAGCATAGGGTGTCCGCGGCTCGTATCGAAATCTCCCGGATGTGCTGACGGAAAACCTGTCGGAACTCCCTGAAGTTATCGAACCCGAGAGCAGTGGCCACTCTGACCGCGGTTGAGGGCGACACTCCGCATCGGTCCGCAAGCGATTGCGCGGTGCCGAATGCTACAATTTCCGGATGGGCGAGAGCCGTGCGTGCGACGCGCTCCTGTTGCTTTGGGAGGCTAAGCTTGGTTGCTACAATCATATCCTTTAGCTCGGGGATGGTCGTCGGGTTTCGAATGGGTTTTTCCGTGCTCATGATCGTGCTTCCGGTGCATGTTCGGCTATGACTTATTGGGAAGGGCCGTCGGAGGTTGACATCTAACCCCTGAACTTTGCCTGGATGGAACCACAGGCCTGCGCCATGTACTCTCTCGGAGGCGTCCGCAACATCGTTGAAGCTGATATCCTGCGGCCGGTACCTGTAGTTGCAGCAGCTCGTTGATCAACTCCTTCGCGTGCACCATCCTCCGGTAAATCAGTAGTATGCGGCGGCTCGATCCGAAGTTCGGGGCGCCGCTAGATCGGACAGGAGGAGGATTTTGCTTCTCCGAACGGTCAGCCAAGAACCTCTGCCAATTTCACGGGGGATCCGTTCTTTGCAGACTGGGTTGCAGCTTCCGCCATGGCGAGTGCTGCGACACCATCATCAAGGTTGACCGGCAGAGCCGAGCCTGTCTTCACGGCGTGACAAATGCTGCCCATTCCGCCGCATAGGCGGGCATGTAGCGTTCGAGGAAGAAATAGGTGGGCTTTGCGCCCGTGACACCGGAAATCGTGGACTTGACCAAGGTGTTTTCCAACATGTTCTGCGCCTGCAGCAGCCCTTCGGAGCCGAGAAGCTCCAGCCGCTGGTCATAACCATAGACGGCTCGGCGGCTGTTCTTGATCACGGCGATCCGGCCATCCGCATAGGCAAGGGTCACGACGGCGGTATCGACGTCGCCTGCCGCGCCAATTTCCGGATCGACAATCGATGTACCCACCGCCGAGACGGAAACCGGCGCTGTCCCCATAATGAAATTAGCCATGTCGAAATCATGAATCATCATGTCGCGGAAAAGACCACCCGAAACCTTGATATAGGCGATCGGCGGCGGCGCGGGGTCGAAAGAGGTGATCGAGAGCAGTTCCGTCTTGCCGATTTCACCATGGTCGGCTGCTGCCTTGAGAGCCGCAAAGTTGGGATCGAAACGGCGGTTGAAGCCGATCATCACCGGCTTGCCGGTAGCGGCGGCCACCTTCTGACAAGCCTGTGCCCTTGCAAGGCTGAGGTCGACAGGTTTTTCACAAAGCACGGCCTTGCCCGCTGCCGTCGCCCGCTCGATCAAGTCGGAATGGGTATTGGTGGAGGTGGCAATCAGCACGGCATTGATGGCGGGATCATTGAGGATCGCATCGGTCGAGCGGGCTTCGGCGCCATACTGAGCGGCGATCTTCTCAGCGGCGGCCTGATTGATGTCGGAGACAGCCGCAAGGCGGCTGCCGGGATTGGTGGAAATGGCGGTGGCATGGACGCCAGCAATACGGCCTGCGCCCAAAAGGCCGACGTTCAGGATGGTGGATGACACGGATGATCCTCTTAGGAAAACAACATCAAATAGTGAAAGCGGTGCGGAAGGCTTCGAGTGCAGCTTCCGGATCACCGGAGGCAAAGGCCTCCATACCGACCGGCCCCGCATAGTCCATGGATTTCAGGGCTTTTGCGACGCCATGCCAGTTCACTTCGCCCGTGCCCGGCTCGCAACGGCCGGGATTATCAGCCACCTGAACTTCCCCGATCCAGGGCAGGCAGGCCTCACACCAGCGGATAAGATCACCTTCACCGATCTGGGTATGGTAGAGATCGAGGTTAATTCGCAGTTGCGGGCGGTTGACGGCTGCAACGAGCGCAAGCACGTCTGCCGTCGAGCCGAAGGGGCAGCCGGGATGATCGATTGGGTTGAGGTTTTCCAACGTGAAGACCTGACCCTCGGCTTCTGCCAGATCGCAGATGCGGTTGAGTGTATCGCGAGCCCGCTGTTCCTTGCCCGGCGCGAAGGCACCGATCTTCGGGATCGGAATGCCCATGTCGCCAAGCCCTGTGCCATGCAGATTGAGGCGGTGGACACCGAGCCGCTTGCCGACCTTCGCCGTTTCCGTGGCAGACGCCAGAAGCATCTCACAACCTTCTGCATCGGCGAGCCGACCTTCGAGATAGCCATTCATGATAGTGAAGGTGGCACCGGTTTTTTCAAGCGCATCAAGATTCCAGGCGGGCCAGTTCCAAAGGCCGACGCCGAAGCCCATTTCCTTCAGGCGGCTTGCCCGCCATTCGATTGGTTTGTCGCGCCAGAGCATTTCGGCGCAAGCGGCAAGTTGGAAGCTCATCTTATATTTCCTGAAGTTTGAAATCGGCCGGTGCAACCGGCATGACACCCTTGAGAAGGGCCACGGATTTTTCGAGACCCTCAAGTGAGTTGAGAAGCACGTCCTCATGCTCGATTGAAAGCCAGCCGTCGTAGCCAGCCATCTTCAAGCGATAGCAAAACTGTCGCCACCACTCCTCACTGTGGCCGAAGCCGAGTGTGATGTATGACCAAGAGCGGGCTGGAATGTCGGTCAGGTTGCCGTTTTCGAGGAGGCTGGTCACTGCCTGTTTGGGCGCGTTCAGGAATGTGTCCTTGGCATGGACGTGATAGACGGCCTCCCCCAATGCCTCGGCTGCTATCAGCGGATCGGCCCCCATCCAGAAGAGGTGCGAGGGATCGAGGTTCGCGCCAACGATAGGGCCGACTTCTTGACGGAGTTTCAGGAGCGACGGCACGTTGTAGACGCACTGGTTGCCATGCAGTTCGAGCGCAATCCTTTCCACACCGCATTCATTTGCCAGCGCCACGATCTCAGTCCAGAACGGGAAGAGTTTTTCTTCCCACTGGTATTTGAGGATCGCCTGCGTTTCCGGCGGCCAGGAAGAGACGACCCAGTTTGGCATGGTATCGGACGGATTGCCCGCAGGCAGGCCAGACATGGTGCAGACCGTCTTGATGCCCAACTCGCCTGCGACCCGGATGGTGTTCTTCAGACCTTCGCCCTGAGCCGGATCGGTCGGGTGAAGCGGATTGCCATTGGCATTGAGGCTGATCACATCAAGCCCACGATCTGAAAAGCCCTTGAGGAAGTCCTTCTGCGCGACCGTGTTACCCAGCATGGATTTGAGATCGAAATGCGGTGCGGTCGACCAGCCGCAGGTGTTGACCTCAATACCGGAGACGCCCATGCGGGCAGCATTGTCGAGAAGGACATTGAGCGGCATGCGGCCGAGGCTGTCAGATACAAAACCCAGTTTCATGCGTAGAACTCCGGCTTGGAAATCATAGTGACGAGCTGCTTCTGCCCGGAAGCGAGTGCCGTTACGCCTGCCTCGGCGGCAACTGCTGCGGCATAGCCATCCCAGCAGCTTGATGCGATCTCGGGAAACACGTCTGTGTCGACGAAGCGTAGGAAGGCGCGGTTCTGGCGGCGATAGGCATCGAAATAGCGGGTCCGCCAATCGGCATCGTAGCCGGTGTGGACGCCAAGCGAGCGTTCGAGATGGGTATAAGCGACATGGCTCATGGAAATGCTCGCCTGCTCGCCCACGAGTTCGGCACGAACGTCGTAGCCGTACGCAGCGTTGTTGTTGATCTCGATGTTGACGAGCTGGCCATCGACGGTTTCGAGGACCATGAAGACGGGCGCGACGCGTCGATCAGAGCGCTTCGGCTGGAAGGCAGAGATCCTGGCATATTCGGTGCCAAGTACATGGCGCACGACGTCGAACTCATGCGGGGCAGAATTGGTGATTGCCATGGCACCGGTGAAGTCGGAGGCTGGCGTTTCCACATTGCGGTGGAAGTTGTGCATCATCAGGGCTCGGCCAAGCGTGCCATTTTCAATTGCCTCTTTCATCTCGACATAGGACTGGTCGTAGCGCCGCATGAAGCCGAGCTGGACGAACTTTTGACCAACTTCCTGTTCGGCCAGCATGATCGAGAGGCATTCGGCCGAGGACTGCGATAGGGGCTTTTCGCAGAGCACCTTCTTGCCCGCGTTGATACAGGCGAGTGACAGCGGCGCATGAGTGAAGTCCGGGCTCGCGACGATCACCGCATCCACATCGGCACGGGCTATCACGGCTTCCGGATTGGTTGCAACGTCTGCTGCACCGTGGGCATCGGCCACCTTGCGAGCGCGGACTTCATCCATGTCGCAGACCACCTGAAGGCTCGCGCCCGGCATTTCCTCCACGACGATCTTGGCGTGGTCAGCGCCCATCAGCCCTGCACCAATGACTGCTACACGCACCATTGGACAAACTCCTTCCATTCGGTTGGCACAAGAGCTCAACCGCTTCCATTCAACAAATTCCGCTACTTGGCGGCTATACCAATATTCAGTCAGTGAGCGGGCGGTGGCGGAAGACCGTCATGGGTCTCCATATACCCTTCAATTGAGGCTTCGAGACTGGCCATGGATTCACCACCGGCCATCAGATCAGCGATCTGCTCGCGTGTCTTTTCCCCCTTGCGGAAGTCAGCCGCAATTGCACCACGAATGAGCACTGCGAAGTGATCGCCCACTGCCATGGCATGCATCACCTGATGGGTGATGAAAATGACCGCGAGGCCACGACGCTTGGCCTCATTGACGATACGCAGTACGTGAGCAGCCTGCTTGACGCCGAGGGCTGCCGTCGGCTCGTCGAGAATGAGAACACGGGCTCCGAAATAGACAGCACGGGCGATCGCGAGCGACTGGCGCTCTCCTCCGGAAAGGCCACCGACCAAACGATCCCCGTCGGTGATGCGTGTGATCCCCATTTTCTGAACCTCTGCAACTGCCACTCGGTTGGCAGTTTTACGGTCGAAATACTTGAACGGTCCCCAACCCTTTGTCAGCTCCGAACCCATGAAAAAGTTGCGTCCTATGGACATCAATGGATATGTTCCACCGAATTGGTGAACCGTAGCTATCCCGCGTTCCTGAGCCTCACGGGGACTGGAGAAAAGTGCGGGCTGACCATCCATCAGAATTTCGCCACGCGTCGGCTGATAGACGCCAGACAGCGTTTTGATGAGCGTCGACTTACCCGCGCCGTTGTCGCCAAGCAGGCAGAGCACTTCGCCTTCACCCACCTTGAGGCTGATATCGTTCAGAACATCAATATGGCCAAACGATTTGTCGACGTTTCGAAATTCGAGAACGGGTTTCTTATCGGACATTGTCGCTCTCCCTATTTCTTCCTGGACGTCGACCAGCTGGTGGCCAAATGACGAAACGTGTCGTTGAGCAGGACAGCGATCAAAAGCATGACACCGATGATTAGGAAGGACAGGTTTCTGTCGATCTCCGTGAAACCAATAGCTTGGGTAACAATCGAAAGGGTGAGCACCCCGAAGACAATGCCCATTACAGTACCAAAACCACCCGTGAGGAGAACGCCACCTACGACCACGGCGATAATGGTGTTGAAGATTAGGCCAAAATTGGCCTGAGACGTTGCGGAGCTGAATGTCATCACCTGAAGGACACCAGCAAAGGCCGCCGATATCGAACACAACATGAAGAGTGCAATCTTCATCCTGGTTACAGGAATACCTGCGTTTCTCGCGCTTTCTTGGTCTCCACCAAGAGCGAAGACCCAGCTTCCCTTGGGAGAGTAATGCAGAAAGAAGACGAATGCTGCGATAAGCCCGCCCCACCAGAAGACGGACGAATTGAAGCCATACACCTTCCCGCCGAAGAGCGATTTTGCCCAATCTGGCGCGTGATAGAAGGAATTGGTGTTGTTGATGAAGAAGATCGACAGGTAGAGCGTGATACCTGCCACTGCAAAGAGCGTCGCCAATGTCACGATGAACGACGGCACGCGCGTGTGAGTTACGATGTATCCATTGATGAAGCCGATCAGTGCACCGATGGCAAGCGCTGCAGCTACACCGGCAAGCACAGGCATCTGATAGTGCTCGCAGACAATCGCAACTGTCATCGTGGACGCGGGAACTACAGCACCGGTTGAAATATCGAGTTCCCCGGCAATCATCAGGAACCCGACCGGAATTGCAATCATTCCTATGAGTGAGGCGAAGTTCACCCACGTCGTTACACCAGCTATGGACAAAAAGTTGCGGCTATATCCGAACATCGCAAAAAGGATGAATACAGCCACGAAACCCATGAAAGCACCGGCGGCAGGGGTGCGAAAAAAGGCCTTAATGGATGAAATGGCCGATTCACTCTCGACGGCGGGCGTTTCAACGGTGCTGGTTCTTAGGTTTGTGGCGGTCATGGAAGCAAAATCCTCAGTTAGCGCAGACGAAGCTACATAGAGGGAGCATAGATGAGACCCGGCCCGGTTAGCGGCCAGGTCTCAGCCTCGGGCCAGCCTCAACGTGCGCCGAGTTTGACGCCTTCGATTGCCGAAGCAACATTGGTCTTGTCGACAATCGCCGGGCCAGTCAGAACCGGCTTCGTTGCAATCGCAGTGCCGAACTTCAGGTTTGCAAACAGCATGGAGGTTGCGAGGAACCCCTGCAGATAAGGCTGCTGGTCGATTGCGAAGGTCTGGGTGCCCTTCGAAATGCGATCCAGAACCGAGGCGGACATATCGAAGGTGCCAAGCTCAATCTTGCCGGTCTTGCTCTGCTGTTCGATGGAGCTAGCCGCAGCGTCTGCAGCCCATGCAGCGAGCGTGATGACGGCGTCAATGGACGGATCGGCGATCAGCTCGGATTTGATTGCTTCAGAGGTGCCATTCATGTCCTGGTCAAGGTTAGCAGGAACACGGAGGATGAAGGTGTCTGCGCCAGCCTTCTTCGCACCGTCTTGAACGCCCTTGCAGCGGGTCTCGAGATTTACGGCACCTGGGTTCTGGATGTGGCAGAGGATTTTCTTTGCACCATGAGAAGCGAGATACTTGCCACCCTCAACACCTGCCAGATATTCGTCCGACCCGAAATAGTTTAGCGAGCCGTAATTATCCATCTCACTCTGGCCAGCGTTGAAGGAGATGATCACCACGCCCTTGTCCCGCGCAGCCTTGAGGGCAGGCGTCTCGGATTCTGGCAGCCAGTTCGGGATAGCAATACCTTTAGCACCCTGGGCTACAGCCTGTTCGATTAGCGAAGCGAGGTCCGGGCCGAAGTTGTCATAGTTTTGGGTCTGCATGAAATTGACGGAGCCGCCATTTGCCTTGACCATCAGCGAAGCATCATCGACGCCCTTCTTGACCATGTTCCAGAAGCCATCTTGGGCCGAACCCACGATGACGGCGATATCCGTGTCACCCGCATGAGCGCTGGATGCCAGCATGAATGCCATGGCTGCGGTGGCGATTTTCTTGGTGAACGACATGTCAAATTCCTCCTCAGGTTAAAGCCGCGTGGCTGCGGCTCGACATACTTTTTTTGCCTTT
Source organism: Mesorhizobium sp. M7A.F.Ca.US.011.01.1.1 (assembly GCF_003998295.1). NCBI lineage: Bacteria > Pseudomonadati > Pseudomonadota > Alphaproteobacteria > Hyphomicrobiales > Phyllobacteriaceae > Mesorhizobium > Mesorhizobium sp. M7A.F.Ca.US.011.01.1.1. The sequence goes on from NZ_RZRT01000044.1 coordinate 17,087, forward strand.
TTTGGCCGTGCGGCCGATCCCGGTAGGCACGCGCACGTCCGCGATCTCAACAACGACGTTGAGGCTCCTCGTCCAAATTGTGCGCTGGGCCTCCCCCAAAGCGCTGACGGCTCCTAGATCGCTGAGTACCGTCAACGCGTAATGAATGCTACGTTGACATCGTTCAGGTCAATCTGGATTACTATCGCTTCAGAACTTCGTCTCAAATCATTTCGAAAATTTGCACGGATGATATTTTTTGAGATGCCGAAACCAGAGTAGATGAATTTTTGACATGAAGAGACCAACCATTCCAGACTTGGCAAAAGCTGCAGGTGTGTCCGTGTCAACGGTCAATCGAGTACTGTCCGAGCCTGAATCGGTCCGGAGCAATACGCGCACACGCGTTTTGGCAGCCGCTGAGGAAATCGGCTTCTACGGACTTGGCACCATCAAGCAGGCGGCGAAGGCACAAGAGGTGATCCACCGTGTCGGGGTTTTGCTGCAGCGACGGGAGAGACGCTTCTATCGCCTACTCGGCGATTCAATTGCGCAAGCTGCGGAAGCTTGTCCTGCCTGTAAGGTCGATCTAACTGTCGAGTATATGGAAGACCTCACGCCGGAGAAAGTCGCGGCACATATTCAGTCGCTCGGCGGGCGGTGCGAAGCACTTGCGATTGTAGCGCCGCAGCATCCTGCCGTTGCTGACGCGATTGACGCAGTTCTTGAAAGCGGCGTGCCGGTCGTTTCACTTATCGGCCCCCTCACGGCCAAAGGAGGCATCAGCTTTGTGGGGCTCGATAATTGGAAAGTAGGACGCACCGCTGCCTGGGCGTTTGACCGCATGGTGAGACAGCCGGGGAAAATAGGCATTCTTGTGGGCAGCCACCGATTGCGAAACCAGGAAATGAACGAAAGCGGGTTTCGTTCTTACTTCCGTGAACATAATTCGGGATTCACGCTGCTCGAACCGTTGCCAACTTACGAGTCAGCCGTGGTTGCCCGTGAACATGTCGAAAAGTTGCTGACAGACCATCCGGATATGTGCGGACTATTCATCTCAGGGGGTGGTGTTACAGGTGCGATAGCCGCACTCAGGGCTACTCCAAAACGGGAAAACTTCGTTACCGTAGGCTATGAACTGTTTGAAGATACACGGGCTGCTTTGATAGACGGTACGATTTCGCTGATCCTGTCCCACCCCATAGAGCGTTTTGCATCAGAGACTATTGCAACTCTGGTGAAGGCGAAGAACGCAGGTCGTGATAACGGCGTATTTAGGATCACGTTTCCATTCGATATGTACAGCCCGGAGAGCGTTTGATGACGACGCTCTTAAGTTAGCCATCAAATGGCAGCTGGGGTGCGCTACCTCCCGTCAGTAGCATCAGTCGCACTCCGGCCAGCGCGACTGGGTGCTCGTCATTCCTTTCGGCGACGCGCATCACCTCGCCCAGCCTTTTGATCTCGGCGACGCTCAGCCGGCGTTCCTTCTTCTTTCCGGGTCCCGACCGATCACAGAAAATTGGCTTCGAACAACTCTTGCGAATAGGCGGCATGGGTTGTTCCCGCACGCAGATCCGCTTTCGTCATCTCATCGAGAAAAACCCCATTTTGCATCACCAGAACACGGTCGCACATATGGGCGATGACCGACCGATCATGGCTGACGAGGACAAAGGTCAGACCGCGTTCGTCGCGCTGGTCGTCGAGCAGGTTGAGAATTTCCGCCTGGATCGAAACATCGAGCGCGGACGTTGGCTCATCGAGAAGAAGAATGGGTGGCGACAGGATCAGCGCGCGGGCGATGGCGACGCGCTGTCGTTGACCACCGGATAGTTCGTGCGGGAAACGATTGGCGAAATCCTCCGGCAATCCGACCTGCTTCAGGGCTTGCGGCACCTTCGACCAGCCGTCGCCAAGCCCCATGGAGCGGATCGGTTCAGCCAGCGCCGTGCCGCTCCGATGGCGCGGATGAAGCGATCCGTAGGGATCCTGAAATACCATCTGCGATAGCTTCAGTTCGTCGTGCGAGCGCAGCTTTCCGATCGGCTTTCCAATGAACTCGACCGAGCCCGTCCAGCCCTCTCGATGCCTGCCAGCGAGCGCAGCACGGTGGATTTGCCGCAACCGGATTCGCCGACGATACCGCGACGAGTTCGTCGACCAACAGGTCCCATACCGCCGAGGTTTCGGGAACGCCGTGCACCAGCACGATTGTCATTCGTCATCCTCACTATGGTCAACCAACGCCTCGCGGCCCGGGACGGCTCGTGCGGGCGCCGGCTTACAGCGACACGATCTCGGCGAACTCGAACTCCAGGAACCCGTGCGCGACGAACGGTAGCCGCGCCACTTGCGCCTTCGCCTCAGCCAGATCGGTACAGTGCAAAACTCCAAACACGCCGCCGCCGTCGAGCCTTCGGTAGGCCGCCGACAGAACGCCTTCAGCGCGCAACTCGGCGACCACTTGGTCTTCCCCGGCGCGGTAGGCTTCGAAGCCCTTTTTCTTCATAGCGCCCGCGGTGATCAAGAAATCCATATTCATAGTCCTTTCCGTCGTGTGTTCAGGGGCCGGATGCGGCCCGCTGCAAGTTCGTTGAGTTTGCGCATCCGCGTTGCTGTGCTAATTCATTCGTATCGCCGCCCGGGTTGCGGTCCCGGCCCATCTCCTTACTTGCCGAGAAACTCGACCAGGTCCGCGGCGAAGGGCTCCGGGTATTGAAAGTGGAAACCGTGGCCCGAGTCCGGATAGACCGCGAGGCGAGCGTCAGGGATCTCGCGCGCCAGCACCACGGAGTCGATTACCGGAAAGGAGCCGTCGCGATCCCCGTTCGCGACAGGGTGTGAGCCTTGATCTGCTTCAGACGCTGGTACCAGCCGTCCGAGTTCCCGAAGAAGCCCGTGATCGCCTGATACTGTGCGCCCGTCGCCTGCGGCGTCGTCTTCACCAGCGACGCTGGACGACGAAAGGAGGTCCTCGCCAGCGATGCACGGCCGGCTGCCGCGCCTTCGGGGCTGGGCGAAAAGAAGAGATAGAGGAGGTCGGCGTCGGTGTAGGCAGGCTTTGCGGCCACCTTCGACCAGTCGCCCGGCGAGGTTATCACCTCGGGTGAGCCGGCGGGCGCCGATGCGCCGATGAGCACGAGCTTCCGCACGACGTCGGGGTGCTTGATCGCGACGATCTGGGCGGTCATCCCGCCCATCGACCATCCCAGAACATCGACCTTGCGCAGTTGTACGTCGAGCATAAACTTTTCAGTTTTATCGCACGTTTGCCTGTTTAGCCGCCAATTGCGTTGCGATCAGCGGCCATTTTTCTTCCGCCACTCCGCAAATTCGATCCGGGGAGCATCGCTGGTTGCCGGGTAGAGCCCGATGATGGTTGCGCCGTTCTGAACTTTCTCAAGAACAAAGTCCTCATAGGCGGTCATCTCCACTGTTTCATCGGCAATTTCCTCGGCTAGATGCGCCGGAATGACCATGACCCCTTCATTGTCGCCGACCAGGACGTCGCCCGGCCAGACCGCCACATCACCGCAACCAATCGGCACATTGATATCAAGTGCTTGATTCAGTGTCAGGTTCGTCGGAGCCGATGGGCGGTTGTGATAGGCGCGGATTTCGAGTTCGGCGATTTCGGGGCTGTCGCGAAATCCGCCGTCAGTAACCACGCCAACGACCCCGCGTACCTGCAGTCGCGAAATCAGGATTGAGCCGGCCGATGCTGCGCGGGCATCCTTGCGGCTATCCATGACGAGAACGCATCCGGGCGGGCACTGCTCGACAGCGGCGCGTTGCGGATGCGAGGGGTTCTTGAAAACCTCGATCTGGTTGAGATCCTCGCGCGCTGGAATATATCGCAGGGTGAACGCCTGGCCGACCATGTTTGCCTTCTTGGAAGACAGCGGCCGCACATCTTGGATAAATTGGTTGCGCAAGCCGCGCTTGAACAAGGCCGTGGCTATGGTCGGCGTCGCGACGGCCATGTATTTATCTCGAGTTTCCTTGCTCAGGGTGTAGTTGGTCATAATCCAGTCCTTGACGGTCAATAGATGTCGGGCTCGGGCGCTGGGGGGCCGAAGCTGGTTTCCAGAAAGTCGAAGTCGGCGCCTGTATCGGCCTGCTGAATGTGACGGCCAAACATCCACCCGTAGCCCCGGCCGATCTTTTCCGCAGGCTTCTGCCACTCGGTCCGGCGGCGGGCGAGCTCGGCGTCGTCGACGAGCATATCGATGCGACGTGCAGCCAGATCCAGCTTGATGATGTCCCCGGTCTTCAGCAGAGCCAGCGGGCCTCCAACATGGGATTCCGGCGAGACGTGCAGGACGCAGGCGCCATAACTGGTACCACTCATTCGGGCGTCGGACAGGCGTAGCATATCGCGATGGCCCTGTTTCAGCAGCGCCTTCGGCATCGGCAGCATTCCCCATTCCGGCATGCCCGGGCCGCCTTGCGGTCCGGCACCCCGCAGCACCATGACGTGAGCGGGAGTGATGTCGAGATTTTCGTCGTCGACGGCTGCTTTCATCTCGGGATAGTTATCGAAAACCAGGGCCGGGCCCTGATGCTGGTGAAAACGCGGATCGCAGGCGGCGGGTTTTATGACGGCACCGGTTGGTGCGAGATTGCCTTTCAGCACTGCCAACGAGCCTTCGTGATAGACGGGGTCTTGGAGCGAGCGGATAACGTCGTCATTGTAGCACTTGGCACCCTCCAGCGTTTCGCCGAGGGTGCGGCCAGAGGCCGTCATGACCGAAAGATCGAGCTTTGATGACAGCTTGGACATCAGCGCCCGGAGACCGCCGGCGTAGTAGAAATCCTCCATAAGATAGGTCGAGCCCGTCGGCCTTACATTGGCTAGCACCGGCGTGTTGCGCCCCGCCGCATCCAAATCCTCCATCGTCAGGGCGACTCCGGCCCGTCGCGCCATGGCCAGCAGATGAACGACGGCGTTGGTGGAACAGCCCGTTGCCATTGCTACCACGACGGCATTGAAAACGGCCGCTTTGTTGAGGATCTTGGACGGAACGAGATCCTCCCAGACCATGGCGACGATCCTGCGGCCAACCGCCGACGACATTCGGATATGATTGGAATCGGCAGCCGGGATTGAGCTTGCCCCGGGCAGGGTCAGTCCCATCGCCTCCGCGATCGCCGTCATCGTGCTGGCCGTACCCATGGTCATGCAGTGGCCATAGGATCGCGCGATCCCGGCTTCGACATCGACCCATTCGTCGTCTGATATGGTGCCGGCGCGGCGCTCGTCCCAGAACTTCCAGGCGTCGGAGCCTGAGCCGAGATATTTGCCGCGATAATTGCCGCGCAGCATTGGGCCGGCAGGCAGGAAGATCATCGGCAGGCCCATCGACAGCGCGCCCATGACGAGGCCCGGCGTGGTCTTGTCGCAGCCGCCCATCAGCACGGCGCCGTCGACGGGATGGCAGCGCAGCAGTTCCTCTACTTCCATCGCCAGCATGTTGCGGTAAAGCATCGTCGTCGGCTTGACGTAGCTTTCCGACAGCGACAGCGCAGGAAGTTCGATCGGAAAGCCACCAGCCTGCAGGATGCCGCGCTTGACGTCCTCGACGCGGGTCTTGAAGTGCGCGTGGCAGGGCTGGGCGTCCGACCAGGTATTGAGGATGGCGACCACCGGCTTGCCGGCCCATTCCTCCGGCGCGTAGCCCATCTGCATCGTGCGGGAGCGGTGTCCGGAACTCCTGAGATCGTCGGGCGCGAACCAGCGCGCGCTCCTCAATTGTTCCGGCGTCTTCTTCCTTGTCGTCATGTGAAACTCGATCAAAATTCGGTTGGAAAACAGATTCCCAGCGTTCGGCCCGACTATTCCTTCATGCCCCACTTTTGCAGCGTCTTGCGCTCGATCGTCTGGAAGATCAGGTTTTCGACGACGAGGCCGATGATGACGATCGTCAGCAGGCCGGCGAAGACGGCTGGTATGTCGAGCAGGTTGCGGTTTTCGAAGATGAACCAGCCGAGGCCGCCCTGTCCCGAAGAGACGCCGAAGACCAGTTCGGCTGCAATCAGCGTGCGCCAAGCGAAAGCCCAGCCGATCTTGAGGCCCGTCAGGATCGACGGGAAGGCGGCCGGCATGAGGATGCGTATCACGTACCGGAGGCCGGTCAGCCCGTAGTTGGCGCCGACCATCCTCAAAGTGCGCGAGACGCCGAGGAAGCCGGAATGCGTGTTGAGCGCAACGGCCCACAGAACCGAGTGCAGCAGCACGAAGACGAGGCTCGACGGGCCGAGGCCAAACCAGATCAGCGCCAGCGGCAGCAGCGAGATCGCCGGCAGCGGATTGAACATCGCCGTCATCGTTTCGAGGAAGTCGGTGCCGATGCGAGTGTTGATGGCGAGGATTGTCAGGAGAAACGCGAGCACTGCGCCGAGAACGTAGCCTGTGACCAGGATCTTCAGCGTCGTCCAGATGCGCGTCGGAAGCACGCCGTCGGCAAAGTTCGAGTAGAGCGACTTGAAGGTGTCGGTGAGCGTTGGGAAGAGCAGCGGGTTGTCGAGCTGGCGCGCATACACCTCCCAAATGACGGCAAGCACGACGATGAGAAGGGTCTTGCGGAAGACGCCGGACTGCCAGAACAGTTCGAACACTCCGAGCTTCTGCTCGATGGCATGGACACTTCCGCTGCGCGGGGGAAGGTCGGCGGCGACGATGATCTGCGGGGCCATGATTTACTCCCGATGTCCCGGCTCGGAAAAGAGCATGGAGTGAATCTGCTGTTCGAGTTCGGCGGCGGCAAGCGGATCGTCGCGTACGCTCTCGACGTCGCGGATTTCGGCGCGCACGCGACCGGGATGGGGCGACAGGAGCAGGATGCGATTGGAGATCTTGATCGCCTCGGCGATCGAGTGGGTGACGAAGATCACGGTGAAGCGCGTGTCTTCCCACAGTTGCAACAATTCATCCTGCATCTGGCGGCGGGTCAGGGCGTCGAGGGCGGCGAACGGCTCGTCCATCAGCAGGATGTCGGGCTGCATCGCCATGCCACGGGCGATCGCCACGCGCTGCTTCATGCCGCCTGACAGCATGTGCGGATAGGTATCGACGGCGCGCATTAGCTTGACCTTGTCGATATATTCGCGGGCAACTGCCTCGGCTTCCGCGCGCGGAAGCTTGCGTGCCACAAGCAGCGGGAACATGACGTTTTCCAAGACCGTCTTCCACGGCAGGAGCTGGTCGAATTCTTGGAAGACCATCATCCGGTCGGCGCCCGGCTTCATCACCTGTCGGCCCTTGATCGAGATGGTGCCGCTGACGGGCGTCATATAGCCGCCGATCGCCTTCAAGAGCGTGGACTTACCACAACCGGACGGGCCGAGCAGGACAAAACGGTCCGACCGCTCGACAACAAACGAGACATGCTCAGTTGCCGTGATCAGGAGGTTCGGCGTCTTGTAGCGCAGCGTTACCTTATCGACATTGAGCAGTGGAGTGCCGGCAGCCGCTTGAGTACGTGACGAAGCAATGGGGTTGGTGGTCTGGAGCATGCCCACTCCTCCGTGGCTAGGTTCTTCAAGTGGCGCACCCGTTCTGGCGGCTGCCTCGGTTAGGACCGTCAGTTACCATTCAGATCGGCGGCTTCCGGCAGATAGTAGTCGGTCCAGGCCGTGGGCATAGTCTTCAACGTCCCGACCTCGTAGAGATGCTTGGCAAACTTCATCGTACCCTGAGGGTCCATCCGATAGTCCATCATGTGCGGTTCCTTGAGGATCGCCATCAGGTCGTCGATGCCGGTCTTGTCGCCGGAAATCGTCTTGTAATCCTCCAGCGCCCCCTTCGGGTCCTTCTTGATATAGGCGATAGCGTCTGCGGTCGCCTGACGGATCGCCTTGACGATTGTCGGATTGGCCTTGGCGAATTCGGTCGTCGTGAAGAACGTGCCCTGGCTCAGGTCACCGCCGATGATGTCGCGCGAGCTGGTCACTTCATGGACGCCAGGCATCTTCAGCTCGAGATACTGATAGGGCGGAGCGGAGAAGTGGCTCTTCACCTCGTGCTGGCTGTTAGCCAGCGCTGCCATCGCATCGGGGTGGCCCAGTTGCACGGTGTTGGCGTCGAAGTGATGGATGTCCTTGTCGCCGTACATCTTGGAGGCGGCCATCTGAAGCAAGATCGCCTGTGTCGAGACACCGACGGTCGGAACGGCGATCTTGTCGTTCGGGCCAATGTCCTGCAGCGACTTGATGCGCGGATCGCGCGAAACCAAGATGACCGGCTGCGCCGAGTTGGTGCAGATGCCTTTCACGCGGCCCCTCGTGCGGTCCCAGAGAAGCAGCAGGTTGCCGGTGCCAGTGTTGACGATATCGACGTTGCCGGAGAGGAGCGCATCGGTCTGCGCGCCGCCGCCGCTGAATGTCCGCCAGGCGACCTTTACGCCCTTGAGGCCGCCTTCGGCGGCACGCTTCTCGATCAACTGCTGCGTCTCCATGACGTGGCTGGCGAGATAGAGGATGCCGGGCTGGCGGGTGATTGAGATGTCGGTCTTCTCCTGCGCAAGCGCCGACGAGCCGATGCCGAGGATGATACTGAGCGCGGTGATGCCGCGTATGAGCGATTGCATGAAATCCTCCCGAATAAACGTCGAAGCGCAAGGACTGCGCGGCCGAAAAAAACGCGGCAGCTGTGCTTAAAGCACTAATGCATCAGTGCATCAAGCCGAAATCTATGCTTTAAGCGATGTCGATATCGGAATCGAGGCAACGGGCATGAGCGGCAGATTAAAGGAAAGCGTCCTGGACAGGTCACGACAGGTGGCGCTCCAGATCCATGAAATTCTGAGAAGGCGCATTCTTTCTCTGGAGTTGGTGCCCGGCACTGTGCTATCGCGCGCGTCGCTGCAGCTCGAATTCGGGGTCAGCCAGACGCCCGTGCGCGATGCACTGATGCGTCTTCAGGAAGAGGGCCTTATCGAGGTCTATCCACAATATGCGACGGTGGTTGCCCGCATCGACATAGCAAATGCAAGGCAAGCGCAATTTATGCGACTGTCCATCGAACTAGAGGCGGTGCGACGGCTGACGTTGGAAAGTCCCGTCGAGACAGCCGACGCGCTGTTGAATGTCCTTGCGCGCCAAGAACGGGTCACCTCTCCCCAAACTTACGACTTGTTCGATTCGTTGGACCGAGACTTCCACCGGACACTCTATGAGCGCGCGGAGATAATGGAGTTGTGGTTCACGGTTCGCCGACAGAGCGTGCACATCGACCGTTTGCGTCGCCTCAATCTGCCGATGCCCGGCAAAATGCAGACAGTGGTGGAAGACCACCACAACATCGTGGATTCTATCCGCTCCGGCGATCCGCTTGCTGCCACCACCGCACTCCGCAAACACCTGTCCGGCACTCTTTCTATCATCGGCCTTATAAGCCAACAGTTCCCCGACTACATTAAGCGCTAGGTGTGCAGTCCCGGACTCTGATGGTTTATCATCGACCCTGAGAGGAGGAGGATGCAGTGTTCTTCTCGGCAGCGCCCGCACGACGCCGTGTCTTCGAGCCGAGTTCCAAGCGTCGCAAGAGAGCACCCGGTCCCTTGCCGCCCGTCACAGGCTGAACCCGAAGACGGTGAAGAAATGGCGCAGCCGGACCATGACGGCCGATGCGCCGATGGGCCCAGGACGCCGAAGAGCACGGTGCTGACGCCGACCGAGGAAACTATCGTGGTGGCGTTCCGGCAGAAGACGCTGCTGCCACTGGACGACGTGCTGGGCTGCCTGAGAGACACCAACCTCAGCCGCAGCGCCCTGCATCGCTGCCTCCAGCGTCACGGCGTCTCCCGGCTGCCGGTCGAGGAGACCAAGGAGCAGCGCAAGCGGTTTAAGACCTACGAGATCGGCTACGTCCACATCGATAGCTGCGAGCTGCGCCACGCCGACGGCAAGCTCGTCATGTTCCTGGCCATCGACCGGGTCTCGAAGTTCACCTACGTCGAGTTCCTCGATAGCGCCGGGAAGATGGAAGGCTCAGCCTTCCTCAAAAACGTGGTGGAGGTCTTCCCCTACAAGATCCACATCGTGCTCACCGACAATGGCATGGCCTTCGCCGACCTGCCCAAGAATCGCGACGGCCCCAGCCGCCGTTTCCTGGGTCCGCACATCTTCGACCGCGTCTGCATAGCAAAATGGCATCGAGCACCGGCTGGCCCTATCACCCATGGACCAACGGCCATGCCGAGCGGATGAACCGCACGATCAAGGACGCCACGGTCAAGGTCTACCACTACGAAAACCTCGAAAGCCTGAAGGCCCATGTCCTGGCCTTCATCACCGCCTACAACTTCGCCAAACACCTCAAGGCTCTACGGTGGCGAACGCCCTACCAGGTTATCTGCGAGGCCTGGGCGAAGGACCCATCAATCTTAAGATCGATCCGCATCATCTCATTCCGGGACCACACACTCTCGCTTCCGCCTTTGAGTTGGCGCTCCTGCCTCTGGGACGAAACTGTATCACTTGTGCGGATGGTGCCTCGCCACGCATCAGTGCAGCGATATGGTCGCCCACTTGGTTCGCCATATCGATCAGCGAGCTATCCACGCGTTTCAGGATGTATCTCATCCTGCTGGATTGCTCGAGCTGCCATTCGAAGTTCCGGCAGAAGGTCGAATAGGACGGCTTGCCTCACGCTGTCAGGCTGCCCGGTGGCGGCGCATGGCGTCCGCTCCTGCCAGATCAGCACCATGACGACCGCGTTTGAGACGGCGAGGACCAAAGTCCGAATGCTTGCATGTATGAGTAGCGGTAGACCTGGTAAACGATAAAGGCGCCGAGCTGCGAGCGAGGCTGGAGACGATCACAGCTTCAGGTCTTCGCTTGGTCATGCCGGCTGGACTCCGCCGTCGCGCGAACATAGTTCAGGTTCGTGGTTCCGACGGCGCCGATATCGCTGATCTGGAATCCGCTCTCGGCCAACAGCGAGGCGACCGAATGCATGTCGACATGGCCATGCTTGTGGAGCCTGGGCAATCTGGACTTGCGCACCGGCCTGCCGAAATCGATGAGCAACCGCCGGCCTGCTGGCCTCAAGACGCGCGCCGCCTCGCGGATGAAGGCCGATCGAACCGGCTTCGACAGGTGATGCAGCATCAGCGTGCCGACGACGATGTCGAATTGCGCGTCCTTGAAGGGAAGCTCCTGCGCCGTCCCCTTGACGAAAGTCAGATCGAGACCGGACCGTTCGGCCTTGGCGCGCGCCCTCTCGACCATTTCGGCCGACGCATCGACGCCGGTGACGCTTCCATCCGAACCGGTTTGCCGCTTCGCGGCAATCGCAAGGGTTCCCGTTCCACAGGCGACATCGAGCAGCGCTTCGCCGGGCTGTATCTTTGCCAGGCGAAGCATGAGTTCGCGAAACCGGCCCTCGCGGCCAAAGGTCAGGACGCGTGCGAGCAAGTCATAGGCCGCCGCCCTATGCAGGACGATGCCGATACCGCTGTCGCTCGCGCCATGCGCGCCTTTTCCGCCGAGGCTTTTGCAACGAAGGCCGCCCCACAGCGCCAATACCGCGACCGCCGTAAGGACGAGGCCGTGGAATGCCGCAGTCCACGCGCCAGCCTGAATATAACCCATCCCCAATTTGGCCAGAACGAGGAAGCAGGCGACCAGCGACAGTTTGGCAAGCAGGGCCAACGCAATCACCTTCTTGCGCGAATGCGATTCGTTACCGGCGTGATGATCAGATGAGTGCATGGCTGGCGACCTTCTGCTTCATTGCGGCGTGCCCAACCGATTTGAGCTCCTGGACTTGGCGTATCATAATGGACACAATGTCTGGAAATGCTGTTGTCGGACATCGGACCGCCGAATGTCCGGAACCGGCCACATGCAGAGGGCCATGACCATGAAAATCGAACGGGCGGGCGACAGGAACACGATCGACCGCCGCATCGCGCGGACGCGCGGCCTGCTGCAGGACGCGCTCATTGCCCTGATTCCGGAGCGCGGATATGCAGCCATCACGGTCGACGACATTTGCCAGAGGGCCAATGTCGGCAGGTCGACCTTCTATACCCACTATGCCGACAAGGATGCTCTGCGCAGTGCGACCATCGAGGCGCATCTGCGGTCGATCGGCCGCAGGCGCGAGGCGGCAAGTCAAGAAACAGGTAGCCGCCTGTTCGAGTTCAGCCTGCCCATGTTCGAGCATGCCCATGCATTCCGACCGCTTCACCACGCATTGCTTGCAAGCAGCGGCGATACGATCCACGACGAGTTGCGTGAGCGTATCCGGCGAGCCGTCCGGGAAGAACTTGTCGAGAAAGGGATCGGCGATCGCGGCATGCCCGCTGAATTCGTCATTCAGTTCATCGCCGGCGCATTTCTTGCGGTCCTCACCTGGTGGGTCGTCACTGACATGGACCTTTCACCGGCGCAGGCAGACGAGCTGTTCCAGAGGATGGCGGGAAAAGGCATCAGCGCCTGGGATATGCCTTGGAGCGACGGACGCGGCGCCTGACCAGCTATAAGCCCAGCATATGCTGCCGCCAGCGCGACCTGATGGCCGGCTGAACGCGGGGCCGGCAGGTTCGACACAATCGAGGAGATCGTTTCATGCTCATCCAGCCGACAGTTTCTTCCTCGTCGCATGATTCATCTTGGCCGCACTGCGCACGGCCTTCGTCCCGTCGGACCAGTTCCGCAGATGGGTGTCATGGGCGCTCCTCCTGATACCATGTTGTACGGTCAGATGACCAAGACGGGAGCAAAACCGCCGCCGGGTGTGCGGAAATTGGTCGTCTGACCCTGATAGAGGCGGGCGGCCGCGAGCAGCACCTGGCCATCATATGTATAAAGCCGCACATCCGTCTTGCGCGACGTTGGCGTACCATCGATTTCGATGATACGCTGCCCGGGTGAGGCAAATAACTGGGCCACATAGCCCCCACGAGCGATCTCGGCCCACACCCCCTTCGTCACCTTGTCGCCGCGGTAGACCGCCTTGCTGCCATGGCCGGAGAGCGGCTTGAAGAACATGTTCTTGCGGGATTGCCAGGCGGCATCCGAATTGTCGGGCGTGACCAGTGTTGTCCGCGGAACGCCGGCGAGCCGCGAGCGCATCTCCGGGGGAAGGCCGAATGCTTCCAGCGCCGCCGGATCGGACAGCAATGTCAGATTGCGCTTGCTTGCAAAGAGCGCGTGGTTGTGCGGATTGGGGGTGAGCACCACCGCGCCGTCCTGGTAAGCCGCTCTGAGTGCGGCATGTTCCGGCTCATCAAGCGCAAAATCGACTAGGCGATTGTAGACCAGATCGATCTCGTCGCCGTCGAGGCGAAGCCTGTCGCCATCATATTTCAGCTCGCTCGCGTCTCCGATCACCGCTTCGACGCCATGTTTCAGCAGCAACTGTCTGGCAAGCACAAATTCAGGATAGAGATACTGCTCCTCGGCCCGATCATCGACGATCGCGATCCTTCGCGGCGAACCGGCCCCTCGCTGGCGGCGCCATTCGGCCGTGAACATCGCGATGACGCTGGTTTCGAAGCGATCGTCTCTTGCGCCGATCAGCGCACGGTCGACATCGGAGCAGCAAGCCCTCTGAGCTCTGGCCTGCAGTGCGTTGAGGAAAGCCCCGCCGGCGTTGGTGTTCACCTCGATTAGCTTGGGACCGTCAACGTCGATATGGAAATCGTAGCCCATCAGAGCGCCAACGGGTCCAAAATCCCGTTGCGCGATTTCGGGAGCCCAGGAGAGGACCGCTGCGCGGTAAGCCGGCAACTTTGCTGTCGCCTCGATGGCGACGACGATTCTCTGCATCTCGTCGAGCGCGGACGCGGCGAGGAAGACTGGGACATTGGAAAACAGATGCGGCCGCGATGTCATGAAGGTTTTGCAGAAACCAGGATCGCCGGCTTCGTAGTCCAGCGCCGCGGAAAGTTCCGTCCAGTCGAGCGTGATGCAGAAGCATTTGCGGTTGAGCCGCTCCGACAGGGACGTGCTGGCTGTGAGCATGTCGATATCTCCTCATTGCCGGCCGCTGTTCTTAACTGCGCGAAGCGTCTTAGAGTTGCCAAGCCGAACAGCCCGAAATGGCGTCTGATCTGCGTCGCATGAGACTGCCAATTAAGAAATCTCAATGCTCACGAGCATTGATTTGCATCAAAGTGGCGACATTCGGTTGGACTACACTGAATCCATGAAAATCGCCTTGGCCCAGCTTTGTTTGCTGCTAGCCGTGATCCTCCTGATCACGGGCGGTGCCATTGCTGGTGTTACTGGACAGGCTTCTGGTATGGGCGTGGGCGTTACCACTGACCCCGCGACGTCGACCAGCGCTTTGCACAACGTGATGGATCATGTTGCGTCCACAGACCAGGACAACCATCGCGCCCCTTGTGGTGACTGTCTGAATTGCGTGCACCCGACCGGCTCCGGCTGTTGTGCTGCTGGCATTTCCGCCAGCGAATGCGACGTTCTTCATGATGCGCCGGTTGCCGTCCGGTTCATGGTGGGCAAGGCATTCCTGCCAACGGGCATCGACCCCGAGGCGCTCCTGCAACCTCCCCAGACCTTCGCCTGATATCGCTCCGTCGCGGTACTTGGGACTGTGAATCCAGCAGTGCCCGTCAAGGCCCCACAGCGCGAACGATCCGCGAAACCATAACCGGCAGCGGCGATCTGGGCGGCCCTCCGCGCCCATATCAAGGTTCGCCTGTCGCTTCACTCCAACGACAAGGAAACTGTCATGAAAACTCACCTTCGATTGATCGCGTTTGCAGCATTCACAACTCTTTCAAGCCCAGCATTTGCCCAGACCGATCCGCACCATCCGGCGGCCGATGCGCCGCAACCCACTACAGCTGCTCCGGCCGCACAGGCGATGCCGGACGGGTTGCCCGAGCAGTGCACGGCGATGATGTCCACGATGCAGAAGATGATGCCCATGATGGAGAAGATGGCTCCCATGATGCAACAAATGATGCCGATGATGCAGCAGATGATGCAGGGCGGCATGATGCAGGGTGGGCAAGGCGGCATGATGCAGGGTCAGGGCGGCATGGCGCGGGGCGGCGGCATGATGAACATGCCGATGGACACCGCCAACATGTCCGAGGCCTCCAAAAAATATGTGGAGGCGATGAAGCGAATGGACGCGCCGATGATGCAGGGCATCCAGACCGGCGATCCCGATGTCGCCTTCGTCCAAGCGATGATTCCGCACCACCAAGGGGCGATCGACATGGCCCGGGCGGTTTTGCAATTCGGCAAGGATGATCAGGTCAAGGTTTGGGCCAATCAGATCATCACTGCTCAGCAGGCCGAGATCGCCGCCATGCAGGAATGGCTTAAGCAACACGCGAAGTGACAGGAGGAAGACATGGATAAACTCAGCGTCCTGTCCGTCGGCATTGCGCTGGGCATGACGTCGGCCCTGATGAGCATGCTCTGCGCTTTGGCCGTCGCTATCTGGCCAGGGGCAACACTCGATTTCTTCGGCGCCATCATGCACGGGCTCGACCTCAGCGCGGTCAGGTCTACGGCACCGATAAGCCCCGTCCGTGTTCTCTACGGCGTTCTCGGGCTTGGCATCGCCGGGCTGCTGGCGGGTGCCGTTTATGCCTCGATCTACAATGTAGTCGCCACGGGGCGCCGGTAATGCAAGTCAAGGTTCAGCCCATGATAGCCACAGTCAATCCATGGACGACGTCGTCGGTCACTCTTGCTCTGGCGGGGATGATCATCGCCGGGATCGAACTCGATTTCATCGCCCTCAGGCCACCACTACTGCCCGAGGATATCCGCTACATGCACCTCTCGGCGGCCGAACTCGAAGCCATTGGTCCACGGCTTGCGATGTGGCTCACCCAGGTTTTCAGGGTCCTTGGCGGCTACGCCTTCGCTACCGGCGTTCTCCTGGTTGCGCTGGCAATCACCGCGTTCCGCGCGTGCCATCCGGTCGCGGTGGCGGCCGGTGCTCTGATCGGAGGAGCGTCGTCCATCGGCTTGATGTCGGTGGTCAACTTCACCATCGGCTCCGACTTCAGGTGGCCACTGTTCGCCTGCGCTGGTCTGGGCCGTAAGCCTCATCGCCTATGGGCTCGAAAGCTCCCGCAATGACAACCGCTGACAAATAAGGAACCCATCCTATGAATACCAACAACGTCCACCGCATGTCGGGTCCCCCGACCGGGTCCCAACCAGAACCGGAGGCCGAGGCAGGCGGATTTTGGACTTCGAGAACCGGCCTGGTTACGATCGCTTTCCTGCTGATCGCCGCGTTTTTCCTGCTCACGGAGCACTGGGCCCATGCCCTCGGTGTTCTTCCCTATCTGCTGCTGCTCGCCTGTCCTCTGCTTCACATGTTCATGCATCGTGGCCACCGCGGGCATGGCGGTCCCGGCGGCCACGCCTGGCACAAGGAGCCCGAGCCGGGCGCGCATGACGGCACCACCCACCACGAAGGAGCATGACAATGGTCGAGCAATCTCCTGCCTACGGCCTCTGGGGACTGGTCATAATCAATTCGGCGGTTTTCATCCTGTTCGCATTCAGCTTCTTCAAGCCGCGAACCGGCCGCGACTGGCGCTCCTTCGGTGCCTTCAGCGCCTTCCTGGTGGCGCTGTTTGCCGAGATGTATGGTTTTCCCCTGACGATTTACCTGTTCTCGGGGTGGCTGCAGTCGCGATACCCCGGCATCGACTGGTTCTCGCATGATGCCGGTCACCTCTCGGAGATGATGTTCGGCTGGCGTCTCAATCCGCATTTCGGCCCGTTTCACGTTCTCAGCTTCTTCCTGATCGGGGCCGGTTTCATGCTGATCTCAACTGCTTGGCGGGTGCTTTACGAAGCGCAGCGTCACAATCGGCTCGCAACGGGTGGGCCATATGCCTCCATCCGGCACCCGCAATATGTCGGCTTCGTCCTCGTCATGGCGGGGTTCCTCGTGCAGTGGCCGACGCTGCTGACGCTGGCGATGTTCCCCATTCTGGTCGGCATGTATGTGCGACTCTCCTTCATCGAAGAGCGTGAAGCGAGAAAGGAATTCGGCGACGCATACGACCGTTATGCGGCCCGTGTGCCAGCCTTTTTCCCGCATTTGGCCAGCCTGTTCGGTTCCAGCCGCGAGCGCCGCGCGCCCTGAGTGTGCTGAACGAAACAACGAAGTTCCCAATCGAAGAGAAGGAACCATTATGAAACGTCGAGATATCCTGAAGGGCGCGGTGGCAGGCGCCGCAGCTTTTGCAATCCCATCGAGCTTGCTCTCGGCAGCTTCCGCCAGTCAGTTGGGCGGCCAGCCGCTCGGCATCTCGCGCCGCACGATCGAGGTGAACGGCAAAGCTGCAAGCGTCTTCGGCCTGCAAAGCGCCGACGGCGCGCCCGGCCTGCGCTTGCGGGCGGGCGATGCCTTCAATGTCCTGCTTCGAAACGAGACTGCCGAACCGACCATCATCCATTGGCACGGACTGACGGCGCCGTGGCCGAGCGACGGCGTCGCCGACGCGCCACTGCCGCTCATCGGCGCTCGAGCCGATCGCAGTTTCGATTTTCCGGTCGGCGAGCCCGGCACCTTCTGGATGCACGCTCATACCCTGCAGGAACAATTGCTGCTCGCTGCGCCGCTTATCGTCGCCGATCCCGCCGATGACGCAAGAGACGAGCAGGAGGTTGTCATCCTGCTCCACGATTTCTCGTTCTCATCGCCGGAGGAACTGCTGGCTGGGCTGCAGGGTAAGAATAGCGACGGATCCATGGCGATGGGCGGCATGGACATGTCGGGTAGCGACGGCAACACCATGGCAGGGATGAACGATGGCGGCATGGCGACCGACATCAACGACATCGAATATGACGCCTATCTGGCCAATGACCGGTCGCTGAACGATCCCGAGATCGTGCCGGTCGAACGAGGCGGACGCGTGCGGGTGCGGATCATCAATGGCGCCACGGCGACCGCTTTCACGATGGACCTCGGCGAGCTTGAAGGCGAACTGATCGCGGTCGACGGTCAGCCTGTCGAGCCGGTCAGGGGCCGGCGGTTTCCGCTGACGATGGGACAGCGCATCGACGTGCGCCTGCGGTTGCCGCGCGAACTCAACTCCTACCCGATCCTGGCGCTACGCGAGGGAAGCAAGGAGCAGACGGGAATTATCCTGCGTCCGGCGGGAGCGGCGGTGGCCAAGCTCAGGACGGCGGCTGATGTCGATGCTCCGGTTCTTGACCTGGCACTCGAGGCGCAGCTTCGGGCAATGGCGCCGCTTGCATCGCGCCCTGCCGAAAAGACGTTCGAAATGGCGCTGACCGGCGATATGGCTGCCTATCGCTGGGGACTCGAAACCAGTGCTCCCATCCTTGTGGACAAGGGCGATCGCGTCGAGGCCACGCTGCGCAACGACACCATGATGGCCCACCCGATGCATCTACACGGCCATCGTTTCCAAGTGGTCGCGATTGACGGGCAGCGCTTTCGGGGTGCCGTTCGCGACACCGTGCTGGTGCCGCCGATGCGCTCGGTCACCATTGCCGTGGACGCCGGCAATCCCGGCAAATGGGCATTCCATTGTCACCATCTCTACCACATGGCGAGCGGCATGATGTCGACCTTTGCCTATCGAACCTGAGACACCGCAGCCGGCGCGAATGCCGGCACGAACGGCGGCACGGAGAACGATGATGAAAAAGGTCAATCTGGAAGTGCGCGACCTTGTCGGCATGATGGATTTCGCAGCGGTCGAAAAACGTCTGCCGGCTCTGCCGGGCGTCGCCGGTGTCGCGATGAACGCGGGATCGACAACCGCGAGCATCGAATTTGACGAGGGGCAGACGAGCCCGGAGGCCCTTGCCAGGGAAATCGAGGCCTGCGGCTTCCATTGCCGACGCGAGAGCGTGCCCCGGCATCTGTGCGTCCCAGACGGCACGACGGTTCCGCCGGGGCATCCGCAAGCGACCTCCGGGCACGATCACGCCGAGCACGATCATGGGAGCCACGCCGACATGATCGAGTCGGCTCCGGCGGGCGAGAGGACGGTTGCAGACAAAGCACCGCACGACGCCATGGCTCATGAGATGGGACACGGTGCCGGCATGGACATGCAGGGCATGGTCAAGGACATGCGCAACCGGTTTTTTGTCAGCCTGGTCTTCACTCTGCCGATATTTGCCATGGAGCCGATGGGCCTGGGCGAGCCCTGGTTGCGCCCGCCTTTCGGGCTGAGCGAAGACCTCGCGATGTTTTTCCTCGCCAGTGCCGCGATCCTTTATCCGGTCTGGCCTTTCCTGCTCGCCGCCTGGCGGGCCTTGCGCAATGGCGTCCTCAACATGGCCGTGCTGGTGGTGCTGAGCGTCGGCACTGGCTACCTGTTCAGTGTCGGCGCGACCTTCTTCTTCGAGGGGCAGCAATTCTACGAGGCGGCGAGCGTGCTGCTCGTGTTCATTCTGCTCGGCCATTGGCTGGAGATGCGCGCCCGTGCCGGGGCGTCGGCCGCGATCAGAGTGCTTCTCGATCTCGCTCCGCCCAGAGCCTCCGTGTTACGCGATGGCAAGGAGGTCGAGGTTGCGACCTCGGACATCGTCCTCGGCGACATCGTGGTCTTGCGACCCGGCAACAAGCTTCCCGTCGACGGCGACGTGATCGAGGGCGCATCGACTATCGATGAATCGATGCTGACCGGCGAATCGATGCCGGTGACCAAGAAGGTCGGGGACAAGGTCATCGGGGCGACGATCAACAAGAGCGGCACGCTGCGCTACCGCTCTACCAAGGTGGGTGCCGACACTGCGCTTGCCCAGATCGTCAAGCTGGTCCAGGAGGCCCAGAACTCGAAGGCGCCGGCCCAACTGCTCGCCGATCGCGCTTCGCAATGGCTTGTGCTTGCCGCGATTCTCATCGGGCTTGCGACTTTCGCCGTCTGGTTCTGGTGGCTCGGCCAGCCTCTGCTGTTCGCAATGACCTTGACCATAACCGTCTTCGTCATCGCTTGTCCCGATGCGCTCGGCCTCGCTACACCCATGGCCGTCATGGTCGGCACCGGCCTCGGTGCCGCAAACGGGATTCTGTTCAAGAACGCAGCCGCTCTCGAGGAGGCGACCAAGCTCAACGTAATCGTCTTCGACAAGACCGGCACGCTCACCATGGGGCAGCCCAAGGTCGTCGAAATGGTCTCGGCTGCCGGCGTTTCGCCCGACGAGGTTCTGCAGGTCGCAGCTGCGGTGGATCAAGGGTCGGATCACCCGCTCGCCGTCGCCATCGTCCAGCGAGCCACGGCTATGAAGCTTCCCAAAGTGTCGGGCTTCCTGAATATCGAAGGCAAGGGCACCAGTGCCACGATTGGTGGAGACCAGGCTTTGCTCGGCAACCGGCGCCTCATGGACGAGCAGAAGATTGATCTTCTGGCGTTGGGCGAAACAGCCGAAGCGCTAAAGGGCGAAGGCCGCACCGTCATCCATGTTGCACGGTCCGGCAAACTGCTCGGGCTGATCGCGATCGCCGATACGCCGCGCCCGACGGCCATTGCAACGATTGCCAAACTACACGAGCAGGGCGTGCGCGTGGCCATGCTCACCGGCGACAACGCCGGCACCGCGAAACGCATCGCCGACGCACTCGGCATCGACATCGTGCTCGCGGACGTGCTGCCAGGGCAGAAGGCGGAAAAGATCAAGGAACTGCAAGGCCAGGGCCTGAAGGTCGGCATGGTCGGAGACGGCGTCAACGACGCGCCGGCTCTGACGCAAGCCGATGTCGGCTTCGCCATCGGTGCGGGCACCGATGTCGCTATCGAGAGTGCCGACATCGTGCTGATGAGGAGCGATCCCTACGATGTCGTCGGGGCGATGACGCTCTCGCGCGCCACGCTGCGCAAGATGCACCAGAACCTGTGGTGGGCGGTCGGATACAATCTCATCGCCTTCCCGATCGCGGCGGGCGTGTTCTACCCGTTCCTGCTGAGCCCCGAGCTAGCGGCGCTGGCAATGTCGGGCAGTTCGGCTCTCGTGGCCATCAACGCCCTGCTGCTCAAGCGAACCAGGCTAGAAGGCATTCGACCTGCCGCCGCATCGACGATCGAAGGCGTCGCTCATCGGCACCCGCGCGGCTCGCTGGCATGAACGTGTCGATGCAAGCTCGCCTGCCCACGTCTCGATGGAGCCTGGGCGCGGTCCTGGCCTCGGCCTTTGTCGTTGCGCTCGGCTACGGAATTGTCTTGCCGGTCCTGCCGATGATGGTCGAGCGGCTTGCCGGGTCCACCGACCCGGCATTCAAAGCGCGGCAGATTGGCCTTTTGACCGCTGCCTATGTCTCGGCGCCGGTGGTCGCCGCTTTCCTATGGGGGAAGTGGTCGGATTTGATCGGTCGCAGACCTGTCCTTGTCATCGACCTGATCGGCTTTGCCGTGACCTTGGCGGCATCGGCGCTGGCACCGAGCTTGCCCGTTCTTTATATCGGGCGGATCCTGAATGGTGGCTTCGCGGCAGCCGTGGGGCCAACGGCTCTTGCGTTCATTGCCGACACCGAAGGTGAGGATGATCGCCGCACAAGAATATTCGGCTGGATGAGCATGGCATCGATCGCGGGCTTTCTGGTCGGGCCGACGCTCGGCGGGCTCGTGGCAGAACTGAAACTTGACTTGGGCGTGGCGGCTGTCCCGCCACAGACCATTCCCTTCCTCCTTGCGTCCGGCCTCGCTGTGGCGGCAGCTCTTGGCGTGTGGTCTGTGCTGCCTGGACACATGCTGCCCGGCCCCCGTGTTGAGTCGAGCAAACCCGGATCCTCAATGTTCGTATCTGGAGAGATACGGCTGCTCGCTCTTGCCGCTGTGGCCGCGGCAGGGCTTGGCGCATTCGAGGTCGGGCTCACCCTGCGAAACGTTGAACTCACAATGGGTCCCGCCGCGCTCGGCCTCATGTTCGCGACATGCAGTGTCGTGATGTTTGCGGTCCAGGGCCTCGTCTTTTCGCCGCTCGTCAAACCGGCAGCGACGACACTGCTGGTGGCTCCTGCCTTCCTAGTGATGGCGGTCGGTCTGGCGGCTATGCCGAAACTTGCCGCGTTCAGGGAAATGCTGTTTGCGGTTTCTGCTGTTTCGGCTTCGGCCGGCGTGATCAGCCCGCTGCTCGCTTACTGGGTGTTGCGCATCAGCGTACGAAGCCAAGGCATGGAACTCGGCATCCAGTCGGCAGCGGTCAGTCTCGGGCTGTCAGTGGGTTCCGCGGCCGCCGGCCTGCTGTTCGGTTCCCACCGTCTGGAGGGCGCCGCCTTCCTGGTCGCAGCCGCGGCCATGGCTCTCGCCGCAATCGCAAGCCTGAGACTGCCGCAACCACCGCCCCTGGAGCAGCCGGCATGAGTGACGCCCATAGACCGTTACGCCTCCTCCGAGCGGGTATCGACACCTATCAGCAACCGGTCGTCTATATGCATCGCGATTGTCACGTCTGCCGGTCGGAAGGTTTCACCGCTTTGACCCGGGTTCTGGCTCGTAGCGGCGACCGCGAGGTCGTCGCCACGCTTAACGTGGTTGTCGATGATCATCTCGAACTGGATGTCGCCGCGCTGTCGGAGGCGGCTTGGGCGATCCTCCAACCGGGCGCCGATGCAGTCGCCGTATTCAGCCATCCGGAGCCGCCCGTCTCGGCACCGGCGTTAAGGGCGAAGGTCTTCGGCCAGCGGCTCGGCGAGTCGGATTTCCTTGCCCTAATGCACGACACCGTCAGCAACCGCCTCTCAGACATGGAACTGGCGGCATTTGTCACGGCCTGCGCCGGCGACCGGCTCGACAATGAAGAGACGATTGCTCTGACCAAGGCAATGTTGGCGGTCGGAGAGCGCATAGATTGGGGCGGCGGCGCGGTGTTGGACAAGCATTGCGTCGGCGGCCTTCCCGGAAACCGCACCACGCCCATTGTCGTTGCGATTGTTGCTGCTGCCGGTCACCGAATCCCAAAGACGTCCTCGCGCGCCATAACCTCTCCTGCCGGCACGGCCGACGCGATGGAGGTCATGGCGCCGGTGGCGCTGGATCTCGAGGCCATGCGAAGCGTAGTCGAGCGCGAAGGAGGCTGCATCGTCTGGGGCGGAAATGTCCGTCTCAGCCCCGCCGACGACATTCTGATCCGCATCGAGCGCCCGCTCGACTTCGACAGCGACGGCCAACTGGTCGCAAGTGTGCTTTCCAAGAAGGCCGCGGCCGGCGCTACCCATGTGGTCATTGACATTCCCATCGGACCGACCGCCAAGGTGCGTTCTTTCTCAGCCGCCGCTTTCCTCGAGGCAAGGCTCATTGCCGCAGCGCAAGCTCTTGGACTTAACCTCTCTGTCCTCCGCACCGATGGCCTCCAGCCCGTTGGCTACGGCATCGGTCCGGCCCTTGAGGCGCGGGACGTGCTTAGCGTCCTGCGCAACGACGCGGCAGGGCCCCGCGATCTCCGCAGCCGTGCGCTCGACATTGCTGGCGTCTTGCTCGATTCCGCACCCGGGGCGGTGCTAGGAAAAGGCCGCGCCGTGGCGTCCACGCTGCTCGACAGTGGCGCGGCTCTCCGCAAGTTTATGGCGATCTGCCAGGCACAGGGCGGCTTTACCGAGCCGGGAGTGGCCCCACACATCAGTCCAGTTCTTGCCATCCGCAACGGCCAGATCCGGGCGGTCGACAATCGTCGGCTTGCAAGAATCGCCAAGCTCGCCGGTGCCCCAGGCAGCCCTCTGGCTGGAACCGATTCCCGAGTTCGGATCGGCGACAGTGTCCAGGCCGGTGAGCCGCTGTTTTACGTCCATGCCCGGTCACCGGGAGAACTGGACTACGCATTGGACTATGCCTCGGCTCATCCGGACATATTCCAAATCGGAACCGGACAATGACCCGCGTGCTGCTTCCTTTCCCGTTGCAGCGAACTATGGCTGACGTAATAGGCCCTTTGCTGGGCGCCCGAACCGGCCGGCTGGACTGGCGCCACTTTCCCGATGGCGAATCCCTGGTCACGATCGAACGGGATCTGGACGGCGTCGACGTCGCCCTTGTCGCCAGCCTCCGCAACCCTGATGAACTCGCTCTGCCATTGCGGTTCGCGGCCGCGACAGCGCGCGAATTCGGAGCACGCTCCATTGGACTTATTGCGCCGTATCTGGCCTACATGCGCCAGGATAGGCGGTTTAATCCCGGCGAAGCCGTAAGTGCGCCAATGTTCGCACGTTTCCTGGCGGACAGTTTCGATTGGCTGGTGACGGCAGATCCTCACCTGCACAGGATTCCCAGGCTTTCCGAGCTATTTTGCATCCCAGCCCATGCGGTGGCCACGGCTCCTCTCATCGCTGACTGGATCAGAAATAACGTCCCGAGTGCCCTCCTGATAGGACCAGATAGTGAAAGCAGCCAATGGGTATCCGACATCGCCGACCGCGCCGGCGTTGCCTATCAGATCCTGACGAAAATCCGACGAAGTGACCGTGACGTCGACGTGAGTCTCCCGTCGATCGATGCGGCTCGCAGCCGAACCCCGATCATCGTGGATGACATCGCTTCGTCGGGGAGGACCATGATCGAAACGCTGAATCATTTGAGGCAGCTTGGTCTGCCTCCGGCAGTCTGCATCGTCATTCATCCCGTGTTCGCTCAAAACGCCTACGCACAACTGTTGGCGGCCGGCGCTGAAAGGGTCGTGAGCACGGACTCCATTCCGCATCCGTCGAATGCGATTTCCCTCGCCGGCTTGCTGGCTGCGGCTAGCGCCGAATTGTTCGGGAACTCTGCGCTCCGAGAAAGATGGTAAACCCCGACTTTGGCTATTTCACATGGCTCCGGAAGAACAATCAGCCTCGCAAGCCCGTGACAGCCAGGGTGAGAATGCCGATCAGGACGGCGTTCCACGTTAAAACCAGGTCGCTGCGAAACCCGAGGACCCAAGGGGAAGCAATAAGCCATACGCCCATGGCGGCGTTGATGCGCCCCTCCCAAACTGTCGAGCTTGCTTGCGGCACAATAGAAATCACCATCATCACCAAGCCGACGACAAGGAAGTTCCACGCGGCTCCGGCGCTGATCTGAACCTGTGATGGTGGCGCCATGGATATGTGGACAAGAACCCAAGGTGATATCAGGGTCCAAAGCGCAATCATCGCCCGGAGAAAGCCTTTCCAAGAGAACTGCTTGTCCACATCAGTCTCCCTTGCCCTCGGCAGGGACTTTGCTCCTTCACCAAGTTACTTCTTTGATGGAAATCAAATCGGGATTTGATTTGATGCGCCAATCAAATTGGCGCCGCCCAATTGCGATGATGCGAGCTTGCCGAATACGCTCTTCTTCGGCAAGTCGATCAAGCAGCCGGCGTCGGTTCCTGATCGAACTCTCTCAACCAGCCGCCTTCAAATCCCGCCCGCTGCAAGCCGCTACGGATATAGCTGCAGGAGCGCATCAAGCGCCACAAAAGGCTGCTGCGGTCGTTCTCGATCATCAGCACTACGGGACCTTCGTTGAGGCCGAAGTGCCAGGGCGAAACCCACCATCCAAAGGCGTTGCCGGATGTCCCCGGATGCGTGGGATTAAAGGCCGCCTTGAAGCCATAGGCATTGGCGGCCTTGAGCTTGGCCTGGTGGATGCAGAAGCTGATCGCTGGCCGGACGATTTCGGGAGCAAACGGCAAGGAGGCAGCGACGGACCAAGGAGCGAGCGTGCCATCGTCGGGACCATAGGGCACACCGCGCGCCACATAGCCCTCGAACCGGCGTTCGATGCCGTTCAACTTGAGCGTGGAAGGGCCTGGACCCTCGCTTGCGGTGATGCCCCAGCAGTGTTCGCCATAACCCTCGAATCCACGCGGATTTTCGACTGCGTAACGTTGATGGACGAAGGTGGCGCGTCGGCTGTTCTCGAAATAGTCGCTTGCCTTGCTGCGCATGAAGGCATCCTGCACGCCGCGAAAATCGATCCACACGTGCGAGAGCTGGTGGATGAACAGCGGTCCCGCATAGAGGTAGTCATAGCCGTAACTGTGCTCCCATCGGAAGGTCGCGGTCCACGCCGTGTAGCTGCTCTTGGGCAGGGGGTGGGTCGGTGAACCGAGTCCCAGAACATAGAGCAAGAGCGCTTCGTCATAGCCTTCCCAGCGATACTTCAGAAACCCATGCTCGGGTGTCCAGCCATGAGTGACGGTCTCTCCTCCGTCCTGCGCCCAGCACCAATCGGCTCTATGATAGAGCGCCTCCGCCAAGGTGCGGATTTCGGCTTCCGCCGCGGTGTCGGCATCGAAATACAGTCCTGCGGCCAGCGCGCCCGCCAGCAGGAACGTGCTGTCGATCGTAGACAACTCGCATTGCCAGGCTCGCCGGCCAGTCTGCATGTCCAGGAAGTGATAGTAGAAGCCGCGATATCCCGTGGCGTCCGGCTGCGACCCCTGCGGACTGTTCCAGAAGAAGTGCAGCGTTGCCAAGGTGCGTTCTGCGGCCGCGCTTCGCGTCATGAATCCGCGCTCGACTCCCACCGGATAGCAAGCCAGCGCCAGGCCGGTGGCCGCTATGCTGGCGGGCGAATTCGCTTCAGTCTTGTCCAGAATGAGACCGTTGTCGGGGTTCGCTTCATGAATGAAGTAGTCAAATGTCTCCCGCTGCAATATCGCCAGATCGTCTTGCATGGCAGAGGTGTTCACCGGATGATCTGTCTCGCGAGGGTGCGACAGCATCGCTGCAGTTCACGGATGGGCCAGGTAGAGGTGGTCGAACACACCTTTGACGCCCCTGACGCCCTCGGCAACCACGCGGACGGCATCCCGTTCACTCTGCGATCTGACAGCACCCGAAAAATGCACCAGACCATCGCTCACCGTAAGCGTCAACGCGTCCCCTTCGACCCCTGCGTCGTCTCGCAGTCGGGTAAGAATGCTGCGCCGGATCGCATCGTCACCTGCCGCCGTCGCGTCGTCGAACTTCGTCGCAACGACAACACGCAAAAGATCGGCGCGGCTGACGACGCCGACAAGACGCTGTCCTCTCATCACCGGAATGCGCTTGATGCCGAGCTCCTGCATCAGCGCAACAATTCGGGTTATCGGGGTTTCCTCGTCCGCCACGATAACGTCCGAAGTCATCAGATCCGCCACTTTCCAGCTGTGGCCCCTCACATAGCCACGAGCCTCACCTGCCGGAAACGGTGAGGCGCCGAGTTCCGACCTGCGCAGGAAATCACCTTCGCTCACAATTCCAGCCAGACGGCCGTTGTCAGCGATGACAGGCATGCCGCTGATGCGATGATCCAGCATGATCCGCGCTGCGTGTCTTACGCTGTGGTCAGGCGACACGGTAACAACCTTTGCCGTCATTACATCCTTTGCTTTCATCCACCTCATCCCTAGCTCAGTTCAAGTGAACGGGCGCCCGAGCACCAATCGGCGGCATCGTAGCGTAGATGCCGCCGACCTCCTTTGAGGCAAATCAATACCGGCTCGGAACCAGCCGGTCCGGGAACTTTGAAGGTCACTACCACCACTCGTTGATGGCGGGGACGGCCTCGGATCCCTGTTTTGACTTGCATCAATGTCGCGCTCGCCTCGACGGGACACTGTGGCAAGCGATGCGACAGGTGCCTCAAAATCCCTTACGGCCATGGCTGACACGGTCTTCACTGCAAAAGCGCTGACCAAAACCTACACCTCGGGTGAGACGCAGGTGCTTGCGTTGCGCAACCTGGACCTTGAGATTTCGGCGGGAGAGATGGTCGTTCTGCTTGGCCCATCGGGCAGCGGGAAGTCGACCCTGCTCAACATCATGGGCGGGCTTGACCATGCCACGAGCGGCCAGTTGTTCTTCAGGGATCAGGAACTGACCAATCTCGACGATCGCGGGCTGACCGCCTATCGACGGCAGCACGTTGGATTTGTCTTTCAGTTCTACAACTTGATCCCCAGCCTGACGGCTTATGAGAACGTTGCCCTGGTTACGGAGATTTCCGATCATCCGATGCGCCCGGAGGAGGCTTTGGCGCTGGTTGGACTTGAACCGAGGATGCACCATTTCCCGGCTCAGCTCTCCGGTGGCGAGCAGCAGCGCGTGGCCATTGCCCGCGCGATTGCCAAGCGTCCGGATGTGCTGCTCTGCGACGAGCCAACCGGCGCTCTCGACTCCAAGACAGGCATTAGGGTGATCGAGGCGTTGCTCGGCATCAACGCGCAGCTTGGCACCACGACGCTTATCATCACGCACAACGCCAGCATCCAGGATGTCGCCGACCGTGTGCTGTTTTTCGCCGACGGTCAAATCTCCAGAACTGCCAGGAACGAGGTGCGCCGGACTGCCGCCGAGCTTGTCTGGTGATCCGGATGCGCGCTCTGGATATCAAGCTTCTTCGCGACTTCGGCCGGCTCTGGGCGCAGGCGTTGGCGATTGCACTCGTCATTGCCGGAGGCGTGGCGACGCTCATCCTCGCGGTCGGATCCTACCGATCCCTCGACGAGACGCGCACCGCATATTACGAACGCTACCGGTTTGCTGACGTCTTTGCGACGGTGAGCCGTGCGCCGAGGACGCTCGTCGGCCAGATTGCCGAGGTTCCTGGCGTCGCTTCGGTCGACGCGCGAATAGCCAAACTCGTGCTGCTTGACATACCGGACTATCTGGAGCCGGCCACGGGCGAAATCATCTCCCTGCCCGAGATCGGGGAGGCTTCACTCAACCAGCTCTACATGCGCGTTGGCCGCATGCCGGAGCCTGGTCGCGCCGAAGAGATCGTCGTGAACGAAGGCTTTGCCTTGTCCCACGGCTTTCAGCCCGGGGCCCGCTTCTCGGCAATATTGAACGGCCGAAAGCGGGAATTGACGATTGTTGGGATCGCGCTGTCTCCTGAGTTCATCTACGCGGTCGGACCAGGCGACATCATGCCGGACGACCGCCGCTTCGGCCTCATCTGGATGTCGGAAAAAGCGCTCGCCAGCGCCTACGACCTCGACGATGCGTTCTCGTCCGTTTCGTTGAAGTTGCTGCGCGGCGCGTCCGAGAGTGAAGTCATGATGCGTCTCGACACGATGCTCGAGCGCTATGGCGGCCGAGCGGCCTATGGCCGGAAGGACCAGACTTCGCACGCCTGGCTGAACCACGAACTCGATATGCTCAACAACATGAGCCGGACGCTGCCACCGATTTTCCTTCTGGTGTCGGCATTTCTGGTCAATCTCACACTTAGCCGGCTCGTCGCGCTGGAGCGCGAGCAGATCGGGCTGATGAAGGCGCTGGGATACAACAATGCCAGCATCGTCATGCACTACCTCAAATTCGTCGTCGTTATCGTGATGATCGGCATTGTGATCGGCAGTGCAGCGGGCACTTGGCTGGGGATGCGCATCACCAGTCTGTTCGGCGACTTTTTCCATTTTCCGTTCCTCGTCTTCACTAAGAGCCCGGACCTCTACGTCATTGCCGCCGCGCTCAGCCTCGTCGCGGCGATCATCGGGGCGGTGCGCGCGCTTCGCGAGGTCGTGCGATTGGCGCCTGCCGTCGCGATGCAGGCGCCGGCGCCTCCGCGCTATCGGCGACTGCTGCCGGCGAGCTTCGGCGTCGACAGGTTCATGTCGCAACCGACCACGATGATGTTGCGCAACATCACTCGCCATCCAGTCAGGTCATTATTCACGACGCTTGGAATTGCACTGGCGACAGCCATCCTGATTGTTTCACTTTTCACCGGCGACGCGATGGAGCAGCTCATCGACGTGACCTATTTCCTGGCCGACCGACAGGACGCCACCGTGAGTTTCGTGGAAAAGCGCCCGCGGGACGTCGTGCTACAGATCGCACGGCTTCCGGGCGTTCTCGCCGCCGAGCCTTACCGCGAGGTGCCTGTCCGCATAAGGAGCGGAAACGTCGAACGCCGGATCATGATCAGCGGCAGGCCGCGAGACGCCGATCTCAACCGCATCATAGATGTCGACCTGCGTCCGGTCGTCCTGCAGGAAGCGGGCCTGGCGATTTCGAGCATGCTTGCCCGGATTCTCGGAGTGAGGGTCGGCGATTCCGTCGAGGTCGACTTGCTCGAAGGAGCGCGGCGGACCGTTGTCGTTCCTGTGGCGGCGCTGGTCGAAGATTATTTCGGCATCCGCGGGATGATGGATTCAGAGACGCTAGCGCGCCTGATGCGCGAAGCGCCGTCGGTCAACAGCATCAACGTCAGCCTAGATCAGAACAGCCGGGACTCGTTCTATGCTACCATCAAGGACATGCCAATCGTCAGCGGCCTGGCTCTGCAGCGCGTCTCGCTTGCCAATTTCCGCAAGCTGGTTGCCCTTCTGATCACGACGATGGCGAGCATCTACACCGGGCTGGCTGCCGTCATCGCGTTTGGTGTCGTCTACAACAGCGCCCGTATCTCGCTTTCCGAACGCGCGCGGGAGCTGGCCAGCTTGCGTGTCCTCGGCTTCACCCGGAGAGAAGTGTTGCGCATCCTCCTCCTCGAACTCGCTCTGCTCACATTGATCGCGCAGCCGCCTGGATGGCTCATTGGCTATGGCCTTGCCTGGATCATGCAGAAGAACCTGGCCGGCGAATTGATGCGGGTGCGCCTCATCGTCGAGCAATCCACCTACGTCTTCGCCAGCGCGATCGTCATCGCCGCGGCCGTTCTTTCCGCGCTCGTCGTTCGCCGAAGGCTCAGCGAGCTGGACCTTGTCACTGTTCTGAAGACGCGGGATTGAACCATGCGCACGATCTGGATAAAGCGAACGTTGGGCATTGCAGCCTTGACCATCTTGGGCGCCGGCGCCGTCTGGTTCGCATGGCTGCGGCCGATCGCAGTGGATCTGGCAACGCTGGCGAAAGGTCCCATGGAAGTCACGATCGACGACGAGGCAAAGACGCGCGTGCGTCACGTCTACACAGTGTCCGCCCCCATCGCCGGCAAGGTCCTGCGGATCTCTCCTCCCCGCCACATCGGGGATCAGGTCACCAAGGACGAAGCGGTCATGGCGGTGATGCAACCGACGTTACCGAGCTTTCACGATGCGCGCACCCACGAAGAGCTACGTGCGGCGCTGGCTGCGGCCGATGCGGTGGTAGACCTTGCGGCAGCAGAAATACGCCGGATCGAGGCTGCGCTTGCATTTTCGCGAACGGAGCTTGGGCGGGCCGAAGCGCTCGCGCGCACCGAGGCGATCTCTCTCAAAACCCTCGACGGAGCTAGGTTCGACGTCGAAACCAATGAAGCAGGGCTGGCCAGTGCGAAGGCTCAGCTGGAGGTCCGCCGAAACGAGCGTGACAGCGTTGCAGCCCGGCTTGGTGAACAGTCGGGTGCCGCGCCAGAGTCAGATCCGGCCTGCTGCATCCAGTTGCGCGCTCCCGTGACAGGCAGCGTGCTGAAGATCATCCAGGAGAGCGAAGGAGTCGTCCAGGCTGGTGCGCCGCTGATCGAAATCGGCGATCCACTCGATCTCGAAATCGTCGCGGATCTGCTGTCGACCGATGCTGTCCGGATCAAGCCTGGCGCACCCGTCATGATTGACAACTGGGGTGGACCGCCCCTCCAGGGCCGCGTCTCCCGAGTCGATCCGGCCGGTTTCACCAAGGTTTCCGCACTTGGAATCGAGGAACAACGGGTTCGCACGACCATCGACTTCATCGATCCTCCCGCGAAATGGTCGGCGCTAGGACATGATTATCGGGTGATCGTGCATGTCACGATTTGGAAGGCCGATGACATCCTGGCCGTGCCGGTGGGCGCTCTGTTCCGACAAGGGGTCGACTGGGCGGTGTTCGCGGTCAGGGATGGCCGTGCACGGGCGACTATCATCAAGATCGGTCAGCGAAACAACCGGACGGCGGAAGTCCAATCAGGCCTTGCCGCAGGCGATCGCGTGGTGCTGCACCCGAGTGACAGAGTCATGGACGGCGTGTCCGTAGCGGAGCGCGGTGTACAATAGGCTGAACGCCAACATTGGCGTAACTCTCAGGCCCCATCTTGGGCCAGATTTCGCAAGCCGTTCAGACTAATCCTTCTGCTGACAACGTTAGGAGTTCTTTCCGCCAAGCCTTGTCCGTCCTCGACCGTCTGCCGCAGAATATCGCCGAGCGTGCGATACTTCTGCTCTCAGAGACGGCGGGGGTTGACCATGTCCTTCGGCTTGCGAACGCCATACACGGGGTTCTGCTCGATAATGCCGAGTTCGACCGCATAGCTGAGAATGCCGCGGAGGAGACCGATCTTCCGGGCCGCCGTACCAGCTCACCGCGACAGCCGACCCTCATCGTCGATAAGGGTCAGGCGAGAGGGCGGGGCATCTCCCCACGTCCAGAGCACGAGATTGACATCGTCCGCGGTCGCGCCCAGCGCAAAACTCCTGACGAGCAATCCGTGATAGCCGAGGCCGATCAGTCTTCGGGCAAATGCCTGCGTCACTGCCTCACCGGTCGTCTTCATCTGGTCGCGCCAGGAGCTATCAGCAAGCACGCCGGCATCAACACTTTCGGCCAGAAGCGCTTGTTCGTCCCGGCTGTCGAAGGTCTGCTCGATCTCAGCGTCATAGGAGACCAGTGTAGTTGGCTGCAAATTGCCGATCTGGCTGGCTTCCCGCAGCGCAGTGATCACGGAAAGGGAGGTATAGAGCGCGGGAGTGCCCTTCGGGTTGAATCGTCCGCCGTAAAGCTCAGCACCGCGACCCGAAAGCGGCGCGCGCGCGTAAATGGGGTTTAGCGCCCGATAGAGCTTGCCTCGATACTGCATCTACCAGGTCAGGCGTGGATGCCGGCATCGACGGCGTCGATATAGTCGAGCACATCGTCAGCCCGACCGCTACGGACCAGTTGCATGGCCGTCTGCCCGGAGAAGCCGGACAACGGTTCGGACCGATACCATGCATAGGCCATTAGCGCTGAGCCGAGGCGCGGCTCGACCTTATTGACGATCTCCACCATTTCGCGCAGCCGGCGCTGGGTTTTGTCCGACCGAACGCGGTCCTTGCGCTGGACGGCGTCCTTGCCGAGGCCTGCGGTCCTCGCAACTTCCTCGCTGGTCGTGCGGAGGGCCTCCGCGATCTTGCGCGGTGCGAAAAACCCATTGTCGGAATATTGAACCAGACCCATCAGCTATGTCCTCTTCCGCCTCGCATTATGACGCAATATAGCGTCAAATCTGGCGTCATTCAATGGAGAACTGGCGTCCCCGCACGATATAGTGGTCACCCTGTTGGCATGCTCGATTCCGCCGTCGAGCTCGCACTCCTGCCTCTGGGACGAAACTGTATCACGTGTGCGGATGGACCTACGTGACGCGCGCCGACTACTGCGCTCACGAGTTAACGACGCGCTAGATCAACTTGCACGGCCCACTCAAGACGACGGCGCCAGCGCGCGATCGTCTCCGTAGCCGTCCGTCCTACAGCGATGTTACCAAGGGGTGGCAAATGAGGGTTTCGCATACGTTCGCGTCGACAATCGAGCAGGCTTCGAACGGTGAAAGCCCCGATACCCAGCAGGCCAAGATCGCCGGTTACGTCATGATGCAGAGGTACACTAGCCTAGCGCCTTCAGCAGCCGGCTATGAGTCAAGGCGAGCCTGTGAGCCTATCGAGGGCGACCAGCCCGACCAGTTATTCAAGCTCAAGCTGTTCGCCTCCGGGCGGTTGCTTGTTGCGGGTCCGCTGCGCTGGCCACCGGCTGGCGGCCCAAAGGGTACGCGGCGCGATGCCGCCTGCGTGACTCTGGGAAGACCATACAGTAACAAGGGGATGATGGAGGAGCCAATCCCAGCCTGTGCAGGCCGCCCCTCAGTGGCGTCCTATGGCTCCGCCTAGCGCCTAACTTGGAGGACCAGACTGGGGGACCGCGCTTTGGCGGAGCGGCTATAAGCCATTGACATCGCTGATCATTGCGGGACGAAAAATGGCATGGCGGAGGGAGCGGGATTTGAACCGACTTAAAGGAGCGCTATAGCGTAGACGTAGTTCTCATCATCACCCGGCGCGGCGCGCCATCTTACACTGTTAAAACAGGCGCTTAGCAAGGCATTCTTCCCTTGAGAAGAGGTCGGGAAATACGTTGCGGCACCCATTGGGACGGCGGATTGAAAACCCATTTCAGCTTGAGTTTTGCCGACCGCCGGTTCCAGACATTGTGGCCGATATATTTCTCGCAGCCGATGATGTGATTCACCGATTCCCGCGTCCAGGCCCTGTTGAGATCCGTGACATTTCCACGCTTGTTGAGGAGCCTTGCTATCTCGAGCTGTGTTTTGCGGGCTCTCACGAACTGATCGAATATCAACCTTACAACGGCGATCTCCTCGGGCGGTCCAGGCACGAGGACGATCCGATCCGTCTGCAGGTCTTTGTATTCGTAGCGAGCAAGAATGCCTTTTGGTTGGCCCGCTTATCAAGCTGCAATCGCCTTAGGCCAAGGCCAGGAATGCCCCTTGCCAAAAACCCATTCTCACCAATCGGCATTGGCCAACGAAAACCTTCTGTGAGAGTACCCTGCTATAATCTGCCGCCATGCTCCGCTTGATAGCCTTCAGCACATCGGACCCGATGCTGCCGTCGTTTACGAATTGCTCGGCGCAATATTCGATTCGTACACCTGCAATCTGGCATCGGTACTCGTAGGAGGCACTTTCATCGATGTTCTGAAACCGGCCCCATCGGCTCACGTCGTAGACAATGACGGTTTCAAAATTCCCGCGTCTCGCTTCAATTCCCGCCTCTTGCTTCAATGTCGGCCAGCAGGCGTTGCAGCCCAGGGCGGCCACCAATCTTTAGACCGCTTTTGCCCGCGTCTTCGTACGTGGCGACAATGTCGTAACCCATAAGTTCAGCGTAGTCGCTGATCGCGTCCTTCTGGTTCTCCATGGAATAAGTCTGGAGGTCTGTCGACCTCCGGACATACTGCGCCGCGCGGATTCTTGGCTTGAACGAGGAAGTCTTGGGAACGCCTGGATCTTTGCCCATCGTTTTCGCGCCGGCACGAAGTTTCTGCGACAGTTTACTGCGACTGCCTGCCGTTTAGTTACCAATTTGCAGACAGTTTATGTCGAATGGCTGCTCCGGGACTCCGCCATATTTCCGGATTGAAAACCTTATCGTTCAACGAGCGAGAAACTATGTCTTACATCGTGAGACCTACCGCCCCCGTTCCGCCGCAATGCGACCGCACGTGGCCAGCCATAGGGATTTCAGCCCTCAAGGGAGACCTCAAATGAACATTCATAAAGCCATCGCCGCCGTGCTGATGACCGCAGCACTGGCAGGCTGCGCGCAGACTGAAGGCCAGCAGCGGGCTGGAACCGGGGCGCTGATCGGCGGCGCCGGCGGTGCCCTCGTCGGCCAGGCCATCGGCGGCAACACCGAAAGCACGCTAATCGGTGCGGGCGCAGGCGCCTTGCTGGGCGCGGTTGTCGGCAGCTCCACCACTCCACAGCGTCGCGGCGAACAGATGTGCCGCTACCAGGACCGCAGCGGCCGCATCTACACCGCCCCTTGCGACGACCGCTATTACAACGGCGATTACTAAGCGGTTATCGCCGGCCCCGTCTTAACTCAGTCAGCGCCGCTTCGAGGAGCGGCGCAGATCGAATGTCATTTTTTGCCCACTTCTTTGGGCTAGACTGTTCCTCGCGGCGGGTTTTGGAGGAGGTCGATGTGACGACAAGCCTTGCCGCCCTGAAAAGCCAAAGCAAACGCGCCGTAAAACGGCTAATCGGTTATGATT
>NZ_RZRT01000045.1:0-50508 GCF_003998295.1 Mesorhizobium sp. M7A.F.Ca.US.011.01.1.1
AGCAGGAACAGGACGGTTCCGAAGTGAAGTCCGTCGAGCTGGAGCGGCTGACTGCGGAAGGCATCACCTATATCGAGCGCCGCAACGTGCTCGAAATCATGCGCGATGAGGCCGCCGACCTCTACGAGGCGCAGACCGGATCGGCATGGCGGCCGCGCACCGGCTCCAAGGTCAGCCACCAGGCGATGACCGCGTCGGTGATCGACTCCAGAGACTTCCTCGCCGCCCGCCGCCACGCCGAAACCGAGGGGCTCGTCCCGGCCGGCACCAAGATCGCCTTCGCCGGCGGCCTCGACTGCAACGATCACGACCGGATCTGGGACGCGCTCGACAAGGCTCGCGAGAAGCATCCCGACATGGTTCTGATCCATGGTGGCAGCCCGCGCGGAGCTGAGCGCATCGCCGCCTGCTGGGCCGAGAACAGGAAGGTCACCCAGATCGCCTTCAAGCCGGACTGGAACCGGCACGCCAAGGCGGCTCCGTTCCGCCGCAACGACCAGCTTCTCTCAGTGGTGCCCTACGGCCTGATCGTCTTTCCCGGCTCCGGGATCACCGACAACCTTGCCGACAAGGCCCGTCGGCTCGGCATCCCCGTCTGGCGGTTCGCGGAGGACGGCGCGTGAAGCGCCGTCTTCCTTGCGTCCGCGCTCAGAACTCGCTTCCATCGCCATGTCGACGAACCCGACCGCTGGCGGTCGGATTCGTCGCGTGCACCTGTCCGAACCAGTCGCGTAACGCCGCTCGACGCGGCCAATGTCGTCGTCGGTCGGGGTCAGGGCAATCGGTGCCGAGGCCGAGTGCTAATGGCAGAGTTGGGAGTTCATTGCTTCAAGCGACAATTCTTCCGTTCTCATGCGCTCGATTCAGGACGTGCGCCTCTGACTGGCAAACACCACCCCCTAGATCTTCGACAGGTCGTCTTTCGTTCCCATCCGATCCGGGCGCGCCGGCCTGCGGCCGGCCGGCCTCTAGTCGCGGCCTCCCGCCGCTCCCCGAGCCGGCTTCGCCGTCTCGGCTTCGGGTGACGATCCCCCGCGAAGGGCCGGAGGGACAGGGCGGCCAGAGCGAGGCGGGGGCGCTGGAGAGAAAGGAAAGTCACGATGGCGATGATATTCATAGGTGGATCGCGCGAGATATTCGAGCTGCCGGAACCTTCCATCGCTCGGATCGGCGCAATCGTCGCTGCCGAGCACGGCGTGCTGATTGGCGACGAGTCTGGAGCCGATGCCGAGGCGCAGGGCCTGCTCGCGGGCTACGGCTACGAGCATGTCGGGGTCTTCCATACCGGCAAGGAACCCCGCAACAATCTGGGCGACTGGGCCGCCTACCATGTTCCTTCTCTTGAGGGCGCCGAAGGATACTGGTTCCACGCCGCCAAAGACCGGGAGATGGCGCGGCGCGCCGACTTTGGCATGATGGTCTGGGATGGCGCATCACCCGGCACGGCCGTCAACGTGCTTCGGCTCGCCATCGCGAACAAGCCGTGCGTCATATACGATCTGGCAAGGGGCAGCGTGGCGACGACGTACAATGTGCAAGACTGGTGCGCCATGCTCCGCCATGCCGGTCCGGACATTCGCCGCCAGGCCGAAGCCCGCATGATGCCGGACGAGCGTCTAGCGTTGCCGGGATGATGTACGCGCGGTCCCCCCGACAGCCCGGCGGTCCGATCCGATAGGCTTTATCCGGCCCCGCGCCGCCTACTCCACTGTTATGAACGGCCGGAGCCGACCTCTTTCGAAGCCGGCCCGCGCAGAGCCGCGGGGCGTTGTGCAGGATGATCATCTTGACGCTTCTCGCCTCTGAGGCGGGGGCAAGCGTGCCGAACATCCTGGCGTGCCGGGTCATCCAACCTGGCTGCGAGGCTCGTCCCCGAGGGGCGTTAACTTCGCTGCCAGTCGGCTCCGATCTCGAAACCGCTGTGCCGCCATACCGAACACGCCAGGCGGTCACTCGCCGGGCTGCTGTTCGATGTGTTGGCGATGCCGACGACATGACCCGAGAGGCTGCTGCATGTTCCGGCGATCCGGCAGCGTTGCGTCGGCGGTCTAGCGATGGCGGCCTGAGTTCTTTTCCTTCGGTCGCATCCGGGGCCATTCCCGTTTCATGTCGCCTTTGTAGACGACCGTCTGCTTTGTGCGGTCAACCCCCGTTGGGGGTACACTCGGCGAATATTCAGGAAAATTCGATTTCTGTTTTTTGTCTGCGGACAGGCGAAGGGCCTGCCCGCTATTTTTCGGCAAATAGAATTTTCCAGAATTTTCGCCGAGATGACCGCAGCAGGACGGCCCTCTCCTTTGGCGCCATCGGGAATGGTCCCGATGCAACCGAAGGAGAACTACCATGGCCACCACGATCGCAAACCTCACCACCAAGGCCGACGGCTCGATGGAAGGCGTCTTTGCCACGCTCCGGGTCAACGCCCCGATCACCCTCATCCCGAACACCAACAAGTCGCGCGAGGACGCGCCCGACTACCGGATCGTCAACAAGCGCACAGGCTTCGAGATCGGAGCCGGCTGGCACCGCATCTCCCAGCGTTCGGGCGAGGAGTACCTCTCGGTCAAGCTGGAAGCCCCCGAGATCGGCGTGATCTTCGGCAATCTTGCACCCGCCCCGGGCGGCGAGGAGAACA
This sequence comes from Mesorhizobium sp. M7A.F.Ca.US.011.01.1.1, assembly GCF_003998295.1. Classification (NCBI taxonomy): domain Bacteria; kingdom Pseudomonadati; phylum Pseudomonadota; class Alphaproteobacteria; order Hyphomicrobiales; family Phyllobacteriaceae; genus Mesorhizobium; species Mesorhizobium sp. M7A.F.Ca.US.011.01.1.1. Next base: position 2,636 of record NZ_RZRT01000045.1, read on the forward strand.
AGAGGGTCATCCTCTGGAACAACCCCCAGTGAGGCATCGGTGGCCGGCCCCGCAAGGGGTCGGCTCGCCACCGGCACAAGGAGGTTGCAATGAGCCGCTACACCATCACCGTCACTGGCACCGCCACCAGACAGGGCCGCTCGGATCCAGACGCTGTCATCGGTTACGACCCGCCGCTTCGGACCTATTTCCTGCAGGCGTTCCCCCACGACGTGACCGACGACCCGGCGCTCTGGCTCGGCACCCACGATCACGCGTTCGAGACGCTGCAAGATCTTCACGACGCAGCCGTCGCTCACGACTATGGCTTCATGCCACTGCCGGCGGTTGTCGCGGCGAAACTCATCAAAGACAAGGTGGCTGTTGCTAGCCCGGGCGCCCCGCGAAGGAGATCTGGCTGAATTCCTGAATCGCCTCAATGAGCCCGGCTAGGCGAACGCGCCCAAAACGCCGGCGACGCATCGCTCCGTCGCCGGCGTTTTCTTATGCAAAGCGTGGCTGAAGACCAATGCCTATCGGCCGGTGCGGACGGTCGACAGGCAGACGGGCGGGAGCGCTTAACCGAGATTTCCGCGATCGCGAATTGCGAGAACGCCCGTCGACAGACCCAGCATGGCGGCAAGCTGTTCGCGGCGAGCCCGCGCATCTTGCGGCTTTTGGGCGTTTGCTTGCTGAGCTTCTTTTCCATTTCACCGAAAGACACAACCCGTTGAAGCCAGGCCTGCGGAACATCGGCTTTTCAAAACCTCGTTCATCCGTTTCGACGGACCCTGATTGACGGCGGCTGTGGTGCTTTTTGGTTCTCGCCATGACCTTTTGCTACCCCTGGTGCAGCAATTCGCCGCTGTCGATCATGCGCAGGTTCATGTCGGCGGGGGTCTTGATGAGCAGTTGGGCATTGAGAACATGCAGGTCACGCGGCTCGGTGCAGGCCAGCCAGGCGCGAAGCTTGTAAAGACCGGGGTGAAGATCGGCGCCAAAGATGAAGGAGACGCTTTTTTGCTCTCTGGCCGGCATCGGAATTTCACCATGCTGGGAGCCGATCGAGCGATCTTCGAGCCACAGCGAGGCTATGCAGCCGGCATTGACAAAAACGTTGGATCCGGTGGTGGCGCGGTATTCGACGGCGAGTTGCGTGCGGCCGGGTTCTGCGACCTTCAGCCAGCCCTGGAGTTCGACTGAGGTGAGGCCGGTGTAGAGCACACCTTTGCGCGACAGTTCATTGAGGGGAATGGCGCCGCCGATATAGACAAAGCTGCCGACGCTGTCGGCAGGGATCTCTGGAAGATCGTCTTTTTTGGCCGGCGCAACCCGGGCGATGGCGAGCGCGCCCCGCTGGTAACCTTGGCTGGCACCGGCTTCGGAGGAAGCCTGCTTCTTCGCGCCATCGTTTGCGGTGGCGGGCAAGCTGCCGTTGCTCTTTGCCGACGCACCGTCCTGTCCGGGGATGCCGAGATGCTCGATAATTCGATCGAGTTTTTGCTCGATGCGGTCCAATTGCTGCTGGTTTGCCTGCTGGTCTTGCGCCAAGGCAAAGCCGGAGCCCTCAACGAAACTCAACGCTGCGATTGCAATGCCGAGCGCCAGCCTGCCCACGCTTTTCCTTTGCATCATGGGGATGATCCTTCCTACGGTACGGTTCCAAAATCGTCGTGCGGCGCGGGCGCCACCTTTATTCCTTGCAGCGGCCGGCCTGGAGCGACAGCAGGCGTATGGTCTTGAGCCGGCTCCGAGGTTGATCCAGGCGCGGGCGGTTGGGTCCGCGACCCTGCGGCTGTAGATGCATTGCCCTGTTCGAATTTTTCCGAAATCGACGTCGGCGTGCCGGCGTTCTTTCCAGCGCCGGCAACGGGGCCGTCGCGATTGCCGGCGACATCCCGAACAATACTAATAGCCAGAAAGATCAAAGCCAGAACGGCGGCGATCGTGGCATAGCGGAACAGCGGATCGCGCCGGAACAGGGCGGGAACAAGTTGGAGCCAGCGCACCAGCGTGGCTCGCACAGATGAGAGGAGGGTTTGAGCCGTCATGTAGTTGATCCCTGCCGCTCGTGTGATGCTATCGCCGCCGCAATGTCACCTGGCTCGATGGTAATGATGGCGTCGCGGCCAGCACTGCCGATGCCGTGGGTAGCAAGACGCATGGCTTGCGCCTCGCGCGTGCTTTCCCAAAGCGTGCGGATTGCGCGGGCATTGCCGAAATCGTCTCCACGCTCTGGTTGGATGCGGACGCAGGCAAGGTTAGCCGAGTTCTCGGCCGCGGCGTCGAGCACAAAGCCTTCACGGTTGGCGAGGTTGCGAAAAATCCCCGCCAGCTCTTCAGCCGAATAGTCCTCGAACATTATTGTCCTGGTGAAGCGGGAGCGCAGGCCGGGATTTGCTTCGAGAAATGGGCGCATTTCACCGGTATAGCCGGCGGCGATGACACACAATCGATCCCGATGATCCTCCATCAGCTTCAGCAGCGTGTCGATCGCCTCGCGGCCAAAATCGTTATTTTGGCCCTCGGGGGCCAATGCATATGCTTCGTCAACGAACAGCACGCCGTCGAGCGACGCCTCGACCGCCTCCCGTGTCTTGATTGCGGTCTGTCCGATATAGCCGGCGACAAGCTGGCTGCGGTCGACCTCGACGACATGGCCGGATCTGAGCAGGCCGAGTGCGAAAAGAATCTCGCCCATAAGACGCGCCGCCGTTGTTTTTCCGGTCCCTGGATTGCCGAGGAAGATCAGGTGCAGGCTTGGGGGTGCGGCGTTGATGCCGTGGCGCCGACGTTCCTGCTCGGCCTGCAGCACCGCGACCAGCTTCTTGACCTCATCCTTGACGGAGCGCCACCCGGTCATGGCGTCGAGTTCGGCCAGCACGTCATCGAGCGGCCGATGTCTTGCTGCACGGATCGGCAGAGCCGGTTTCCGTTCAACGCCTGCTTGCGCGTCCCATTCACCCTTCGAGAATTTCGGCGATACCGGCACGCCATGCTTTGCAGCATGCGCCAGCCGCCAGCCCATGACGATAACCCCGACGATAAGAATGACGCCGGAATAGGTTTCCAGCAGGGCGAGCACGACGATCAGGACGGCAAGGCCAGGGATAATCGGGGCCAGAATGCGCTGCATCTCTTGCCGCCTCAACCCGACGCGGCTTGGGGCGCGAAACGGTTCCGCTCGACCTTGGCGACCATTTCCGGCCTGCGGAAATAAATCGCTCTGCCGCAGCGCAACGGCTTTCGGCCCTGGACGAAGACGAACTGCTCGTCGGCTCTGGCATCGGCAAGAATTTCGGAGACGGTCGCCAACCGTCTGCCACGCTCGGAGCGCTGTTCCGAGGCGCCGGTCGAGGCCGTGCCGATCTCGACCGGCTTTGCGCTTTTTCCCCGGTTTTTTGTCTCGGAGTTCAGCACGACGCCATGTTCGCCCAGCGCTTCGGAGACAGCGCGGGCCTGTTCGAGCGAGCCGATCGCGGCGTAGGATCGCCAGGAAGCGCTTTCGAACCAGGCGCTCTTGCCGCCATCGCCCCATTGTTCGCGCAGCTGGCCTTCGGACTGATAGAGCATGACCAGCGTAATGCCGTATTTGCGGCCGGCATCGCGGGCGCGGGCCAGTGAGGTCATGTAACCGAGGCGGGCGACCTCATCGAGTAGGAAGACGATACGCCCGCCCGGCAAGACGCCGTCGGCCTCATAGACGGCATTGAGCAGGGATCCGACAACGACACGGGCGAGGGCCGGCGTCGATTCCAGCACCTTCATCGGGATGTTGATAAAGAGGTCGAGCTTGCCGGCGACCAGATCAGCAGTGCGAAAACTGTTACCCGACACCAGTTTTGCGTAGGCGGGATTGGCGAGCCATTCGGTTTGCTCGCTCATGTTGCCGTAGACGCCGGAGAACGTCTCGGCGACCAGCCCCATCAACTGGCCTGCGAGATGGCGGGCGCGGTGCGAGGAGGAGTGTTCAAAAATGCGTGCTAGCTCGTTCCGCATTTTTGCCTCCGGCAAGGCGAGCCGTTGCGCCAGAGTGACGAGATTGCGTTTGTCGTCGGACAGATTTTTGTCGAAGACGATGTCGGAAAGCAGGGTCTCGACGATGGCCTTGCCACGGCCCTCGAAGAAGGCCTTGCCAGAGGCGCCGTGCGGCGCATCACGGGTGGCGGTGTGTTTCTCGCCGCAGATCCAGTCGACGACCGAGCGGAGGTCGCCATCGATGAGCGGCGAACTTTTTGTCAGCCAGTCGAGCGCGTTGAAGGCTCCGCTGCCCGTCATCGGATCAATTGAGATGACACGCCGGCCCATCGCCGTGCGTGCGCCCGTCAGCATCGGCGCCAGCTCGGAGGAGGGATCGAGGGTGACAATTGAGGCGCGCCAGGTGAGCAGCGTCGGCACGCAGACGGAGACGGTTTTGTAGGCGCCCGAACCGGCGAAGACGAGGCCGTGGGTGCCGCCCCAGGAGAGATCAAAGGTGAGTAAAGGCGACTTGCCACCCTTGCCCCATGTTTTTGGATCGCACGGATCAAACTTTTGTCCGCGCCGGGCCGGCGCATCCTGATCGACGCGGTAGGCTTCGCCGATGACGACGCCGCCGCGCGGATTGGCTGTCGACTTGGCCGAACCACCGAACAGGTTTTGTGACTCGCGAATGTCCATCCAGTCCGCGTGGCCAAAGATGTCAGAGGAGGCACGCTCAACCGGCTTTACGCTTTGGGCGTGCAGCGATTTTCCCATCAGCATCCTGACGCCGGCCGTGGTCGCGAGAAAGCCGACAACCCCGGCATAAAAGATGGCCATGTCGGCTGCGTTCAAAATGGCGGACCAGGCAAAGTCTGATCGGTAGCCGAGCAGTCGTGTCGCTTCCGGCCAGACGGTGAAAACCGTTGCCGCGGCCATGCCCAACACGCCGGCGATGGCAGTGAGGGGCAGCACCATGCCGGATCGACGCAGCAGCAGAGCCGTCGCCATCGTAATGGCCGGCCCGAGCAGCGCGATCGATGGCCATGCCGCGTAACCAAGTCTGTAAATCACCGATGCCGGCGACAGACCCGTGCGATGCCAGTCGAGCAAGGCGCCGCCCCACAGAGCATGCGCGTAGCGCCAGGCCGGGTACCAGATGACGAGCGGCAGGATGGCGAAGGTGGCCTTGAACAGTGTCTTGACGAGATCATAGGACAGCCGCCCGAACATTTTTTTGGCTCCTAGGCGTCGGCGCTATGAGCGTTCAGACTTCCTGCCGCGATCCGGCTCCCGATTGGACGGCGCGGTGGAATGAACGCGGTGTAGGGTGCCGTTCTGCTCGGCGGCCAATGCTGCGACGGCGTCGTGTTCCGCCAGTCCTTCCCAGTGCTGCATGACTTTGTTCCAGCGCAGGCCGGCGCCGCGCAGGCGGGTCGCGAATGGGGTCGGCAGCGGAGCGGGGAAGGTGAGGGTCAACGGTTCGTTTGTTGCGCCATTGCCGATTGTTTCTCCAGCGAGCGCGGTTTTGCCAGCCTTGATCCACTCGGTAATTATTGCGCTGTTGCCCTCGTCATTGGCAAGCGACAACAAGCCACCATAAAGGGCCGCTTCCTCTAGGTCCAATAATCCGGCCCGTTCGACGAGGGTTCCGGCTTCAACGAGGCGGCGGGTGCGCTGCTTGCGTTCGTCCGCCTTGAGTTTTGCTTCCTGCTCGGCGAGTTTCGCCCGCTGCTGTTCCAAGCGGCTCATGCGTTCGGCAAGCGAGGTGCGGGCCATGACGAGAATCTCCGTCTTTTCTCCGTCCGCCAAGCCCGAGGGGACTTTGCCAGCCGTGGCGCGTCTCTTCAACCCCCTTTTGTATATGCCGGCGGATGCAACCAGGACCTTCGGCGCATTCCGCCGCTATGGGTTCTGCCACATCGCCAATCGATCGTCGATGCACGGTCGGTGGATTATTGCAGACGCAATATGCATTCTTCGAATGCTTGCTTGCGGCGGCGCGCTGGTGATGGCATTCTGCGGCAATGGCCATCGCTTTCGCACGTGCCCGATACATCTCACGCTCCGACGGCGGCAGCGCGGTGCGCTCGGCCGCCTATAACGGCCGCGAGGCAATCAAGGCGCAGCGCACCGGCGAGGTGTTTTACTTCAAGCACCGCGAGGCACCGGAGCATCATGAGGTGCTGTTGCCGGAAGGCGCGCCGTCAGAGCTGGCGTCGAGCGATGCGCTATGGAACGCGGCCGAGGCCATGGAAAAGCGCAAGGACGCGCAACTGGCGCGGGAACTCGTCTTGGCGTTGCCGGCCAATCAAGAGCTCGATCACGACGACCGGGTGGAGCTGGCGCGGTCGTTTGCGCAGGAACATTTTGTCTCGAAGGGGCTGGCGGTGCAGCTTGACGTTCATGCGCCGCATGGGGCGGAGAGCGAGGGCGAGCGGGCCAATTATCATGCGCATTTGTTGATCACGACGCGGCGGCTGGGCGAGGGCGGGTTTGCGGCGAAGAAGGCGCGCGATCTCGATCCGGTGATCAAGCGGGGCGGGGGACGGGCGATCGTGGCGGAGGGCGAAGCGTGGGGCGCACTGTGGCGCGATCATCAGAACCGCTATTTTGCCGAACAGGGGCTTTCGATCCGGGTGGATGCGACCAGCGCGGTGCCACAGGAACACATCGGACCGATCCGCATGCGCACGCCGGGCGCGGAGGTCAATGTGCGGGCCGAGCATATCAGGCGGGCGAACGAAGAAGCGGCGCGCGATCCTGAACATGTGCTCACAGTGCTCACGCGCAACCAGGCGAGTTTTTCCGAGTACGATCTCGACCGGCATCTGAAAAAGCACATTCGCGATGAGGGCGAACGGGCGGAGGTTAAGGGCAAAGTGCTCGGGCGTGGCGATGTGCTCGCGCTGCATGACCGGGATACAGGCGAGAGTGCAGGACGCTGGACAACGCGGGCGGTGCGCGACCAGGAGGTTTTGGCGCTTGCCGATGCACGGCGCGTGGCCGGAGGGTCCCATCGCGATGTCGGGGCAAGGGCGCGCGAGCGGCTCGTGTCCGTGCAGGAATTGCGGCCGGATCAGTTATCTGCGTTCGATCATGCGACGGGGTCCGGGGGGCTAAAAATAATTGAGGGGCGTGCCGGGACGGGAAAGAGTTTTGCGCTTGGTTCGATCCGCGATGCGCATGAAGCGGCCGGCTATCGCGTGGTCGGCCTCGCGCCGACCAACGCGGTGGCGCAGACGATGAAGGAGGACGGGTTTGCTCGATCATCGACCGTTCATGCCGAACTGTTCCGAGTGAAGAACGGCCGCGCGCAGTGGGACCATCGTACGCTGGTTGTTGTCGACGAGGCAGCGATGATGGACGCCAAGGTGACCGGCGAGGTGTTGCGGGAAGCGCGGCTTTCGGGCGCCAAGGTTGTGCTGGCCGGCGACGACCGGCAGCTCGGCTCGATCGAGCGCGGCGGGCTGTTCACAGAGCTGAAGAAGGAGCACGGATCGTCCGAGATCACCCAGGTCACGCGTCAGAAGGTCGACTGGCAGAGAGAGGCGGCGCGCGATCTTTCGGACAGTCGCTTCGAAGACGCGCTGCGAGCCTTCGCGCGAAACAAGGCGGTGGTGTGGACGTCGAAGCAGGACGAATTGCGAGAAAAACTGGTCGAGCGGTGGGCCAGGGATGCTGCTTCGAATCCGTCGGCATCGCGGTTCGTGTTCGCCTACACCAACAAGGATGTCGATGCGCTGAACAAGGATCTGCGCGCGGTGCGTCGCGAGCGTGGTGAGCTCGGTGAGGATTTTGTGTTTACGACCAAGCACGGCGAGGCTGCATTCGCTGTCGGCGACCGGGTGCAGTTCACGGATACGCTGAAGGGCGCCGGCATCTACAACGGCAATGCCGGCGTGATCTCCAGCATTGACCGGAACTTTGGCCGCATCAGTGTCTCGCTCGATGCAGCTGCGGGCCGGGAGGGCAGGAAGGTCGAATGGTATGCTTCGGAGTTCAATGGCTTCCGGCACGGTTATGCCGGCACGATCTACAAGGGCCAGGGCAAGACGCTTGACCACACCTATCTCATGCACACGCATCACTGGCGCGCCGCCTCGAGCTATGTCGCGCTGACTAGGCAGCGTGAGAGCGCGACGATCTTCGTAGCGACGCAGACCGCCCGGGATTTGCGGCAGCTCGCCCGGCAGATCGGTCGCAACGAGATCAAGTCGGCGTCAGTGGCTTATGCAACACGCGACGAGCTCAGCGCGGAACAACGGGCGAAGCTGGACGAGGGACGGGCGGCAGAGAATGCCCGGCCAGCGTCGCATGTTGGGCAAGCTCAGGATGGCAGGGAACAAGAGGAGCAGCCGATGGCTTCAGTTGTCGAAGAGACACGCGTGGGCATGCGTCAGGCAGATCCGCGCACACCGGAGATGCAGTCCGGCGCCATTGCCAAGGACGCGGAGAGCCAGCGTCGGCCCGAGCGTCGAGGCGGGACGCCTGAGCCCGTCATGGCGCAGAAGTCAAAAGAGGCAGGAGGCAGCGATCGTCCCGGGCCAGCCGATGATCGGGTCGTGGCAAGCAGAACCGAAGATCGGCAGGCTGTTCCAGATGGCAGAAATGAAGAGCGGTCGCGCAGCACCGCAGCCGACCGGCCAGCGGACGCCAGGGTACTGATAGCTGCATTCCAGGATGTGGCTGCTGGTGGCGTGCGCCGCGACAGCCTTGGGCGATCGATCGACGAAAAAAGCATTGCCGCTGCTGTCAGTCGCGATGCGGATGTACAGCGCGAGCGCGAGGCTCGCTCAATCTATCTGGAGGCCGCCTACCGTGATCCGAAATCGGCGGCGCAGCGTCTCGACGAGATCATTGCTCGAGACGGTCCGACAAGTGCTGCACAACGGATATCGGCGGACACCAGCTTGGTCGGCGAGCTGCGGGGCAGGGAAGGGTTCTTCGCCGGTGCCAAGGCGCGGGAAGAGCGGACCGCCGCTGAACAGGCTGCCGCCGCGATTGGCCCGAACATTGTCCGGACCGCCGAATTCGAGAACCGAGCCGAACGATCCTATCGCACCCAGGTCGAAAAGCAGCTCAAGGCTGACGCGGTTGAGGTGAGAGATGTTTCTGATCAGGCGAAAGCTGCCCTGGAAAAAATTGCAATGGCCAAGGATGATCGCGAGCGGGCCGAAGCCTTCAAGGCGGTGTCAGCCGATCAGGAGGTCAGGCGGGAGATCGCCACCTTCAAGAAATCGATTGAAGTCCGTTTCGGTGAAGACGGCGCACGCGAAATCGCTCGTGCGACAGCCTCGGGCAAATCGTTTGAACATCCATCCGTGCGGAAATCCGATCAGGTCAGGTTGGGTGAGGCCGCGGCTCTCTATTCCGCAGCCCGATCGGGTGAAGTCGCGTCCAGACAAGAGGCCGAAACTGAACGTCTTGCAGCGCGCGAATCTCAGTCGACACGGCTGAAGCAGTAGGGAAGCGCCGTGGGGCCGGCTGCGTTATCCCGTCGGCGTCGCACGCCGCGGCGAATGACTACCTCTTTAAGCAAGGTGGTCGTTCATTGTCACAAATGGGCCCGGTACAGTTCAGAGCTGCAGATCAGCATTCGGGGAGTTGCCAAAGATGCTCTTGTACTCTCGGCCGAACTGAGAGGGCTGAGGTCGCGCCATGCACCTTCAGGAGCCGGGCGACCTCGGCCGGCTTGAAATCGTCGTTGACGAGCTGTCGCGCATGCGCGACCTGGTTGGGGGAGGGACCAAATCACATCCCGCGCGCCTTGGCCGCGATCCGGAGCGGAGCCATCAAATAGCTCAAACTTCGCTAAAGTCGTAGCGAAACCCGCGAACCTCCCAAAGTCCTGACAGGGTCGGGGTTTCTTTCAAAAAACGAAGAACCTTCCGAGCCGCGATCAAATTGAAGGGGAACATTCCAATAGATGAGTGCCCACAATTCAGCCGCACGACCTCAGGTGGAAGATTGCACTTCGCCAGCAACTCAATGAGACGCTCAGAGCCTCCTGGGCGCGCAACCGTATCGTCCTTACCGAGCAAGAACATCAAATCCAGACGAGGACGTGTAAGGCCGAAAAGATGCTTCTCTAAATCGATGAGACCCCAAGCGGTTCTTAGCCCTTCCAGTGACATGGACGATTCAATACGACCACGTAAGGCCGTCATGGTCTCCGCAGTCCAGACGAGATCAGCAGGGCTTCCCGGCGATACCATGAGAACCGCCTTATCAACCTTCTGCTCTTGGGCAGCAACGAGACCCGCAACAGTGCCACCCAAACACATCCCTACAACCGAGATTTTCTGATACCCCTGACTATAAAGCCAACGAACAATCTTACGACCATCTAGGACAGCCTGTCTTATCGACTGGACGGTGCGCCCTAAATTCGCGTTGAAAAGTTTTTCCTCCGAATAGTCATTCGAAGCTCGCCCAAAATGATACGGAAGCGTAGCTTCAATAACCGTTATGCCCTTTCTAGCGAAGTATTTGGAAAATCGCGGATACCGGTTCCGAGCATACCAATGATGAAACACAACAAGCGCATGTTGTTTAAATCCACTGTCGGTAACAACGCATTCGAACGTATTGTTCTCCTGATATTCAGTTGAAATATCAGATTGGAAGATAACACTATCCGCTTCTTCCCTTAACGGAACAGCTGGAAATATCGGCGCGAAAAACATCTCGCCCTTGGAAATTTCATTGAAGACCAATGCGTCAGAGCCATCGCGAGAAAATGGAATCGCCTTATCATGAATACGCCTCTGGCGTTCTAATGATCTCAGAACGTGCTTACGATCATAACGGCGCGCTAGATAACGGATCATTTTCTCTCCTTTCTTGCAGGTCGGAAACCTATCATCATAAAACCAATGCTGAAGTCCCGCCGTATTTCATTCACTCGACAAAGGCGGCTGCCATCCCTCCACACTATTTAGCGCCCGATAAAGGGTTGCTCGATGCACCTTCAGGAGCCGTGCAACCTCAGTCACTGGCTTGTCTTGTGCGATGAGCTGACGGGCGTGCGTGACCTGGTCGGCCGATAGGGCAGGGGAAGGACCGAACCGCACTCCACGTGCCCTGGCCGCGATCCTGCCAGCGCTGGTGCGCTCCACGATCAAGGATCGCTCGAAATCCGCAACGCCGGCGAACACGGTCAACACCATGCGGCCGGCCGGCGTCGTCGTGTCGGCCCATGGCTCGGCCAAAGATCGCAAGCCGGCCTCGGCCTCGCTGATCCGCTCGGCAATATCGAGAAGGTCGCGCGTCGATCGGGCGAGGCGGTCTAGCCTGGTGACCGTCACCACGTCGCCGGGGCGCAAATGGTCGAGGAGCTTCACAAGCTCGGGCCTGTCTCGCTTTCCCCCGGAAACCTTTTCCTCAAAGAGGCGAATGCAGCCGGCCGCGCCAAGCGCCGCGTGCTGCTGGTCGAGGTCCTGGCCCTGGGTGGAGACCCGGGCATAGCCAATCATCATCGTGGCGGGTTTCCTCGCAAGTTATGTCGCAAGGACAATTACCACTTGCGACAAAGACATGCGACACAAAAACCCCCCGATTTGCAGGGGACGGCCGATCTGTCGCAGGTTTTAGGAATTATGCGAGGTAGCAACGATCTGCGTAAGAAGCTGCGCGAAATGGTTGGAACCAAGACGTCCACCCCCCCTTGTGCACATCTATAATGTGGGCAACGACCAAATTATAGATGGGCATCACTGCTAGCCCTTGTCCCCGATCCTAACGCGAAATAAGCATCCGTCCCGAACGGACCGCCAGACGGTGCAATCCACCATAGATAGCCATATCTTGATCCATGAGACTGGAACAACCTGCTTTTCGAGCCACTGGCCACCATTGAGGAACAACAAGCCGAAGCGCGCGAGATCGCAAGCAGACAGGCGAAATGTATGTGCCTGAATGTCGCCACGAGGCAATTCGCAGGGCAGGACGCAGCAATTTAGAAACGCGACAGTGACGCGTTTCTTGGCGCCGACGTGAGCGCCCGATCGGGCGTAGCTGGTCAGGGTTGCGCAGCCTGATCGGGTGCGGCCCAGTCAAGCTTCTCGGCTTTAGCTTTGAGTGCCGGACTGGACGTCTACTCCGCAGCCAACAGCCCCGCCAATGCCTGTTCTCGCCGAGCGATGACGGCAGGATCGTTCATGAAATCCGTCCGTCGACCAGGCTTGCGGCCACGCTTCTGGTAGCCATTGCTCTGGCTGCCATCGGGAATGCCGAACAAATGGTTCGCCTGGCCTGTGCGCCGCGGTCCGTGTTGGCTGCGTGTCAGCTCACGGCCGGCCTGCATCTCGGCCACCATTGCAAGCGCTTCATCCAGGCGTTTGTTCTCGACGATCTCCGATCTGTGTACCGAGCGCAGCTTGTCAAAAGTTCTATAGGGCAGGGACGTGCTGCCCTCCATGATCTCGAGGCGGCCATCGGGATAGTCGCAGACAACGACCTTCTTACCGGCCAAGCGCTTAGCGAAGACGCTCGGATCGAGAATGAACAGCACCTTGTCGTAGCGCAGTGTCAAAGCCTGGGACAGAGTCCGCATCTCCTTGCGGCACATCGCACTGTCCAGATTCTCATGATCGGCAAGGGGGCGATGCATGTCCTTCGGATTGCGTGGTTCCTTGCCGAAACGGGCATTGAAATCGGCGGCGAACTCGGCCGCATAGGCATTCGCCGCCTCGATCGTGCTGATGCCGCGCAGGCGCAGCTCCTTCACAAGCCGGTCCTGCAGCGTCTGATTGGCGCGCTCGACGCGACCCTTGGCCTGCGGGCTGTTGGCGCAGATGATGTCAATGTTCAGTTCGTAGAGCGCGCGACCGAACTGCGTCAGGCCAGTCGTTCGATCCTTCTCCGAACCATGCGTCGTGCGAAACACGCCATGCTTGTCGCTGTAGAAGGAGATCGGCTTGCCCCATTCCTGCAAATACGCCTTGGTGGCGATCAGATAGTCGAACGTGTTCTCGGAACCGGCAAAGCGCAGATGCAGCAGCTTGCCGGTGGCGTCATCGATGTAGACGAGCAGGGCGCACTTTGGCCCCCGGCTCTCGAACCACCAATGGTGCGATCCGTCGATCTGAACCAACTCGCCGAAGCAATCTCGCCTGCCACGCGGTTGATGAATCTGGCGCTTGCGCTCACGTCGCGATGTCCAAATGGCGGCTTCGGTCATCCATTTGCGCAGCGTCTCTTTGCTGACCGCTATCTGGTGTCGCTCGAGCAGCTTCTCGCGGACAAGCGTCGGACCAAAATCGACATAGTGTTCGCGGATGAGCTCCAGGACAAAGTCGCGAACGTTATCGAGGATGCGATTGTTCGAACATCTGCCGCGCGCCTTGTGCCGGAGAGCCGCGGCACCGTCGTCTTGGAATGTCCTCAATAATCGTTGGGTCTGGCGGACCGTGAGCCCCAGGATCTTCGCGCCCGACGCAGTGGAGATGCGTCGTTCAACGACCTTCGACAAAACCTCGATACGCTTCAGCTCGCGTTCGCTCATCAGAACAAGTCCCAAGTTGCAATCTCCCGCCCCGTCGAAGGCGGAGAGATTGGCAGCGCACAAGCAGGAGCGACATTCCTACTTTGCCAAACTCGGACATTTTAACTTAGCTCCTACAATCCAAAGCCGCATAAGATATCTTATGGAACTTTGTAAAGCGTTGAAACAAAACACTATTTACGCACTACAGCAACCGCACATCCAGATCAAAGGCTTCAATCCGCTCTATCCGAATCCCAGCGGTCGCGGGATGGCGATGATTGATGATCACGTTCTGGTCTGGGCTGTCCGCAATCGAAACGATCGCAGACGGAATGAACAGTATTGCCGCTCGATTGCTCGCGAGCCACTCATCTCCGATTCTCTGCGTTTCCGCCTCCCGCCGACGCCAATCCTCGGGAAGATCCGCCAGAGTGATGGGTTCAACGGGCATCTCATCTGACACCTCATAAACCAACATCGCGAGCGCCGGCAGCAGCTCCGGGTCTTCAACATGAACGAGCTTTTCGAGAACGCAGAGCGATGGCGATGTCGCGGCGTATGTCAGAGGACGGCCCACCGTGTTCCACCGGCCGTCGAACCGGAGACCGTAGCCCCCGTCGAAGGCCTCCGCGAATTGCAGGCTCAAAAGTCGCCAAAGCCGCATCAAGCAGCAGCACCCCAGGCAATCTTGCCGAGAATGGTTTCGATAACGCGCGCGCCGGCCTCGGTCTGGGCTACAGTTAGCGGCGTCTCACGCCCCAGCTCAGCCAACTCTTTACGCAGCCAACGGTTCGCCTTGCCGGCATCACCAAACGTCTCTTCCGCAAGCGACTGGATGCGGACAAGGCGCACGGCCCGATCGGACTCGTCTATCGTCAGCGGCTGGTTCTTCTCGGCGCGGTGTCTGCGCGTGCGCTGCGGAATGACAAAACGCTCGATCTCCTGTTCACTCATGCCGGCGAGAGAAAGCCCCTTCAGCGTGGCGAGTGGAAGCCGCCGCCGCACCACGGTCGCAAGATCGGCCTGCGAGCGAACGTCCGCTCCAAGCACGGTCACGCCGCCCAGCTTGCGGGCGACTTCCTCAATCACTGCGTTGGATGTGGCCATTTTTCTTACTCCGGCAATCTGCCACAGAAGTTAGGGCATCTTGCCGGAAATGCAATAGCATGGCTTGCCGGCGCACGCCGAGACGACGAGATGCGACTCCCTGCCCTTGCGTGTGGAGGCTGAGCAGCAGGGCCGGTGTTGGCTCATCTGTCGCGACGAGCAAGGCGCGCCTACAAGCGGCTGCGGCGCAAACGCTGGTTCGATAGCGAAAATGAATGCTGCCCAGTTGGATTCGTGCTGCGCTCTTAGGCGTCTAATTCAAGTGGCTGTTGGTCCGGCTGCTCGTGCCACATCACCATGGGCGTCAACGGGCAAATTTTTGGCACCAATCCGCGCACGACTTGATAATGTCGGGACAATCCGATCATCACCAGAGCGCCCCGCCCGCCCTGCCATTGGACCAGGGCGTTCATTGCGAGCGTGGTCGACATCGAGACGAGCTTGATCGCGGGCATCGCCCGCCCCGACGCCTGAAACCGTATCGGCGAGCGAAATCGCGAAGGCTGAGAAGCTAAGCCGTAACCCGGGCGTCAGCAAGTCGTCCAAGTAGATGCAACTCAGATCCGGATTCTGTCGGGAGACCCCTGCTTCATGTGTACACCCCTGCCGAAGGCGTGGTCTGTGGGGGGACACGACCAAAAACTGTGAAGTTCTGCATCACCCCATTTCCGGTTCCCGCTACAGTGCTGCCGGGTGTCGAGGAGCCCCCCATGGCTGGGTGCGATCGCTGTCCTTGTAGAGCCATACGTTACGGTTTCTGCACCTTTCGACATCTTGCGTGTTGTCGGTGGCGCGCCTGTCATCCCGCCATTCAGCGAGACCGTATATGCTGCTGCCGGTGTGCAGGTGACTGAAACCTGGCCAGTGGCATCAACATTGCCGTCAAGTACCCCCTTCGACCGAAATCGTTGTTCTGTGTCGCAACGAGGCAGTTTGCAGCGACCGTCGCATTGATGGTGAGAGTCGGATCAGCGGCCACGCTGCCCGAGGCGGTACTGCAACTGCTGCTGGCACTCGCCAGGTCGAGCATGCCGCTGATAGCAAAATCCTCCGCGACCGAGCCATTGCCGTGCAGCAGGAGCAAGGGAAGCCCGCTGCCTTTCTCGACGACGCGCAGTTTCACTCCATCGATCTTGAAAGTGCGTGCCATCAAACCGGGAACCAGGGCCTTCCTGGCGCGCGCGTGATTGTATGCTGCCAGCGACCGGGCGGTAGCCCCCACCAGCGTGGCGAGCTTTATTCGCTTTGATAACATGCTGAACTCCGGCGCTGGGACTGTCGTGGCACCACAGTTTCACCAGCTAAAAAGGCCCCCCTCGCGCGGACGGGCGGAAGGACACTCTTTGGTGCGAAATCTAGATTGCTCGCGGCATCCATGGAACTCCAGGGTTTGCCGTTAAAGCCTCTTGCCACAGATGGCAACTCAGTGTGATCTTGAACATTGAGAAAAGCCCCCCCGCGCGGTAGCCGGTCCGTAATGAGAAGTCACGTTTGACTGCTGGACGGATGCCCCGCCGAATTTGACGGCAGCCAATGCCGAGCGCATCGCCTGTGGCATCTCCGCGTCTTCCGGCAGCCCGCATGCGAATTCGGCAGCCTCAGGCAGAAGCGCGCTTCGCTTTGCCGGCGAGGAGATCTTCAAGCTCTTGTTTGGGCACTGGCCTGGACAGCAAGAAGCCTTGTAGCTGGTCACAGCCGAGTTTGCGCAGATAGTCGCATTGGCTCTCCGTCTCCACACCTTCCGCCGTGGTGCTGAGGCCCGTTGCCCGGGCCAGGTCGATTATCGCCTGAACGATAGCCTCGTCACCATTTGAGTGGCCAAAGCCGTGCACAAAGCTTCGGTCTATCTTGATCCGGTCGACTTCCAGACTCTGCAGGCGTCCAAAGGAGGAAAATCCCGTCCCGAAATCATCAAGAGCAAAGCGCACCCCGATGTCACGCAGCGCTTTGATATTCTGCTGACACTCAGTCCGGTGCTGCGATAGCGTGCTTTCGGTAACTTCCAGTTCGAGCCGTCGGGGGTCCATATGAGTCTCCAACAAGATGCTCGTCACTCTCATGGCGAAGCTCGGATTACTCAGCTGCAATGCCGACACGTTCACCGCCAATGTCTCTATTGGCCAGTGCACGGCATCCTGACACGCCCGCCGGAGAACCAGTTCGCCCAGGTGTTCAATCAGCCCCGTCTCCTCCGCCAACGGTATGAACAAGGCGGGGGCAACCCAACCGCGCTCAACGTGCGACCAGCGGACAAGGGCTTCAACGCCCGTCATCCTGTTTGTGTCGGCGGTGTATAGCGGCTGATAATGGACCTGGATTTGACCGGGCGCTTGCAGCGCGTTGCGTAGGTCCTGTTCCAGACCCTTGCGCATCGCCAGCGTCTGGTCCATCTCGGTTTCGAAGAATGCATAACCACTCCGGCCCCTGGCTTTGGCGTGATACAGTGCAACGTCGGCTTTGCGCACCAACTCGACCCAGTCCAATCCGTCCCTTGGAGCGAACGCTCCGCCGACACTCACCCCGACAAAAACCTGAGCCCCGGCGACTTGGAAGGGCCGGCGAGCGGACTCGATCAAATGCTCGCACAGGGCCTTGACCTCATCTTCGTCTGTGACCGAACGCTGGATGATGATGAATTCATCTCCACCCAGGCGCGCGACCGTGTCGGCCCCCGTGGTTAGCCGCCTCAGTCGATCTGCGAACTCCCTAAGCAACTCGTCGCCGGCGGGATGACCAAAGGTATCATTAACCTGCTTGAAGCGGTCGAGGTCGAGGTAAAGTATCGCTAGCTGCTCGCCTGTCGATGGCAGCCGCGAAAGCGCATCAGATAAACGCTCGTTGAATTGGCCGCGATTGGGCAGCGCCGTAAGGAGATCATTGTGGGCGAGGTGAAAGATTCGATCTTCGGATTCAATCAGCTTCAAAGTCCGCCTGCGAAAGGCCCTCAGAGCTACAATGACACCGCCCAGCATCAGCCCGAACAAGGCGAAGAGAATTGGAACCAGTTGAAAAAGGACGAGCGTCCCGGGCCGGTATGGCTGCCAGATGAAGAAGCCGACGGTCGAGCCAGATCGGTCGACAAGGGGATAAGATGCCTCTGCGGAGGCAAGCTTATCGACCCAGGAAAAGCGCGCGCCGTCGAGTAGGTAGTCCTGGCGCAGCGAGGCAAGGAGACTGCCATCGAGATATCGGACGGCAACGTGTAGAAACTCCTGACCCGGAGTTTGCCCGATATGGCCACTGTCGGAAACGACCGGCTTGATACTCACAACGGCAGGATGGCCCAAGATGACAGCCATGTCGGAAGCACCTATCGTGAGCACCTGCTCCGTAACTCCCTCGGTGTCCCCACGTCTCAGTCTTGCCCTGAGAAGAGCCACAAGAGGCGCTGTCGTGGAGTGTACGGATTGGTAGCTGGAGGACACGACAGTCGAGCCGCCGACGAATGCGTAGACGGGCGCGTCATTCGCATCGAGAATGTAGACCTCGTCGTGGCCAAAATAAGTGTGCATCCAGCTGCCGAGATTTGTATCGAGCCATTGTTCATCGCGGCTCCGCAGCGCTTTGACCGCGTCATCCCAAACCGTGACGCTCTCCTGGTCATGTGCTACTCCGCGCTCCAGTTTGGATACGATCAGCGCAACCAGGCTCTTTTGTCGCGACACGGCAACACTGTCAGTCTTGATCGCCGACCAAAACAAAAGGCCTGTGGTGATGATCGCGACAAGCAGCGTCACCATGATGATGGGCAGAGCCGTTCTTAACAGGAAAAGACGGGCGGTCGGTTCGCCAAAGTGTCGTAGCGGTTTCATGAACCCTGCTATACGCCGGGAAAACTTCTGGACCGTTAAGGCACCACGCATGCGACAAGCTGAGCGGCGCAGGTTCCCGATATTGAGTTGGGACCGCACCGACGGCATGCATTTTTGCGCGCAAGGCCATTGATCCGATCTCATCGACCGGTGTCGGACCGGAACCTCTCGGCCGTGGGCCTTTTGCAGCAAGGATCAGCGCGCTGAAGCGCCGCGGCGCCTTTTTTGGCTGGTTATCGCCGACCGATCTACGGTGACCACGCCACCGCAGTCGATTCGTACCGTCAACCTATTGGCTTGGCGATCGATGCGAGTGATGTCCCCAACAAGGAAAACTCGATCTCCGGCGCGGGTTTTGGGTGGCGGTTCAACCGCATAAGGAGCGTTATACGACGGAATACCTACTCTGGCGCGACCACTCGGGAGGATCGCAATGACCGTAGCGGTGAGCGTGACCTCGTCACCGATCTCAAAATCCTGAAGCACGCGAACTTGGAGCATGAGTTCCTCCGGTGCTGTGACAAGTTAATGCCGACAAACTCAGTTGGTTGCGTGAAATCGTCACGACTGGCGAGCACGCCTTCTTCGTCGGCTTGCGCAGCGTGGGATCTCCTTTCCTTGAGCGATGCGAGCGGCTCCGGTTCGTCCCTCGACTGCCTGAGCCACTGCTTGATGGTTCTCGATCTCCTTGTCTGGAGGACCCGCAACCTTCGTCGTCCTGAATCATTTAGGCGCCTGCATAGTGCTGCGTGGGCCCCGGTCGGGTGCGTTGTGCGATGATCATTCAAGTGAGACAACGGCACTCGACACGCGCAGATCAGTCCCGGCGTCTCCCAATTTCAATGTGGCGCAGGCGGCTACTGTCCCGAACCTCGCTCGAGCGGGGCGGCCGCCTGCCGTGAATGGGGCGGCGGGATCTGTTCGCATAGCTGCCCACATACTCAGGCTTTTTCTGAACGGCTTGACTGGGGAGGTTGAACTGCTCGACGCTCAGAGGAACAGGGCTCGGCGGCCTGACCTGCCGCTACATCTAATTCCAGTCAGCCACGCGGCGCCAACAGCATGATGGGGCAGCTGCGCGACCTTTGGAGCGGACACTTGCAATTTGACATGATGAACTTCGCCGCCTCCTCCGGACCCTTGGCGTCAACCTGCGTATCCGTTCCGGCGAAGACCTGCTTGAGCAACTGAACGACCGGTTTGCAGCCGTAGGCATGCCAACGATCCCCAAGGATGAAGCGGGCTTCAGCTATGACGACCTGATAAGGAAGTTGCACGCCCAGGGCCGCAAGACGTTCGACCGCAAGACCTTCCGCCTCTAGCTGGTCAATGATGGAAAAGGACCTTCCTAAGACGACGATCGGCGCTGCGCTCGTACAACCAGTCGTACTGGCCATGAGTTCTTCGGCTGTCTGTGAACGCGCTACTGGAGCGACCAGCTCAAAACAATTGGTCTCAATGTCGGCGTCCTCTGCCACTTCTTCGCCGTCGAAGAGAACCTGCGGGAATATCCCCGGCAAGCAGTTTTTCCTTCGACAGCAGCCGGCGTCCTCGAGTGCCTCAAAATCCGGCAGGTTGCGTAGCGTGTCGAGGCCGAACTCAAGCAGGAATTCTTTGGTCGTGACATAGGTGTAAGGCGCGCCGGGCGCGGCGAGCCGCGGGGAAAGCCGCTTTGAAACGCGCTCAAAGAATCGGTCGCGGAACTGCAGCTTCAGCTCATGTGTCGAGCTCGCGGATTGCATGAGCGTCTGGATTGATGTGAAAGACGCAGCCCTGATCGAGTGCTATTTGGTGCCATCGTCAGTCACGCGGCGGCTCGCCGTCTCGCCGACGGCTCGGATTCATGCAGGAAGGCGGTGAAACCGTCCTTCGCCGGCGTGACAGAATTGAGCAGCATGAGCGCGCTGACTTGTCCCCGATGACCAATGCCATGGGTGATCACATGCAGCAGCATCTCTTCACGCGACATGCGGCCGAGGCTGCCGTCCGTAAATGTGAAGTCAATCTTTTCCTCCAATTGGCTGCGGTCAAGTCCCGTCACATAGTCGATGTATTCCCGGTCGCTTCTTCTGATATCCGCCGACAAACCGTCAAGCGTCGGCAGTTCGCTCATATTGGCCGATTTGAACCCGTGAGCCTGTCGCGTCATGTGCGCCATGAAGATCCCGTCGACGACATAGGTGTGGCTCAAGGCTTGGACAGCCAGCCCTGTTATTGATGATCCGTCGTCGAGCCTAGCCAGCGCGCTTACCAGCTCGTCATTCGCCCAAGCTTTAAATTCGAACATGCGCTTCATTGTGTTGTGCATTCGAATATCTCCTTAGATAGCGCAGTATGTTGGCGAGAGGCACAAGGTGTTGATTGTTGTGCCCTTTGCATGGCAGAATACGAGTGATCATTCGCTTTTTGTACTCGCATTCAGGCGCGCGGAAAAATGACGCGAAGACCGCTTACGACCCCCAGGAAAAGCGCCACTCAAAAGCGGTCCCTTGCGACGGTGAACGCGCTGGTCGAAGCAACCGCTCGCATTCTCGTCCAGGAAGGGTTCGACAAGGCCAGCACCAACCGCATCGCGGAGGTCGCGGGCGTGAGCATCGGTTCGCTCTACCAATACTTTCCGAGCAAGGAAGCGCTGGTCGTCAGCGTCGCCAATCGCCACCGTCAGCAAATAGCCGAGGCCGTGCGCGGCCAGCTGGCTGAAGTGATGAGTCAGCCGTTGGAAAAGGCGGTGCGCATGATAGTAACCGTGGCAGTCAAGGCCCATGGCGTCGATCCTAAGCTGCATCGTGTGCTCACGGAGCAGATTCCTCGGGTTGGCGAGCTTGAGGACCTGGAAACCTTCAGTCGTGAAAACTACGACCTGTTCAGGATGTATCTTGAGCACCACCGGGAGGAACTCGATGTCGACGACCTGGAGCTCGCATCATTTATAAGCGTGACGTCGATCGAGGCGTTGACGCACCACGCGGTTTTGTACGGCCCTGCAATGCTGGCAGACGAAGCAGC
Source organism: Mesorhizobium sp. M7A.F.Ca.US.011.01.1.1 (assembly GCF_003998295.1). Classification (NCBI taxonomy): domain Bacteria; kingdom Pseudomonadati; phylum Pseudomonadota; class Alphaproteobacteria; order Hyphomicrobiales; family Phyllobacteriaceae; genus Mesorhizobium; species Mesorhizobium sp. M7A.F.Ca.US.011.01.1.1. Next base: position 23,990 of record NZ_RZRT01000045.1, read on the forward strand.
CGCGAAACTGGTCGAGGAGGCCACCCGTCTCGTGACTGGATATCTCCAACGCTGAAGCATTTTCACGAACTGCCCGGGCAATCGTTGCAGGAACACCAAAAATCCGTGTGCATGTCACACTTGCGGATCCTCATTCGTCATGATGTCGGCACCAACAGAAGGAAGCCAATCATGACTGCAAAACTCGACCTCTTTGCCGCTGCCCCTTCCTTGATGAAGGAATGGCAGCGCGCAGCCTTTGCCATTTCCTCCAGCCTCGAGCCCAGCCTGGCCGAGCTGGTGAAGATCCGTGCTTCTCAAATCAACGGCTGCGCCAACTGCATCAACATGCACACGGTGTTTGCACGCGAGGATGGCGAAACCGAGCAGCGCCTCTACTTGTTGGCGGCGTGGCGCGAGGCGCCCTGCTATACTGATCGAGAACGCGCGGCACTCGGCTGGACCGAGGCGTTGACGCGGATCAGCGAAGGACATACGCACGAAAGCGTCTATGATGCTCTGAAGGCCGAGTTCACGCCGGAGGAACAGGTGAAGCTCACCTTGATGATCAATGTCATCAACGGCTACAACCGGCTCGCGGTCGGTTTCGGCGGTTGGGTCGATCCGGCGGCGATCAGGTCCGCGGCCAAGGCGGCCGCTGCCTGATGACGAACGCGGACCCGAGGACAAAGCGCCGGATTTCGGCGTTCTCGGACCAAAGCTCAGGGGCGTTGCCTATCGCATGCTCGGCTGCGTGGCGGACGCCGAGGATATCGTGCACGAGGCTTTCATCCGCTGGATGAGGGCCGACCGCAGCGATGTGCGCGAGCCCGAGGCCTTCCTGCGCCGCACCGTAACGCGGCTTTGCCTCGACCAGCTCAAATCGGCGCGCCGCCGGCGTGAGAGCTATGTCGGTCCCTGGCTTCCCGATCCACTGGTGGAAGATGACGACGGGGAAGACGTCACCTTGCCATTGATGCTGGTGCTGGAGCGTCTTTCCCCTCTTGAGCGGGCAGCCTTCCTTTTGCACGATGTTTTCGGGCTGGGCTTCGAGGAGGTCGCCGCCGCCATCCAGCGCGAACCCGCCGCCTGCCGCCAGCTTGCTGCCCGCGCGCGCGCCCATGTTCGTGAGGCGCGACCGCGTTTCAAGGTGGAAAAGCAGCGCGGCCTGGCGTTGGCCGACGCCTTTTTCGCTGCTTCGCGCAACGGCGACATGAAGGCGCTCGGGGCGATGCTAACGGCTGACGTCTGCGCGCATGCCGATGGCGGCGGCAAGCGTACGGCCGCCATGGACGTGGTCCTGGGGTTCGATGCAGTCATCCGGCAATATGAGCGTGTGGTTGCCTGGCTCCAGGAGAATCGCTCGACGCTTGTCCGGGTCGGTTTCGTGAACGGATTGCCCGGCTTCGTCACGCTGGAAGCCGATGGCGAGCTGCAGACGACGGCGCTCGATATCGAGGACGGAAAGATCGCGGCCATCTATGTGATGCGCAACCCCGACAAGCTCAAGCACCTTCATTGGGCTGCCAACCGTTGAATAGGGACTTTGCGCGAGTCTTGATGCCAGCATATGATGCTGCACCGCTAGCCAAAAACGAGTCCGGACCTATGCCGCTTTAACCAACGAAGCGCTTATGGCTTGAGACGCTACAGAGGAGTTGGCTTTGCGCCTAGATGGAAAGTATCGCTAATGGCCGGCCATCAGCGGCGTGTCACGGTGAACCGTGCCATTTCTTGGGCGAACCGATGCGGGCCAATTAAAGAACGTGGAGTAGATATTTTTTCGATGAATGAGCTTGTTCTCGGAATAGCTGTGGATCCTATTCCTCGCCCGTTTCCTCTACGGCAGGTCCACCACGGGGTTTCGATGTCTTTGGAGCCTCTTTCGGAGGATCATGTTCACGATCTCTGGACCGCTGCTCGAGACGCGGAACAATCCTGGACTTTTCTGCGCTATGGACCATTTCCCACACTAGACGCACTGGCCAGCCATGTTCGGGATCTGGCCGGACGGAACGATCAGCCGTTCTGGGCGATACGTCCTCGGTTCAACGGCAAGGTTGAGGGATGGTTGTCCTTCTGTGACATCTATCCGGCCGATGCAGCCATTGAAATTGGCAGTATCTGGCTTTCGCCAATACTACAGCGAACGCGCGCAGCAACGGAGGCGATTTTTCTCCTGATGCAGCATGCTTTTGACGAACTCGGCTACAGGAGGCTGGTATGGCGTTGCCAAGCTTTGAATACAGCTTCACGTCGCGCGGCGGAGCGCTACGGGTTCAAAGCAGAGGGGGTTTGGCGCGCGGCAGCCGTGGTCAAAGGGTGGCAGAGGGACGTTGCTTGGCACTCAATGCTCCTCGACGAATGGCCATCGCATAAGGCCGCCCTTTTGGCATGGCTGGATGACGACAATTTCGATGCTGATGGCAGTGCTCGCTCAACACTTGCCAGGCTTCGAGAAGGGGCGAAAGACGTTTAGCCCGCATGCCATTCCTCTAACCTAGGTCACAGCATTGCCCGGCACGCCACTTCCTCAGCGGCGGGCTTTTCGGCATCTGCGCAAGGCCGTTCGGTGGTCGGGACATTTGCTGTAGCCGACAAGGATCAGCACTATTCGTCCGATTGTACGTTCTTAACCTAATGGGAACCCCGGCTCGACTTTCATAGATTCGCTTCTACCATTTCTGTTAGCGGAAGTTTTTCAGGGCCTCGCTGGCTCTGAGCGACCATCGCGCTTCCGCTCCAATTAGGAGGAAGCCATGACCGCACTCCCACTCCCAACTCGCATCGCGTACCCAGAAGAACTCGCCGCATTGCGCAGGGTGTATGACCGGATTTGCCGAGAAGATGTGCTGCCTGAAGGTAGCCCGGACGCGGCGGAATTGAGCGCGCGAGCAATGTCGCTCTTCCAACACACCGGCGAGGTTTTCGACGAAGCTGCTTTCTACGAGATCTTGCGTGGCAAGGGACAATGAACCCGGTTCGGCGACACCTCGACGAGCTGTTGCACTTCACATGGTCCTTTCAGAGGACGGCGAGGCTCTTCGGGAGGAATGCCGTCGTAACCGCTCCTTCATGGCGGAATCGATAAGAGATTTGCTGCAGATCGTTGAAAAAGCGCACGAGGCCTCGCTGAAGGTAAAGGAGAAGATTCGACATCCGCTGAGATAAGCGTACCGTGCGTTGATCGGCGGTCGGTTTTCAGGGCACCGCCGGCTGTGAGCGATCATCGTGCTTCCGCCCCAATCAGGCAGGTGGCTATGACTAGCTCCAATCGACAATCGGACATTTCTGCCCAAGCCATCATCATCCAAGAGCCTGTTTACAGGAATGAGCTCTTGCTGAGGATGTACCCAGCAGACCTGGCACTGCTGCGGCCTCATCTACAAAGCGTGTCCCTCCCGCTGAGAACCCAGCTTGAGACAGCGGGGGGCAAAGATCCCGGCGGAGAGCGGGGTTGGGTCGGTGGTGGCCGAACTGAGTTCGGCGATCGAAGCCGAGGTGGGCATCATCGGCTTTGAAGGGATGACCGGATCGGCCCTCATCATGGGTGACGATCAGTCCATGCATGACTGCGACGTTCAGTGGGCAAAGAGCCCGACCTTGCGGCCTTTCTCCTCCGGTAGGTCCATTATTTTCACCTGCAGGCCAGCTACACCGGGCTGATCAATGCCCGGCTGAACATCGTCGGGCGGCTGGCCAGATGGCTGTTGATGTGTGCTGACCGCGTCGAACGCGAGCGTCTGGCAATAACGCATGAATCTTGTCGGTGATGCTCGGTACGAGACGTCCGGGCGTGACGATCGCGCTCCAGACACTGGAGGGCAAGGGTTTAATCCGCTCAACGCGTGGGGAGGTCGTCATCCGCGACCGGGCCGGTCTCATCAAGATCGCGGCCGGCTCATACGGAAAGCCCGAAGCCGAGTACGCGCGCTTGATCGGGCAGCTTCACTGACACTGAGGTGGACTATCAATCTCCCGGTGAAAGGCTGCGCCAGCCGAGGGTCGACAGATTGAACGTGACGTCAGGGCTAAATCTCGCGCCACCAACATTCCCTACAGGCGCGGACCCTGCACATCTGCGGTCAATTCGCTGTAGCCGGCCCGGATTGCCGCCTGTGTGGCGTTCAGGTCGATCATGAATCGTCGACGAAGCACGCTTGCTTCGGGGGGTTAACTCGTTTGCGGGCATGGATGGTCTCCTTCGTCTGAGCGGGTGCGGGAATTTGGTATGTTTCGAACATTGCTAGCGGCGGCCCGCTATGGTTGTTTTTTACTGTTACGTCTGTGGAGGAGTGCGGGTGGTGGACGACCAACCAAAGAACAGTGTTTCGATTGAGCAATTAGACGGGCAGTGGGCGGTTCAGATCGTCGAGGACGGCGTGATCACGCAGCAGCTTTTCGAGACCGAGGAATTCGCAAGGAATTTCGCAGCCGGTCAGTGGCAACGGTTAAACCCGAAGCCTGTTCCCCCATTGCGCCGGCAACGGCGGTAGACTGCTAAGCTTCAAAATTGCTCAATTCTCGGATGCTGCACTGGGGCGGAACTTTGATGCAATAGCGAAGTTCGAGAGGAGATATGTTCGCAGCAGGCACGCAGATGAACGGGATCGTAAACCACATCCTGGCCGAGGTGGCAGAGATACTTCCTTCGCTATCACCGGACGAAAAAGATTCGCTGCCGAAACTGCCAGTCGACGCACCCAACTTTCCCAACGACCTGGAACCGGTGATCCGAGCTGAGACGCCACCCCCGCAGCAGAAAGCAGAAACCGTAGACCGTCAGTGCGACGGGAAGCCGCCTCAAGGCGAAGCCTGATGTCGGACAATGGGCGGAACCGAGCTCGGGAAGGCGCGTTGCTCCCCAGCGCCACTCCACGAAAGGCCGGATCAATGGTGGACAACCTATCTCGCAGGGAAGAACAACGCGGCACGCGACGACTCATGGCGTGGGGCGTGGCGGTTATTGCCGTCATTTTTCTAGGCCTGATGGCATTCTTTGTACTCACGCCTTTATCGAACGGCTCTTGGCAAACGGCACCGTTCAAGCGTGCTCCTGAGCAAAATCAGGGCGGTAATGCGCCAGCAGACACGTCACCCAGCCCAGGCGTGAAAAAAGACCCTCAGGAAAATACTGAAATGCCCGAGCAGCAGTAGTGGGGTTGTCAACAATTCCGCACCAGCTGGAAACTTTTCCGGGGCTGCCGGGCGATTTTAACAAAGAACCCGCCTGACTTGGGCGGCTTCCGGCGCATCTCCGAGCATGAATGTGCCGTGAGCATCACGTAGGGGAAGACCAGAACGGGAACGAGCCAAGAACCCGCTAGGTTTTGCGATCCAGTTGCCGAGCATCGATCGCTATGATCGAACTCGCCGCCTTGTCCTCAGCCAAACCGATGAGGCAATCGATCTCGAACATCGCCTCGATATGGCCTCGACGACTTACCGACCGGCGTAGGGTGTGGAGCGCGTCTCGCACCTCACATAGAGTGGTACGAAGGGTAAGTGGCATGGGGGAGCCCGCCTTATCGCATTCAACCACCAGCAGGTCTGTCCGGTTCCGTACAACTGAAAATAATGGCTGGCAGCCCTCAGATCATTCTCTTCAGCGCGCCGACAATATCCGCAGGGCAGAATTGTACATTTAAACGCTTTGTCTGTTCTCGTTGACTTGCCGGATTGGCAGGAGTTGAGTTCGCCATCAGCAAACGGTCCGATCGTGGCCTCCTTTATCCGAGCGACCTCGCCCTTTGCCAACGCGTATTTGAACAAGCTCGGATCGAGCGCGGCTGGGCCGTCAAGGCGGTGTCCGATACGGCGGCAGCAGCATTTATTGCGGCACTTGTAGTGAGAATGAAGCAGTGGACACGAGAGCCTACGGCAGGTCAGTCTCGTGGGCGGCACCCGGCTCAAAGGCCCCAGTACTCACTGATTGCTCGCTGCGGGGTAGTCCCCTGCAACATCGCAACTAGAAGGACGGTCTTCAGATCCTCAGTTGGCGAGCCTACCTAAGAGTCTCCGCAGGCGCTAAATTTCTCGTAAGGTTGGAACCTGTTCGTGAAATCGAAGTTTGGTTTGCAGCTTGGCTTCCGGGCCAGGTCTCAAAGCAAAGGCCCGTCGCTGTTTCAGTGTCCCTCAGCGGCGGGCCTAGTTCGTCAGCCGTTCGACTGTCTCGATGATGGCTTTCGCCAGAGCTCCGCACGCCAATTACCGGCAAGCCGCACGGGAATTTCACAGGCGCGTCGCTTAGGCACTATCGGCGCAGTAGTCGACACGATCAAGCAGCCAAAGCATGAGTTGAGTGACCGTGCCGACCAAAGCTGGACACGAGGGTGGGCCTAATGACCAGGTCCAATGATACTAGACAACGGCATTTCTACAATTAAGCCTGATGGCCTATGTCGGATAAGGTGTCCGCCGCCTCGCCCCAATAGGCGGCGGACTCTAATGGCGCTCCTTTAAAAATCGGGCTTCACGAAGTAGCGAATTCCAGTCGGTGCCGATAAGCTTGATCAGACCGCGCGCGTCCGGCTCTGAAATGCCGACTTCTTCAGACAAACGTCGGGCAAGCAGTTGCTGATTGTCTTTGTCCACACGTCCATGGCCATCCTTTTTCATTGGCTCCTCCTTTGAACCAACTGCCGGACTGCGCTTTCGTTCACGGAAAACGAAAAAGCCAGCCGTCCGGCAAGTCAGCAGCCTTCGGTGGTCTTTTTCATCTGGCCAGGAGCAGCCGAGTTGGCATCGGTATCCTGTTGACCTGGCGCTGCCTGCTTGGCGCTGCCAGTTTGTTGACCCGGAGCGCAGTCCTTGGCGGATTTCGAGTTTGTTCCACTCGTGGTGGTCGAATCCGTCCGCTGATTGGTCGTAGTGCTCGGCATTGTCTTTGTTGTCGAGCTCGACGACCCGCCTGTAGTCGTGGTGGTCGATTGCGCAAAGGCGAGGCCAGTTGACAGTGCCATAATGGCTGAAGCGAAAAGAACCTGTTTCATGATCAACTCCATATCGGAACGTCCCTTCGGTACCGAACTTCGCTGCGAAATGACGGTTCCTAGAAAAATGCGCAATCGCATATCCGGAGCCCATCGCGCGCAATGGCGACGGGCTCGTAGTCATGCTTCGGTATAGTACTCGAGGTCCATTGCCTCTTCAGAGCTAACCATAAACCACCCCGGGAACTGAACTGACCCCCGAAAGTTGGACATCCACCTTCGGGGGTTTTCATGTCCAAACACAGCGAGAGTTTGAAGCGCACTGTTGTTGATCGTTATTTGAGTGGTGAAGAGAGCTATGCGAGCGCCGGGATGCGCGTAACTGGCTTACTGTGAATGCGAGCACGCTAGCTCAGCTAGGAACAGCGGATATGAAGCTTTCCCATTGAAGAAAGCACATTTGCAAGGTGGTCACTTCGCGCAACTCCACGAGAGGCCGGCGCCTACGCGATCCGCGGGCCTAATCGAGCCGGTGGCACTCTGGGTGACCGTGGTCGGCCCGACCGACGCACGGCCCGCATGGCGGTCGACTTCGTTGTCGAGTCCGATCGTCCAGCGGACGGACGATTGGGGACGACATCGGCAACACCTTCATGTCGACGATGACGTTTCCGCCTTCACCGACGAGCGCGGAACCGATCAACCGCGTTCGTCCGTGTGCGACACGCGCCGAGCGGTGCGCGCGGCCGGCCGGCGCTATTCAGATCGGCTGCCGCAGGTCGATTGACGCAAGGAACGCCAAGGACCGTATCTGATTTCATGTTCCCTTCACGATTCTGGGTTTGGTCGGTCGTCGGGATTGAGCCGCGCTCTCGATGGCCAAGGTCAACCGCTTCTCGTCCTCTATGGCGCGGTCGACTGCCTCAATTTCCTCTTGGAGCGCCTTCAGCTCGGCTCCGTAGCTGGAGCCGTCGCTATCCCCAATTTGAAAGCCACTTGCCCGCATCGCGTCGCGAGTATGGTGCACATTACGGATTCCTTCGCGTCGAGCCGCGACCAGAATTTCCCTAAACTCATCAAGACGTTCAACGTGACTGCGGGTCATTGCGTTCTCCTATTTCGTCGTTAGCGTCGCCGACGGCCAGTCAAGAACGGTGGAACCTCACCGCGCAGAAGGCTTAAGTGATTTACATGAGATACCCTCGCTAAAGCATTAGTTCGGAAGCTCAAATTTGAACGGCTTGCAATAACGTGTAGAGCGAGCACAGCTAGGCTTCGGCCAAATCATTGCCTATCGGGGTTGTTGGTTAAGGGGGGCCAAGGATCAGGCGCTGGGGCGTTCCCGAGGTGGACTGACCACCAAGATCCCACATGCTTTGCGGCACGCTCGGCCGTCCCTTGCGGTTTCTGATCACACCTGGCCAAGCCAATGACATCACCACTGCTCCTGATCTTCTGAAAGGGCCAGGAGGCCTGTGCCGTGCTAGCCGACAAAGCCCATGACAGCAACGACTTACGCCAACGCATCGCCGGCATGAAGGCCAAGGCGGTGATCCCATCCAAGCGCAACCGCAAGCCGCCATCCCTCACGACACCGACATCTACAAGCACCGAAACCGCATCGAACGATGCTCAATCGCCTCAAACACTTCCGTAGATTCGCCACGCGCTACGACCGACGCACAGTTCACTTACAGGCTTCGTACACCTCGCCGCCGCAATGATCTGGCTACGCTGAATATCGATCCGGCTTAGCGAAGCGCGGCGCACCCTTGCCGCAATCGGCATGTTCACAGAAATGCTTCGGATCCGCGCCCGCTCGTGAGGCGCCGGCGTCATGCCTTCCGCAAACCTCAGCGGTTCGTCGCTCAGATCGGTTTGGTCGGCCCCACCAAGGCATGGTGATCGAGGGAAGCTTGTTGACAACCGTCGCGTTGACCTCCCGGCCGACGCGATTGCACTGCAATTGACCCTTCATATCGTGGCTGAGGATGTCCTTCCTTCGGAGTCGCCGGGCCCACCCAAGCATCATAGTAAGCCTGATCAGAATGACCGGTCGCCGATCGGGCAGGTTCTCATCGGCTGTCCGCCGGCTCGGGGACAGCAGTGCAACTGGTGATGTCGAGATTGGAATTGTGGGCCACAGGCTGGCAGATGGAACGTCCCATGGCCGGCAGGTAGATGTTGCCAAGGGTCGTCGGCCATAATCAGACAGCGCCTGGACTGGAACGCGTCGCGAAAGGCCGGCACTGTGTCGACCCTTCTGTTTCGGCGTTGAAATGGCGGCTTGGGCAACTCCTTCGCCCAGACGCCGCAGGGCAGCGTTTAGCGAGCCACGACGGCTAAAAGGCCAGCCACTCGATCGGCGGGCGCGCAATCATCAGCCAGAAGATGGCGAGCACAGCCGCAAAGGCTGGAAAGCCGAAGGCGAACCAGAGCCTGAACAACTGATTGTAGCGCTCAGGCGGGGGTTGGTTGGACGTCGCGGCGTTGATGGCGAGATCGCGCATCTTGATCTGCATCCAAACCACAGGCAGCCAGAACAGGCCGGTGGCAATGTAGAGCAGGATCGAAAGAACGATCCATCCTTCAGCAAGCGAATAGCCCGCGTACTGGGCGAGAGCGATTCCGGTCACAGGTTGCGCAACAACGGCCGTAGCCGTGAACAGAAAATCGGCGAGGACGACGATGCGGGCGACAGCCGCGATGGTCGCGGCATTTCCGGTTCGGTGTGCCAGAAGCATGAAGAAGGCGATGCCGGCGCCAGTTCCCAACAGCACAGCCGCACCGATGACATGCAGGTATTTGAGCACGAAATAGACCATCAGCGTTCCTCCAGCACCGCCAGCGCGACAAAATGCAGAACCAGGATCGGCAGGATCTTCATCAACGGGCCGAGCGGCTCGTTCCAGAGTTCCGGCCGCAGAATGCTCCCAGCGATCGCATAGAAAAGCGACAGCGCGATTGCGCCGAAGAGACCAAGCCGGCCGGTCGGGCGCCAGGCGATCAGCGCACCGACGATCATGTCGGCCAGCGCGCCGGCGACGACAGCCGGCCCGGCCAGCGCGCCGACCGCGGTGTCGATGAGCAACTCAACTCCGCTGCGCCAGCCGGTGGTGAGGGAAATAACGCCGGTCATGATCCAGAAGAAGGGTAGCACAACGAAGATGGCAGGCTTGACAACGTAGAGACCAGCGAACCATCGTTCCTGCACCGTGGCAGGGTTAAGGCTGAGTGCGGTTGCAAGACTTGACGGTTGAATGCCGGTCTCCGCTATCCACGGCTGGGGATCACCGACCGCGCCCCGCTCGATCTCCTTTGCGGCATTGCTGCGCATCGGCGGACGCCAGCCGAGCCGAGCCGCCGCATCCCCAACCCGGTATAGGATTGCTGCGGCCCAATTGGGCAGGATGAATTCCCGGGCGCTGTTCCATCCGAACCAGTGGCGGTAGCAGGCAACGACCTTGTTCATGGAAAGGGCTTCAGGCCCAGCCAGTTCCAGAGCGAGGCGCGATGGGCTGTCGGGCCTAAGAAAGAAGAGAACGGTGGAGATCACGTCGTCGAGCTGTACGACCTGAAGACGACCCGTGTCGGGCATCACAGGCAACAGTGGCAAAGCAGCGAGACCACGAAAAAGCGCGCTTGCGCCGAACGCCGGCCTCCCCAGCACAACCGAGGGGCGCAGGATCACCCAGTTGAGATCGCGCGCCATCAATGCCTCATCGCCAGCAAGCTTGCTGGCGGAGAAAGCGGACGGCTGCTGGCGATCGACGCCGATAGCCGAGAAGTGGATGACCTTTTTCACATTTGCCTGTTCACACGCGGCAAAGAGTGCCGAGGCGCCGCCTGTATGGACATGCTGGGTATTCTCGCGAACGCTGTCCTGCAGAACGCCGGCGCAATTCACAACGGCATCGGCACCGGCAAGATGAGGGATCCAGTCCTGCGCCCGCAGCGCATTTGCCATGTCGAGCAAGATGGGAGGAGGCCCGGTGAACGGGGCAACACTGGGGCGATGGAGCACACGAACGACGTCATGTCCCCCGGCCGCCAGCCGCGCGCAAAGCGCGGTCCCGATCAAACCCGACGCGCCGGTGACGAGAACTCTCATTTAGCGTGCCCGGCATTCGGCGACGCTCGCGGCTCGAGCGGTCTCGTGGCGGGGCCGGAAAGAACCTCACCAGCTTCATCGAAGCGGGATCCGTGGCATGAGCAGTCCCACGTCCGGTCGACCGAATTCCATCCAACAACGCAGCCAAGATGGGTGCAAATCGCGGAGCGGGCGGTTACCGTACCGTCGTGCGCCTTCCTGATAGCCAGTTGCTCTCCGTCGTGCTCGATCACCCCCCCTTCTCCTGGGCGGATCTTGCTGATTTCCATAGTTCTTGAACCCAGGAGCCGTTCGGCCACCAAATGAGTAGCCGTCTTGACGTTCTCGGATATGAACGTCGGGCCGCCTGCGAGCGGTTTGATACGAGTCGCGTCGAAGATCTCCGCCGCAGGGTGGGATTTGCCGAGAAGCTGCGACGCGAGGATCTCTCCTGCAACGACACCTTGTGTGATGCCCCATGCGTCGAAACCGGTAGCAACAAGAAGGTCTGGTTTGGAAGAACTCGCCAAGCCGACAAAGGCCATTCCGTCCATTGATCGGAAATCTTCGTTTATCCAAAGGTGCGAGGGTTGGTTGATAGCGAACGTTGCCTTGAGGAAGGCCAGCATGTCGGCGACGGCGCGATCCGCACCCTCGCGGTCTCCGGTCTTGAATTCGCCGCCGGCGGCCACCAGAAAGCGCTTGCCGTCACGGTTCGTCGTGCGAAAGGAATGAGACGGCCGGCCGGCACTGATGAACATGCCGTCCACTCTTGCTTGTTCCGGCAGTGGCGCTGCCGCGACCGGATGCGCGAATGGGAAAGCCTTGGCAAAGAAGAGTCCGTCTCCGATGATGGGCATCTGCGTGGCGACGACGACCTTACCGGCGGTCACAATGCCGCCAGCCAGAGTCAACTGATAAGGCCCCTCGCCTGCAATCTCAAGAACGCGGCTGTTTTCGAAAACGGAGATGGTGCTCTCGCTCACCAGACGGGCCAGCCCGCAAAGATAAAGATACGGATCGAACTGGTACTGGCCGGAAAAGCGGAGCGCCGCGGTCGCCGTAACGGGCAGCTCCGGATCGGACAGGAATTCGGCGGGCAATCCAAGCGATGCGGCGGCGTCGGCCTCACGGCGTAAAGTGTCCGCCTGTTGTTCGTCTTCAGCATAGATGAAGGCAGATTTGGCTTCCAGCTTGGCCTTATCCACCATAAGCAAGCACTGTGCAGCGATCTCTTCCTTGGCCTTTTCATTCGCGTCCGCGTAAAGCTTCGCGCCTTCGCGGCCGAAATTGCGAATGAGGGAAGCGTATTTGAGCCCGTGCTGGGATGTGACCTTGGCGGTGGAGCGGCCGGTGGCCTGCTGGCCGATCTGGCGCGCCTCAAGAACCGCGGCCTTCAGACCCGAGCTGCGTAGCAGATAGGCAGCGTGCAGGCCCACGATGCCCGCGCCGACGATTACGACTTCGAAGTCACGGTTGCCTTGGAAGGCACCGAAAGAAATCTCGGGCTCTCGATCGAGCCAAAACGGGATCGGCTTCATGGGCCAGTTCCTCTCTCGCGCCTTTCCAAGACTGACAGTTCGGCGTCGGCAGGCCTGCCGAATGCTTCGGCTTCGGCGGCTTCCAACTCGCTGAGCGATTTCGCGAGCACGGTACCCCACACGATGTGCACGGCGATCATCAGCAGATTCCTTTCTGCAGGATGACGCCATGCGGGAGCAAGAATTCGCGCTGCAGGAATCCAACCCAGGTAACTGGCTGTCCACACGCCGAGGCCATAGAGTATGCCGCTGCCGCGATGCCGAGGCAAAAGGGCGAAAACGGCGCCAGTGATGGCGCCGAAGCCAAAATGTGCGAACAGAGTATTTGTTCGCGCCTGCCTTTCATCGCGCCCGGAGTTCAGGCGATCGACAATTTCACGCGGCGGCAAAGGGTAGCGATTCGTCCCGTTCAGCAATCCATGGAACCGCCGCATGGCACTGGTCATCGCCATCGTTGCCGCAAGGCCGGCCAGAGCTCCCAACATGACGTGTCGCACAGCATTCTCCTGACGCGATCCTGCCCAACGAGGTTGCGGGTTGATTGTTCCTTGAGGTGTATCTCAATCGCATTGCAAGGTTGCTGCACGGTGGCCGCGGAAGTTCAAATGCTATCGAGGCGACGGGCAGGGTCTCAAGGCTGATTGTCAAGGAAATGATCGTCAACACGTTCCCGAGCCGGACTGACAACCAAATCCACGCTCTTGTCGACGCCCAAGGCAGGCCGCTCACGGCAGGCCAGGCGAGCGACATCGCCTCCGCAGCGGGCTTGGCAAAGGGGTTAGGCTCAATGCTGCTCGCCGACGGGGGCTACGATGCCGAAGCATTGCTAGGGCCAATATCCCTCGCCCCAACTGTAGCCCAGATAGGAACTCCATCCACGCCCAGCCAATTCGACCTTGACAATTATGTTCCGTTTTTGTTCACTATGCGCACAATCTTTTGGAGCGATCTCATGGACCACTTTGCGACGCTCACAGCCGCCAGGAAGCTGTTTTGCAGGCAATCGCTGACAAGTTCATTGCTCAGAAATGATTGTCCTCAATTGCCATTTGCAAGAACGGCTTGACTCGCTCTCCGCACCGCGCCGGGCAAGTCGCTAGATCTAGGAGACCGAAAATGGCGGCAATGCATCTGCATGCCGACGCCGAAGCCGAATTGCACTCGAAAGCGGAGGAGCTCATCGCTCGCTACGAAAGCCCGCTTGAGGCCGTGAAGGCGCTCATGGCCTACACCTGCGAGCTTGAGACCCAAATCCTCGCTCTCGCCAACAGGTACCCTGGCTTCGTGGCGATCAGCTACGATCCCACGCCGCCTGTGCTGGCATGACTTAGGCGGCTCTCGATGCACGACCTTATCGCTTTCATTGGCAATAACGCCGAACTGGTCATCGCCCAGCCGACAGCCTTCGCCACATTCGCCGTGCTGTTCGGAGGCGGTGGATTTGCAGTTGGGCGCTATTTCTTAGCAGAGCGCATTGCCAATCTGGAAAGCCGAATTTCCAGACGAGATGACGAAATCATTGAGCTGAGAGCTAAACAGGCACGGCCAGAGCGGGAGTCATCGATGATACCGATCATAGGCACGTCTGAGTTTCTTCCAAGCGAGCCGGTCACGTCACGCCAGCCGGTGGCCCAGCGGAGGGAGAGCCTCCATGTCAGATAGCTTGCTGCCGCAACAGAAGGCCCCGAGACTCATCGTCGTCACAGCATTGACCGCGATGAGAGCGGCGACCTTCAGCTCGTCTTTGGGTCAGCCGAGCAGCGGACCGAGGACCGCGCCATAAGGACTGCGAGGGGTGTGGCGGGTAAACACGCTGGCGTCATTGCGTGGTCGCGCGATGCCAATCCTTCGCTTGGCGAATATGGGGAGCCCACAACCCTCTTTGTCGGCGGCGACGTGCCAGACAATGGAATGACCACCGTTGCCGCAAGAGTGTATACGGACCGCCGCTAGACCTTGGCCTTCTGCCTTGTTGGCGCTTTCTTTGCTCGCGTTTTCGCAACTGCCTTGCGGCCAAGGCCGGAAGACTTAGCGAGCTCCGACCGTTGAGCCGCGTAGCTCGGCGCCACTATCGGATAGTCTCGTGCGAGGCCCCATTTGGCTCTGTACTCGTCGGGTGTCATTCCCAGCAAACCAAGGTGGCGCTTCATAGACTTGAACTTGCGTCCGTCCTCAAGGCTGACGATGTAATCGCGAAACACCGACTTCTTTGGATTAACTGCCGGAACAAGCGCGGGCGGCAGCGCTTCCACCGGCTGACTCAATCCCGACAAGGCAGAATTCACACTGGCGATCAATTCGGGGAGAACGGCCGCCGGGATCGCGTTCTTCTGAACATACGCCGCCACTATGTCAGCAGTGAGCTGCAATAACTGGACCTGCTGAGCTTCAGCGTCATTCTGCATGGTTCAAGGCTTTCCCATCTGATGTGCCTCTGTCTCTATTAAGGAGGTGCACAAAGTGCAACGGCCCGCGGATCATGGTGGGTCTCTCACGCGAAGAACCTTGTCTAAATTCTAAGCTTGGAGGGCACCTCGCCTTGCTAAATAGCCCCGTATTCGGCTGTAGTGCTATCCCGGATGCGTTTGGAGGCGCCGCTCGAACTTTCTGCAGAGTCGAGTACACGACTATCATAGTTAATTGTGGCTGCCGGTGACCTTGCGTAATCAAAAGCTCACGGTAGCTTTTCCACGGAGGACGGTATGTTATATCCAGGTCGGTTTTTGGAGCCGAGCGATATTATGGTGCTTGCCCACGTTTGTAGGACGGTCTGTAAAGAGCGCGGTGTACGTGTCGCTTCGCAGGACGGAGAGCGCATAGCTACACACGTACTCAGACTGTTTATGAACGGCTTGACTGGAGAGAATGAACTGCTCGATGCTGAGCGGAATTGGGCTCGACAGCGTGACCTGTCTTCCCAGGAGCTTCCCGTCAACGACGCAGAAATGAGAGATGCCGCCTGATCAAGTTTGATTGGTGCGCCGAAGACCCCCCTCACCTGCGATTTGCCGGGTGATCGAAAACAAAACTTACCTTTGAGTTTTTGTGGAGCCGTCTCAGCGGGCCAGGAACCGAAATGGTTCTTGCCGTGAAGAGTGCGACCTCGACGGCTGTTTTGGCAGGCCGGCCACCACAGATCAACAGGACGGATTTGGTCATGAAAGGAAGCCGACCGGGTATTTCGCTGTTGGATTTCGACATACTCTCTCGGACCCTTACGTCAGCCATAAGGGACAGCCCGGAGTGCGATTGGAAAGTCCAGGCGCACGAGCTTGTGCGCCTATACACCGGCAAAAAGTCAGCGGACGAGAATTTGGTCGCAGCCTTGCTTCATGCCAGTGGCGCCCAGTTCGACCTGGAAGCATCCAATGCCAGTGGCCGGCAAGTTTGACTGAATACCTGCGCAGCTCGACGTGCTCTCTCACCGAGTTCGAGGGTCCAGATTCATAAATGGGATGTTACGGCTGGGCAGAATCTTGCGATCTGGACTCCATGAGGACAGTTACCGATGTTTTCCTTCAACCGGACTCGTCGGAATGTTTCCAAGCGCCGGGTACGTCATTCGTAGGGAAATTTTTGTGCACTGCGCGCCGAGTAGCCAAGCAAAGCAGATCGACCCCAAAGGCGGCCGGAAAACTCTTCACCGCGGCAATCTGAAGAGCCCCCTGCAGCAATCAGTGCATCGACAAGGACTCCACCCTTCGCTTGGTCCTTGCTGAGTGCAGGTAATCGTGACGGAACTCAGCAAGAATAGCCAGTCCTTCCCAATCATGGATGGTCAATTGGCCATTCACGAGCGAAGTAAGCTGCTTTTCTCGAAGAGCCTTGAGTGTCCGGTTGATGTGGACAGCTGACAGCCCTGTGGCCTCGCCAAGGTCAGCTTGCGTCACAGCAAAAGCGCAGCTTTGATCGAACGCGAGGCCGGCGTCGTCCATACGCAGCATGATCTCACAGAGAAGATGGGCCACTCGGCCAAGCGCTTGGCGCTTCCCTACATTGACCACCCATTCGCGAAAGATCGATGCATCAACCAGTGTCGTTCGCCAAAGATTTGCCGCCAGCCTAGGGTAGCGTTCGCAGAGCAGCCGGATAGCCGAGTGATCTATGAAGCCAACACTGCAAGCGCTCACCGTTCGAACGTCGCTATCCAAAAGATCAAGGTGCAGGCTCAACAGATCGGGCATGTCGCCAGGCACATGATAGGCAGTGACCTGACGCTTCCCGTCTCCTATTATCTTCGAGGTGCTAGCTAAGCCTGCCAGGACCATTATGCACCGGGACGGCTGGTCGCCTTCCCGAACCAAGTCTTGGTTTGCGCCAATCGCAACGATCCTTATTCTAATCGCGTCGAGAGCTTGACGCTCATCTGGCGTGAGGGTGAAGGCACGACGGAACTTGGCAGTTAAAGGGCTTTCATCAATCATGTCGGCTCTCCGTTTGGGCGGGAGCGCTATGGTCTCTCAGTCACTCGCAGCGGAACGGCGAATGATGCCCAACGTTATATCATAAATACCGGCCCGACTTAACCTGTGATAAGTGTGGCACTGCTCCGCTGGCGGATCTCGCCAATTGCAGGGTTCCGGTGGTCGACCAGTGCAGCGATGCATTTGAAGGGTGGCCCGGCTTGTCGGCGATATTGTCCAAATCCGAATGTCACAGTCAAACCGTTCAAGTGGGGGGCGACATGCTCTCGGGACCAACAGGGAGATCGCCATGGGTGCACGTCGCCTTCGTCCGCATAGCGGAGTCTGAGGAGGTTCGCTCCGCAACTCCAGAGCTTCGACCCTCGATCGCCGGGAGCCTCCCGCCCCTGAACCTTTCAGCCTGGCACACCGGGCATTAAGGGAGGCAGAAGTGGGTTTTTCGGGAAATACTCATCGGGTCTGCTAGACAGGAAGCCTACCCGAAGTACAGTGGCGACGGGCGCTGGCCAGGCCCTGGCGGCGCACTCCAACGACGCCAACGACCAGGGCTGCCGCGGCCAAAGTCGAAATGCTGGTTACCATGACCGCAAACGTATCAGGCGCGAGTTGATCACGACGCACGGGAACAGTCGCAACACGCCGATCTACAGAGTTTTTATGGGCGCCTGTTTCGAACGGGGCTGGATTGCTCGGGCGTCGAATCAATGAGAATTGTTAACTTCGGTTCTTGCGTCAGACTGCCAGTCGTTTGTTGCTTGTTCCGCTGTCGCTAGCGGCGTGAAATCAGTGTCAGGCCGGATTCGGCGACAAAACTCGCAGACCAGTTCGATGGTGGCTTGGATGTCATCGAGACACAGCACTTCCGACGGCGTGTGCATATAGCGAAGTGGCACGGAGATGACCCCTGTCGCGACACCGCCTCGGCTTTCCTGCACGACACGAGCATCAGTGGGGCTCTTCCCACCCGTGGCCTGCTGCTGAAACGGAATCTGCCTATCTCTGGCGG
This sequence comes from Mesorhizobium sp. M7A.F.Ca.US.011.01.1.1, assembly GCF_003998295.1. Lineage (NCBI taxonomy): Bacteria > Pseudomonadati > Pseudomonadota > Alphaproteobacteria > Hyphomicrobiales > Phyllobacteriaceae > Mesorhizobium > Mesorhizobium sp. M7A.F.Ca.US.011.01.1.1. Next base: position 41,962 of record NZ_RZRT01000045.1, read on the forward strand.
CTGACGTTAAGATCCCGGGAACAACAGGATTCGTATTGGCACCTTGGGAAATGCCCGGGCCTTTGCCTAGATCGAGCCTGCCTTGCTCCTCCGGTCTGGCACGGGGATAATCCATGGCGACACCCATATCCACCGCGAGCGCTGTTTGCGGAGCGATGTTGAACGCCGCGGTATGGGCGCCGCGCGACCCGATCTCCTCCTGCACTGTGCCGAGGACGTAGATTCCCACGTCTGGGTGGAGGCCGCCATTTTGTGCCAGGGAACGCACCACCTCGGCTCCGATCAGCAAGCCAACCTTATTATCGAAGGCTCGGCCGACAACATAGTTGCCGCGAAGGACCGCGAACGCAGACTCTATGGTTACAGGGTTGCCGACCTGAACAACCGTTTCAGCTTCCTCGCGCGAGGTCGCTCCGATGTCGATCCACAAATCCTTCAAGGAAGGTGTCTGAGTGCTATCGGACAACTGGAAGGTTTGAATCGCCTTCCGTCCGACAACTCCGAGCACGTGTTCTTTTCCATGCACCCGAACCCGCTGCCCTATCTCGGTGGCCACGTCGGTCCCGCCGATAGTGCTGAAGAATAAAAAGCCGTTCTCGTCGATATGGTGGACTATGAACCCCACCTCGTCCATGTGACCAGCGTACATAATTCGCATAGAAGCGCCGGGATTTATGACGGAAATGACATTGCCCATCACATCGGTGGTCACCTTGTCTGCGAATGGCTCGACGTATTCGCGGTACAGCTTCGCGACGGGTTGCTCGAACCCGCTAGGAGATGGAGTGGCGACGATCATCTTCAAGAAATCGAATGCCTGGTGCCGCATCGGAGGTATCCTGCAACATTTCTAATTTCTGAATTACAAGCAATGTTCCTGCCGGTCTTTAGGCTGCAACGGCGCTGTCGGGAGAGGACTTTACGCACATTCGGCCGCTACGACGCTGAAAGCTGCCACGCGCCCGGATTCAATCCGCGCATCCGCTCAAAGCGAGCTGTCCGCAGAAACCGGCCGAGCTCTCCCATGCATTTTGCTAACCAGAGTATTTGCCAGCCCTTCGCCGCAGTGGCTCTGCGGCAAGTGCCATTTACCCATTGGGCTAAGATCGCTTGCTGCGCTTCTTGGCCGCGGATTCAGCCATGGCGGGGGCTTCTTGGATATTAGCCGCACCACCCATATCGCCATTCTTGGTCCGTCCGGCGCCGGGGCCCGCGCCAAGATCTGCGCCGGTCATAGGATTGGCTGCCGGGTCCGAGAGTGTCCGCTCGGCCATTTTGACCACAACCTTCATGTCCTTGGCCCTGAGCTCGACGGTCGCAGTTCCATCTCCGCCATCAGCTGGCATGACCTCTTCGAGATCGTCGATACGGTCCCATTCTTGCCCAGAGTTCCACGGGCCGTTAGCGTCGCCCTCCCCTTGCGAGGTGTTCACATACATGCTGGCATACTTCTCGACCCCAGGGAGCTTGCCCGACGGGAAGTTGTTCTCGATGGCGTAAAGCGCTTTTTCGAACGACTTCTGGTGGGCGACTTCGCGTGTCATGAGGAAGCCGAGCGCGTCCTTGATACCTGGATCGTCGGTAATGTTGATTAGCCGCTCGTAAACAATCTTGGCGCGCGCTTCGGCCGCTATGTTCGATCGCAAATCCACGGTCGGCTCGCCGCGCGAATCCACATAGGAGGCGGTCCAAGGAACCCCGGCCGAGTCGCAAAGTGCCGGCGCGCCGCCAAACAGGATCGACTCCTTGACCGATGTTCCGCTGCTCCCGATCATCAGATAAAGATCAGCTTCTTTCATCTGGCCTTCGGCAAGTTGCGCCTTAAGACCTTTATTGAGCATGGTGATGATAGAGCCGACCACTTCGAGGTGGCTGAGCTCTTCGGTGGCGATGTCCAGCAGCATGTCTTTACGGCCAAGGTCGTCTTCGCCCAGCCCCTGAGTGAAATAGCGCATGGCTGCTGCAAGCTCGCCATCGGCGCCACCGAACTGCTCCATGATCATACACGCCAGGCGAGGGTTCGGTTCAGAGACACGTACCGTATATTGCAGTCGCTTGTTGTGCATGAACATCAATGAATCCTCCGAGATTTGTCTGCCCCAACATCCTGGTATGAGGAATGTTCCTCCTCGATTTAATTTTGGCGTTTTCGAAACGGCATCGCTCAAACGCTGCTTCGGGTGTGTCTAGCCGATCCCAACGTGGCTGGCCCGCAAAAAACTGCTGGCTCTCACTGAGCTTTAATGCCGATTCCCTGGGAACCCCCAAGATAAACAAATGTTATTTCGAACTTTTGTTTCGATCTTCTGCAAAAATAAATTCACCCAATAAGCCGGAACTTACCGATCATACGCTGGTTGCGGGTTGGTTGATTGGAGACATCGATGTTAGCTAACGAACTGTCGCAGGACGCCATGCAGCGCACGATACGCGTGCTCGACGTCCGTGTGTTCCGCGGGCCGCACCTCTACAGCTTGACCCCGATGGTGCAAATTCAGATTGATCTAGGAGCGCTGGAAGGCTTCCCGACAGACAAACTGCCCGGATTTACCGAAAATCTTGGTCGCCTGTTACCTGGGCTCGCAGCTCATGGCTGCAGCTATGGCGCTGCCGGGGGCTTCCTACGACGCATGGAAGAAGGCACGTGGCTCGGCCACGTTGTGGAGCACGTTGCTCTGGAGCTACAGACCGTCGTTGGTCATCGGGTAACGCGTGGCAAGACGCGGTCGGTCAAAGGCAGCCCCGGCACCTACAATGTGATGTTCGCATATCAGGACGAGGCCGTCGCGCTGCTGGCCGGCCGCATTGCCCTTGAGCTGGTGGACAGTCTGTTGCCCGCTAACCTGCAGGGTGCCGAGGATCTGCGCGAAGTTGCCGAAGCGGACGGACCCTTTGAACTCGCCGCCAGGCTGCAACTGCTGAAGGTCCTTGCCGATGAGCGTGCCCTCGGCCCAACAACCGCCTCCCTTGTACGAGAGGCCGAGAGACGAGGCATCCCCGCAATCCGGATCGATGAGAGCAGCCTCGTGCTCCTTGGCCAGGGCAGGCACCAGAAGCGTATCCGCGCGAGTTGCAGCGATTTCACTTCCGAGATTGCCACCGAGATTGCCTCCGACAAAGATCTCACCAAGTTGCTGTTGCGCCAGGCCGGGCTGCCAGTGCCAAAGGGGGAGCTGGTCCGGTCAGAGCCTGAAGCTGTCGCTGGTGCGGCCCGGCTCGGCTACCCCGTGGTTACCAAACCGCTGGACGGCAATCATGGACGGGGCGTCAATATTGGGTTGGCGACTGTGGAAGAGGTTCGCTGGGGTTTCGAACAGGCGCGCGAACATAGTCGCAGCGTGATCATTGAACAGCACTTTGTCGGCTCGGACCACAGGATCCTGGTTATCGAAGGAAGAGTGGTTGCGGTCGCCGAAAGGATTCCGGCGCATGTCATAGGTAACGGACGGGACTCTATTTCTGAGCTTGTGGAAGAGACGAACCGTGATCCCAGGAGAGGAGAAGGCCACTCCTCGGTGCTCACCCGGATTCAAATTGATGAATGCGTCGAGCACTTTCTCTCGAGATCGCAGCTTACGCTGTCGAGCATTCCTGCTCGGGGCGAAAGGGTCTTCTTGCGGCCCACTGCCAATCTTTCCACCGGCGGAACGGCGATAGACCGGACAGACGAGATCCATCCGGAAAACGCATTGATCGCAAGGCGGGCGGCGCAGATCATCGGACTTGATATCGCTGGCATCGATTTTGTCTGCAGCGATATCTCGCGACCGGTGAGCGAAACCGGCGGCGGCATCATCGAAGTGAATGCCGGCCCCGGCTTTCGCATGCATCTGGAACCATCCCAGGGGCGCGCTCGCAACGTTGCGCGGCCGGTGCTTGATCTTCTGTTTCCTGGCGGTCAGAATGGGCGAATTCCAATTTTCGCGATAACCGGAACCAACGGTAAGTCGACTACCGCTCGCATGCTCGCGCATGTCCTGCAGGCGAATGGCTCCAATGTGGGGCTTACGTCGACCACCGGCATCTATCTGAACGGCGAACGGATCATGACGGGGGACTGCTCGGGTCCGAAGAGCGCCAGGGTCGTGCTGCGCGAGCCGGGCATCGACATTGCGGTGCTGGAATGTGCCCGCGGCGGGATCCTCCGCGAGGGGCTGGCCTTTGATGAGTGCGATGTCGGCGCGGTTCTCAACGTCCATGGTGATCATCTTGGCCTCAAAGGCATTGATACGATCGAGGATCTGGCGCAGGTGAAATCCGTTGTCGTGGAGTCGGTGCGCCGGGGCGGGTGGAGCATCCTCAACGCGGATGATGTCCATACGTCAGCAATGTCGCGCGAAGCCAGGGGCAGCGTTTGCTATTTTTCGCTGGCGAACAGGACTGAGTGGCCCAATACGTTGAGGGACCACGTGGCTGAAGGCGGACGTGCCTTGACGCGCGAGCGCAGCGGGGATGGGTGGGACATCTTCATTCATGAAGATGGTCAATCCCTCTTCCTGATGTGCGTCGATGAAATCCCTGCAACATTCGAAGGCGCGGCTGAGTTCAACGTCGCCAACAGCTTGGCGGCCATTGCGATGGCGTACTGCCATGGCGTCCCACTAACCACGATCCGCGGTGCATTGGCTGAGTTCACCACGTCGTTCGAGCATTCCCCTGGCCGCCTCAACGTCTTTGACGGGCATGGTTTTCGCACCATAGTCGACTACGCCCACAATCCTGAGGGGCTGACAGCGCTCGGAAAGCTGGTCTCTCATATGCGGAGCGGCCATCAGCGCACGATTGGGCTGGTCGCCATACCCGGTGACCGTCGGGATTGCGACATTCGCAATATGGGAGCTGTGGCATCGAAGATATTTGACATCATCGTCTTCAAGGAAGACGAGAACGAATTGCGCGGCCGAGCCCCAGGCTCGATAGCTGGGCTGCTGCGGGAAGGTGCCCTGCAGGCCGGCTGCGCTCCCGCCCGAATGCACGTCTCGTATCCCGAGCAGGAGGCTGTTCGCTTTTGCCTTGAGCTTGCCCGGGAGCGTGATCTGGTTGTGCTGACCGTCGATGACGTCGAAGCTGTCTGGCGACAAGTTACAGGTTTCGAACCCGCGGTGGTTATCAGACGAGGTCGTGACAACCACGATGTGCACCATCTGAGGGCCAGCTGATGTGGTCGCTCATCGTGCACGGCGGCGCCAAGGAGATAAGTCCCGAGGAGGAAGAGGCAAATCGGAGCGGATGCATCAACGCCCTGGAGGCAGGCCGCACAATCCTGGCAAGTGGGGGGACGGCGGTGGACGCGGTCGAAGCAGCGGTCCGCGTCCTGGAATCGGATCCGACGTTCAACGCAGGTTACGGTAGCGCTTTGAACGGAGACGGCGAGATAGAGATGTGCGCCTCACTGATGGAGGGGAAGAATGTCAACGTCGGTGCTGTTACTGTCATCAAGGGCGTGTGGCATCCTATCAGTGTCGCGAAGGCTATGCTGTTTGAAGAGCCAATCCTTCTGGCGTCGGGTGGCGCCAGGCGCTTTGCCCAGCAAAAACAGATGGAGCTTTGCGATCCGGCGGATCTGGTAAGCCCAGAGCAGCTCGAACGATCGCGAACTGGCAAGCACGATACGGTCGGCTGCATAGCCTTCGATCAGCACGGCAACTTGGCAGTCGGCACGTCGACCGGTGGACTGGACGGCAGTCATCCGGGCCGCGTCGGCGATTCTCCCGTGCCCGGCTGCGGCTACTATGCGGACAATCATTTGGGAGCAGTGGCCTTCTCCGGAGATGGCGAGCATATCGCGCGAAAAACCCTCGCGGCGCGGGTCATGCATGCACTTGCCGACGGACCTGAGCAAGCTCTCAAGGCTTCAATCAAGGAGCTCGAAACGATCGGTGGCGAAGCGGGCGGCATAGTGCTTACTGCCGCTGGACTATCTGGCTGGGCTCACAACAGCCGCGAGTTCGCAGTCGCTTTCATGACCAGTGACGACAAGCATGCACATGTCTTCCTGCGCAAGGAGGACAAAGAAAATTGAGCACTAAGAAGAAGACGTCCCTGTCAAAGGCGAAAACCGGAACCTTGGTAATAATCGGTGGGCATGAGGACCACGACGGCGATCGCGTCATCCTGAAGGAGGTCGCGAATCTGATCCCGGATGGGCGCCTGGTCCTTGCGACCATCGCGTCGCATGAGCCGGAAGGCTATTTGGAAAAATATCAGCGCTCCTTTGGGGAGCTCGGGATCGACGATGTTATCGAACTTTACGTCAACGACCGCGTTGAGGCAGCGCACGACGAGAAAATAAAGGCGCTGGAGAACGTGAGCGCCGTGTTTTTTTCAGGTGGCGACCAACTCCGGATTACCAGTCAGATCGGTGATACGCCCATCGATGATCGGGTGCATGAAATTTTCCAAGGCGGGGGCATTATCGCCGGCACCTCCGCAGGTGCATCCATGATGAGCGACACGATGATGGTGAAAGGGCCAAACGCGGCCTCCTTTCGCATAGGCCATATCCGAATGGCTCCCGGGTTGGGCCTCCTGCCGAACGTAATTATCGATCAGCATTTTGCAGAACGGGGCCGGATTGGCAGGCTCATTGGAGCGGTGTCGCTGAATCCACGGGTCCTTGGCATCGGCATCGACGAAGATACGGCAATCGTCGTGCAGGGCAATACATTCAAGGTCATCGGCAGCGGCGCTGTCTACCTGGTTGACGCGACGGGCGTTACTCACTCGAACATTGCTGAAGGTCAACCTGATGCTGCTCTTTCAATCTATGACCTCAAGATTCACGTGCTGAGTTCGGGCGATGCGTTCGACCTCAAGACACGCCGTCCAAGGGGGAGCCCGGAACAGCGGGGCGAAAACCGGTGAAGTCCGACGCCGAGGTCCTTACCATTCGCCTGATGAGCTTCTCCCAAGAGGGGGCCCGACGCTGATCGAGGCGCTTCGCGAGCGTTGCTGAACGCCACTCCACAATTCGAGCCAGCAACGCGCACTGCGGGAACATTGTGCTTGGCCGTCATCGAGGCTCGACCACGTACCCCGCCAGCCCAGAGGAGCCGGCGCTTGCAGTACTCCCGAGCCGTTTGCTATTCGAACCGAAGTAGCGGCCGCGGCGACACTGGCTGTGAACGGGAAACGGCTGTTGCGGCATTAACAGAGGTCATCGTCATGTACCCGGAAAAATTCCAGGTGCAGGCGCTTCTGCCGCAACTAATAGGCTCATTGCGCGGATGGTTTCGCGTCCAGGGCGGCCGAACAGCGTCAAGGCTGTCATCCTCCGAACCGGCGGCGGCTATTCGCCGGCAGCGTCTTCGTCCCACGCCGACGCTTCAGCGGGAGCACCAGCGCGTCCGCCGGCGAGCCATGGGCGGGATATCTCGCGGGAGACCGGAATACCACATCCGAACGCGTTCACCATAACCGTGCCCCTGTGAGGGTGATATGCCGCAACAAGAACTCTTCCGGTTAGGGACCCTTGAAGTTGTCAAGAACCTCAGCACCAAAGCCGCCTCTTTTGCGCCGGCCCTTCAAATACGATCAAGTGGGTGGTTGCCAACTGCTCCTCGCGCCCTACCTGCTTCGCCCAAGCCAGGCGCGAAGGGTGGGAGCGTGCCTTCGGCGATCAAACAAATCCCTTGCATCGCGACGGAGTGAAGGTTGATCGCTCAATTCACCACAGCGGGCGACGGACTTGCCTACGATATCTGCATTGTCGGAGGTGGCACTGTCGGCTTGGCCATTGCCGCGGCTCTCGAAAATGCAAAGCTACGCGTCTGCGTTCTTGAAGCGGGCGGCAAGTGGCAGACCAAGAGGTCTCAGGAGCTCTACCACGGCATCGTCGCAGATCCCCTCGTCCACCCGCCTGTCCAGAATTTTCGGATACGAGCGTTGGGAGGATCGAGCCGGGCATGGGGTGGCCGCTGCGTGCCGTTCGACAGCATCGACTTCCAGAAGCGCGAATGGGTGTGCAATTCGGGCTGGCCGATCACCTATGAAACACTGCTGCCCTACTACCGTCGGGCGCACGAGGTGATCGAGGCTGGGTCCTACGACTACGATCCAACAAGCGCGTTGCCTGGTTCTCCCGTTGAACTCATAGAGGGCGTCGACGACGATTTGTTCAGGACCCGCCTGGAGCGGTTTAGTCCACCAACCAACGTGTGGAAACGGTTTTCCGGGTTGCTGCGGTCCTCGCGTCGTATCCACATCTGGTTAAACGCCGCGGCGACGGGAATTCGCCTGGCGCCAAATGGGCGTTGGGTTGACCACATCGACAGTGTTGACTTGAAGGGCACAAAGCGTGAGGTCACGGCTTGCCATTACATAGTAGCCGCAGGCGGCTTTGAGACCACCCGATTGCTACTTGCCTCGAATGATCTGATGCCGGCTGGCATCGGCAACGCCCGGGATCAGCTTGGTCGTTTCTATATGGCCCATCTGGGAGGCACAGTCGGAGCACTAAAGTTGCCGAAAGCCCAGCAGGCAGTTGCTTTTGGCTACGAGCGGGACGCGGCCGGCATCTACTGCCGAAGGCGGCTAGCGCTCACGGAG